>NZ_AYTE01000003.1:0-317984 GCF_000506245.1 Williamsia sp. D3 | reverse complement strand
CCGCAGACCGAGCAAGCACCGGAAACGCGAGCGGCCCATCCGCCCCGCTCTCCCAACTGGCCGAAGCTCGTCCCGCAGATCACCGCGAGCGCCCGGATCACATTTCGCGTGTGTACATCCTCGGGCCGCGACGGGCGGGCGTCGGCATGCGAGTGAATGACGTCTGTTCGGTCGAGCCGGCTGGGGGCGCTTCCCGGACCGGACTAATCGCGAAACGCCTCGACCACGTCCGCAACCCGTTGAAGTTGACTGAGGTCTGAACTGGTCGGGATGAGGTGGATTTCGTCGGTGCCGATGGCAGCGAACCTCGCCAGTACCTCGGCAAGCTGATTCTCGTCGCCTGCCCAGCCCGTAGTGGGAGCGATCGCGTCGACGAAGTCGGCAGGGATCCAATTCATATACCGACGCAGGTGATGGTGGATCTGCGCACGGGCGGGTTCGGGATCGCCGAGTGCGAACCAGAAGGATGTCGCCAGATGCGGTGGCTTATTGCCCGCCTCCGCCCACGAGGTGGTGGCGACGTCGAACAGCTCTTTCTGCTTGTCGACGTTTAGGTCAAGCGTGGTCCCCGCCAGGCCCTCGGCCCAATGCGCCGCAGAGCGAAGCGTTTTCGGGCCGATGGTCCCCACCATCAGCCGGGGGCCACCCTCCTGCTCGGGTGAGGGGCCAACGGGAAGCACCGAATCGGTGATCCGTTCGCCGGCCCACACCCGTTTCATGATTGCGACGCGGTCGGCCATGCCGCGGATGGTCTGACTCTTCGGGTCGGCGCCGACTGCTCGATAGTCCTCGTGCCGTCCGCCTACCCCGAGTCCGACCGTAAGCCGCCCGCCGGAGAGCATGTCGCCCGTTGCGAGCGCCTTCGCCAGCATGACCGGGTCGTGGAGTTGGGGCACGATCACCGTGGTGACCAGTTGCACCCGGTCGGTCCACGCGGCAACCGCACCGAGCATCGTGAGACTGTCGGGGTTGTCGAAGGCCATGCGCTCGCCCCAGCAGATGGACGAAAAAGGCCCATCATCAACGGCTTTCGCCCATTGTTTGAGAACAGTTGCATCGAGATCCGGTTCCATCACCGGCAACGTCATTCCGACCTGCACGAACCTGATCCTCCATGATCACCCCGGGTGGGGTGCCGGTTTCGCCGATCTTCAGATCAGTCCCTGTGCGAGCATTGCGTCGGCTACGTGGGTGAATGCGCTGATGTTCGCTCCTGCGGTGTAGTTGCCGGGAAAGCCATAGGCCTCTGCGGTGTGCAGGCACCGATCGTGGATCGAACGCATGATCTCGGCGAGCCGTTCCTCGGTGTGGTCGAACGACCACGAATCCCGGGACGCATTCTGCTGCATCTCCAGGGCGCTCGTCGCCACCCCGCCGGCATTGGCTGCCTTGCCGGGCGCGAAACGAACGCCGGCGTCAGAGAACAGCTTGGTGGCCTCAGGTGTGGTGGGCATGTTCGCGCCCTCGGCCACGATGCGGCAGTCGTTGGCGATGAGCGCTTTCGCGTCATCGGCGTCGAGTTCGTTCTGCGTGGCACAGGGCAGCGCGATGTCGACGGGAACGTGCCAGATACTCCCGGCCGTGCCGAGCTCGGCTCCCCGGCCTCGTGCCTGCACGTAATCTGCGATCCGTCCACGCTGATTGATCTTGACGTCCTTGAGAAGCTCCAAATCGAGGCCGTTGTCGTCCACCACGTATCCACTCGAGTCGGAGCAGGCCACCGCGATTCCGCCGAGTTGCTGGATCTTCTCGATGGCATAGATGGCCACGTTGCCCGAGCCCGACACTGCGACACGTTTGCCGTCGAAGGAGTCGCCCATGGCGGCGAGCATCTCGCTCACGAAGTACACCGTGCCGTATCCGGTGGCTTCGGTGCGGACCTGCGAACCTCCCCACGACAAGCCTTTCCCGGTAAGGACGCCGGACTCGTAGCGGTTGGTGATGCGTTTGTACTGTCCGAACAGATATCCGATCTCCCGTCCACCGACACCGATATCACCGGCGGGGACATCGGTGTGCTCGCCGATGTGCCGGTAGAGCTCGGTCATGAACGACTGACAGAACCTCATCACCTCGTTGTCGGAGCGGCCCTTCGGGTCGAAATCCGCCCCGCCTTTGCCGCCACCGATCGGCAAGCCGGTGAGGGCATTCTTGAATATCTGCTCGAAGCCGAGGAACTTGACGATGCCGAGATACACGCTGGGGTGAAAACGCAGACCACCCTTGTAGGGGCCGAGTGCGGAGTTGAACTCCACCCGGAACCCGCGGTTGACCTGCACGCCGCCGGCGTCGTCGGTCCACGGCACTCGGAAGATGATCTGCCGTTCGGGTTCACAGAGGCGACGGATGATCGCAGCGTCCGTGTAGTGAGGGTGTTTGGCGACCACCGGACCAAGACTGTCGAAGACCTCGCGTACGGCCTGGTGGAACTCACGTTCGGCGGGGTTGCGGGCGACGATGTCCTCGTAGAGGTCATGTAGCTTCTCATCGATCACTTGGAACAGTGCTCCCTCTGCGGTCTTGTCGAGGCGTCGGACGTGCCGTGTTGCCCGGTCAGCCTATCGATCGACAGAAATTGCCTATCGCCGGAGATGTCCATCGCTCAGTGTCTATTCACCCAGCGGTCATCGTGAAAGAGTTGCGCCGATCATGTGACCGAGGGGGCGAGTGTGCCGTTGTACTACCCGTACTGGTGGGGGATGTATTGGTGGGGGCCGTACATGCCCTACGTGACACTCATCGTGCTGATCTTGATGATCGCCTCGCTTGTGGACATCGTCGGCGGTGAAGGTGAGCCGAAAGGCATGCCGCGGTGGGGCTGGCTGCTCTTGGTGATCATCCTCCTTTTGTCGGATCGGTGGTGTGGTTTCTCAGCGGTCGCCCTCGTGTCCGCAATCGTCGCCGGCCCGCCGACCGCGGTGCCGGGTCACTCTTTCCCGAATATGACCGCAAAGGCCGGTTTGTCCCGCAAGACCCCGTCGCAGACGCGGAGTTCCTGCAGCGCTGTCGCGAACGAGCTGAACAGCAGCGGCGCGACGCCGATCTGGAATGGCGGCGCCGTCGGCGCGAGGAACGCTGACAGCTCGTTCCGGTCACGCGAAACCCCTCGGACCTGCGAACCGGCGACGTACCGTTGGCAGAGTCGTCGAAAAGGGGCCCGATATGCGCTCACTGGTCAAGACATCCGCCGCCGCAGGTCTGGCAGCAGGCATCGGCGCGCTGGCGTCGCAAGACGTGAACACCCGCTGGTACCGCAAGCTGTCGAAGCCGCCGTTCCAGCCGCCGTCCGTCGCGTTCCCAATCGTGTGGACCGCGCTCTACAGCGATGTCGCCATCAGCTCGGCGGTGGTGGTCGACCGCCTACATGAGCAGGGTCGGCACATCGACGCAGCCGCCTTCGAACGAGCGCTGTACCTGAACCTTGTCCTCAACGGATCCTGGACCTGGGTCTTCTTCAAAGCGCATCGTCTCGACGCTGCGACCGCGACCGCAGGTGTGCTCACGCTGAGTTGTGTGGATCTGGTTCGGCGCGCGCAGCCAGGGTCGCCGATTGCTTCCGCGGCGCTGGTTCCGTACGCCGCGTGGTGCGCTTTCGCGACGGTTCTGTCGGCTGCGATCTGGCGCCGTAATCGCTGACCGCAGAGTTCGCAGGCTTTGTGTCTCCTTACAGGCGTTGCAACACCTGTAAAGAAACACAAAACCTGCGTTTGAGCGTCGGTATCCTGTGCCGGTGTCCGAGTGCGACGACGACCTGACGGCCCGGCCCATGGAGTACCCCGGCCGAGCTGTCGCCGGCACCGGCTTGCTCGTAGGCGACGAGTACCGACAGCTTGCCACGGTCGAGGACGTCGAGCGCGAACTGCGCAGGGCGGCGAAACCTGTACTGTCGCAACGCCTGCCGGTGGTCGCGGTGGGTTCAAACGCCTGTGCAGCGGTGATGAGGCGAAAGCTCGCGGAGGTCGATGGGTGTGTTCCCTTCCTTCGTGGCACAGTCAACGACATCTCGGTCGGCCACAGTGCGCACCGCAGCGTCGCCGGATTCATCCCCGCGGCCCCGTTCCGTCGCCCCGGCCCGCCGATCTCGGTGGTGATGACAATGCTGACGCCGGAACAGCTGAGCGCCGTCGACCGCACCGAGCCCAACTACCGCCGCGTCGAGATCGAGTGCGACATCGCCGGGCTCGGAGTCGGTACCGCCGAGGTGTACGACTCGCTGTGGGGTGTGATCGCCCCACCGGGCGAGGAACCGTTCGGTCTGACACCACAACAGCACTTGCACAACGAATTGCGAGCCCGCTGCCCACGATTCGGCGTCACCGAGCCTCCTTGCGCAACCGTCGCCTTGTCGAGGGTGCTGGCGGAGGAAGGCTGGGCGGCCGACAGCAACTTGTGACTCGGGTGTCGTGCAGAACGACCTCAGCGAACAATCTCGAACACCGCGGCCAAACCCTGACCGCCGCCGATGCACATGGTCTCGAGCCCGTACCGCGCATCTCGGCGACGCATCTCCCGGGCGAGGGAGGCAAGCATTCGTCCGCCCGTCGCGCCGACGGGGTGACCGAGCGAGATCCCTGAACCGTGAACGTTGGTGCGGTCGAGGTCACCGGCACCGAACTCCCACTCCCGCATCACGGCGAGGGTCTGGGCCGCGAAAGCCTCGTTGAGTTCGATGAGATCGATGTCCGACAACGTCAATCCCGCTTTGGCCAGCGCCTTCTCCGTCGCCGGGACGGGACCGATGCCCATCACTTCCGGCGCCACGCCGGCGATTCCCCAGGACACCAGCCGGACCAGCGGATCGAGGCCGAGCGCGGCCGCCTTCTCGACAGTGGTCACCACGCAGAGCGAAGCCGCATCGTTCTGTCCACTGGCGTTGCCTGCGGTGACGGTGGCATGGGGGTCGTCAGCAGCCATGATCGGACGCAATGCACCGAGCTTCTCCAGGGTCACGTCGGCACGTGGATGTTCGTCGGTGTCGATCACCTTCTCGCCGCCGCGAACCGAGACACCGACCGGGATGATCTCTTCGGCAAGGACGCCGTCCTGCTGTGCCGCCACAGCGCGTGCATGAGAAGTCACCGCGAGCTGGTCCTGTTCGACGCGGCTGATGCCGTACCTGCGGCGCAGATTCTCGGCAGTTTCGATCATGCCGCCGGGCACCGGGTGGTGCCTGCCACCTGCCGTGGACCGCGCGCGGACGAGGCTGTCGTGCATCTGGACCCCCGTTCGCGCGGCGCCCCAGCGCATGTCGACCGAGTAGAACGATGCGTTGCTCATCGATTCGGTGCCGCCGGCGACCACGAGTTCGTTGTCGCCGTTGCCCACCTGGAAAGCAGCCTGGATGACGGCCTGCAGACCTGATCCGCACCGGCGGTCGACGTGCATTCCCGGCACGGTCACCGGTAGGCCGGCGTCGAGGGCCACCACGCGGCCGATTGCAGGGGCTTCACTGTTGCCGTTGCAGTGGCCCAGGATCACGTCTTCGATCAGGTCGGGTGCGATGCCGGTGCGATGGATCAGGCCGGTCATGGCGGCAACACCCAGATCGACGGCGGTCAGCGACTTGAACATTCCGCCATACCGACCGATCGGGGTCCGAATCGGCTCACAGATCACCACATCGCGCACACCGGCTCCTCTCAGCGGATCCATCATGCATGCTGAAGGCCGAAAACATGGTGGGTCGGTGCATATGGACCTTCGGGCCGATGCCGGGCAGGGTGTTCCCATGACCAATTGCCTGCATCCCCCGGACCGCCTGCAATCTCCAGACCGCCTGCGGTGACCGACGTGCCGACCTCGCCACTGAAGGGGCTGCGGATCGTCGAGGTGTCGAGCTTCGTCGCCGCCCCTCTCGCGGGAATGACACTGGAAGCACTTGGCGCCGAGGTCATCCGAGTCGACCCGATCGGCGGAGCTGCCGACTATCACCGTTGGCCGGTCACCGACGAAGGCGAGTCCATCTACTGGGCGAATCTGAACAAGGGCAAACGATCGGTCGCGGTCGACTTCCGCGACCCCGAGGCGATCGCACTGATCCGTGACCTCATCACCGAAGCCGGTGTCCTCGTGACGAATGCGGCCGGACGAGATTGGCTGGACTACGATTCCCTCGCCGCGATCCGTCCTGATCTCATCCACGTTCAGGTCCTCGGCCGCGCCGACGGTTCGGGTGCCCTCGACTACACGGTCAACGCGGCCACGGGTTTTCCGCTTGTCACCGGCTCATCGACCACGGCGGGCCCGGTGAACCACGTGTTGCCGGCATGGGATGTGGCATGCGGCCTGTACGCGGCGCTGTCGGTGACCGCGGCGGTGATCCGTCGATCGGAGACCGGCGCCGGTGCACGGGTGGTGCTGCCGCTGGAAGATGTCGCGCTGGCGACCACCGGGCATCTCGGATACCTGGCGGAGGCGCAGCTCGGCGGCGATGATCGACCGCGGGTGGGTAACGGGATCTATGGCACCTACGGTTGCGACTTCGCGACAGCAGATGGTGAGCGGCTCATGGTGGTTGCCATCACGCCGCGGCACTTCCGCGACCTCGCCGAGGTGACCGGAACTGCCGATGCGGTCAGGGCGCTGGAAACTGCACTGCGCGTGGACTTCACGAAGGACGGCGACCGCTACCGTCATCGCCGGGTACTCGACGGTTTGTTCGGGGTGTGGTTCGCCGAACGGAACGCCGACGAGGCGGAGGCAGCCCTGGCGGACACGTCGGTGGTGTACGAGCGCTACCGCACCTTCGCGCAGGTTGCCTGCGACCCGAAGGTGATGAACAACCCCATGTTCGGCCTGGTCGAGCAGCCGCGCATCGGCAGCTATCTGGCACCGACCACACCGATGACGTTCGAGGGCGCACATCCACCCGCCCGTCCCGCACCGGCCAACGGCGACGATACGGCGCACGTGCTGGCGGAGTACCTGAACCTCACCGACGCGCAGATCGCCGACCTCCACAACCGCGGCGTGGTGCGCGCAACCACCCGACCAACCGCAAAGGACACCGAATGACCCGACTCGCGCAAACCCCAGGCCTCACCGACGTGCAGAAGGAAATCCTTTCCACGGTGCGCGATTTCGTGGAGAAGAACGTGATACCGAACGCTCAGGAACTCGAACACTCCGACACCTACCCTCAGGCTCTGGTCGACACGATGAGCGATATGGGACTTTTCGGGTTGATGATCCCCGAGGAGTACGGGGGACTCGGTGAGTCGCTGCTGACCTACGCCCTGTGTGTAGAGGAGTTGGCGCGCGGGTGGATGAGTGTGTCGGGTGTGCTCAACACCCACTTCATCGTGGCGTACATGATCCGGCAGCACGGCACTGCCGAACAGAAGTCGCACTTTCTGCCGCGAATGGCGACAGGGCAAGTGCGCGGCGCCTTTTCGATGTCAGAGCCCGAGCTGGGATCGGACGTGGCCGCAATCCGTACCCGCGCCACACGCGACGGCGACCACTACCTCGTCAACGGTCAGAAGATGTGGCTCACCAACGGCGGGAGTTCTACCCTCGTCGCGGTTCTGGTGCGCACCGACGAAGGGTCGGCGAAGGCGCACGAGAACCTCACCACGTTCCTGGTCGAAAAGCCCGTGGGATTCGGCGAGGTGGCGCCGGGACTCACGATCCCCGGGAAGATCGAGAAGATGGGCTATCGGGGCATCGACACCACCGAACTCTTCTTCGACGACTACCGGATCTCGTCGGACATGGTCCTCGGTGGCAGTCCCGGCCACGGTTTCCGGCACATGATGGACGGTATCGAGGTCGGTCGCGTCAACGTCTCTGCCCGCGCATGCGGTGTCGCCTTACGCGCGTTTGAACTCGCCGCGCGATATGCACAGCAAACCAGCACATTCGGCAAGCCCATCGCGCAGCATCAAGCCATCGCGTTCTCGCTGGCGGAGATGGCGACCAAGGTCGAGGCGGCGCACCTGATGATGATCAACGCTGCGCGGCTCAAGGACTCGGGAGAACGCAACGACGTTGCGGCCGGTATGGCCAAGTACCTGACGAGTGAGTACTGCTCCGAGGTGACCCAGGCCAGTTTCCGTATCCACGGCGGATACGGCTACTCGAAGGAGTACGAGATCGAGCGTCTGATGCGAGAGGCGCCGTTCCTGCTCATCGGTGAAGGCACCAGTGAGATCCAGAAGACCATCATCAGCAAGGGTGTGATGCGCACGTACGCCCTCTGAAGGGCCTCCTCGGCGCGTAAGCCGTTCAGCCGTGGGCGGATTGGCGTCGAACCGAGCGTCTGCGAGCGAGTTCCCGGTACGTCCGCTGGAACAACGACGACGGTGCCTGCTCTGGATCCATCAGCTCGTTCTCGGCGAGGGGGTTCTCCTCGCCGTCGATGGCCTCCCGGTCGAACTCCACCAGCGTCTTGCCTTCTCCGCGAAGCGCATCGACGGTGGCCACCAGCGAATTGTGCTTCGTGAGCGCTTCCGTGAAGCCCTCGGTTCCGACGTCGAGGTGCTCGCCGAGGAGGCGATCGCGAACGTGCCGAATGCTTGCCCGGTGCTCATCGGCGGTGGCATCGTCATCGCGGATCTCGACGGCGAGGTCGCATTCGCTGTCGAACCCGAGCGAGCGGTTGTTGAGGTTGGACGAGCCGACCCGGAGCACGCTGTCGTCCATGATGAGGATCTTGGCGTGGACGTAGATCGGCTCACCCCCGGTGGTCACGGGGTGGAATGCACGGAAACGGTTGTGCACGTCCGCCTTCCACAGGAGCTTGAGCAATCGGTGGCGGGCACCGTCCATGGTCTGCTGTCCGAGCCAGCCTTCGGCGTTGCGTGGCAGCACCACCATGATTTCGGGTCCGTCGGACTCGCCGAGACGCTCGGCCATTGCTTCGGCGATGGTGCGTGATGCCAGATACTGGCTCTCGATGTAGAGATAACGCCGCGCACTCGCGATGGCCGCCAGGTAGAGCGCCTCGATCTCCCGCACCTCGTCGCGGCCCGGAATCTCCGGCAGTGTGCGTGCGACGGCCACGTCCACCGACTCCAGCGTGGGGACCAGTCCCTTGGGCCACTGGTCACCCTCGGAATCACCGGCTATCTGCTCGAGCGTTGTCCCGGTCGCGGCCTTCCACCGGTCGCGGGCCATCTCGCCGATCGCTCGCGCGGCGTCCCCATCGACCGCGGTGGTCGCGTCATGCCATGGGCCGTAGGACTTTCCGCTGGGTTTGGTCCGGAAGTCGTTGCTGTCCTTGTGGTCTGAGGTGTCCCACCGGTCGACCGTCATGTCGATGCCGCCGCAGAACGCGAGCTGGTCATCGATCACCAGGATCTTCTGGTGATGCGCGGCGCCCACCGGGTGCGCGCCGTCGAGTTCGAAGTGCAGGCTCTCGTCGGTCAGCCAGTTGTCGATGAAGATCGGGGCCATGCCCCGGGTCATGGCGGTCAGAGCGCCGAGATTCCACTTCAGCAGATGGATGTCGAGGCCGGGCCGGTGCTTCGGTAACCACTTGAGGAAATCGCCGAGACGATTGGGCCCTTCGAGGGTCTGGCCGCCCGGCTCGAGCTTGATGCGGGTGTCGAAGTCCCAGCC
Source organism: Williamsia sp. D3 (assembly GCF_000506245.1). Taxonomy (NCBI): domain Bacteria; kingdom Bacillati; phylum Actinomycetota; class Actinomycetes; order Mycobacteriales; family Nocardiaceae; genus Williamsia; species Williamsia sp. D3. Next base: position 308,423 of record NZ_AYTE01000003.1, on the reverse strand, counting down.
GATCAGAATGATCCGATGGCGTGCCTCGAGCATGGCCGACTTGGCGTAGAAGAAGTAGTCGGCGGCATCGATGATGCAGGCGAGGCGATCGGCTCGAGCGATCTGCCAGCAGGTGTCGCCGGGAACCAGCACTCGGCTGTCTTCGGTCACTGATGTCCTCGACTTCTTCGATGAATAGCGATGCTAAAAGTACATGGTCCTGTTGGACTCATCCATTCGGCGGCGCTGACCAGCGGTACGAGGGTCGTGAGGATGCTCAGTCGGTGACGGGAGCGGGTCGCGTCCCGCGAAGATGCCCGCTGACGTCGCCGATCAAATCGATGGTGACCACCCGTTCGGCGAACTGCCAGCCGTCGGCCGTTCTGGCGAATCGATCCCGGTACCGTCCGGCGATGATCGGCTGTAGCGACAACCCGGACACCGCCTGAATGACCGTGAAGTATGACCGCACGGCCGCCGACCCGCCGTCGATCTCGAGGTGGATGTTCGTCGTGACGTGCTTGGTGCGGGGTGTGCCGTCGGGACAGTAGGCGATCCATGCAGGCTTTGTGTACGAATACCGGCGTTGCAGTGACGGCGGACGAACACAAACCCTGCATGGATCGGGGAGGTCGCGGGATCAGCGCTCGCTGTCGAGCATGGCCATCTGCGCCTCGGCATACCGATCGCCGGCGACCGCATCGGGCGGAACCGCCGATTCGATGGTGGCCAGTTCGTCGGCAGTGAGATGGATGTCGAGGGCCGCCAGGGTTTCGTGCAGCCGAACCACCTTCCGGGCCCCGATGACCGGCACGATGTCGTCGCCCTGGGCTAGCACCCACGCGATGGCGAGTTGCGCCACCGTCACCCCACGTTCCTTTGCGATGGTGCCCAGGGTGTCGACCAGCGTCAGGTTTCTCGCGAGGTTGTCACCTTGGAACCGCGGGCTGTGCGCACGGAAGTCGTCGGCGGCGAAGGTGCTCGCCACCGAGACGCTGTCGCTGAGCAGGCCCCGCGACAACACTCCGTATGCCGTGATCCCGATCCCGAGCTCGCGCGCGGTCGGCAGGATGTCGGCTTCGATGCCCCTGGATATGAGCGCGTATTCGATCTGCAGATCGGCGATCGGATGCACGGCTGTGGCGCGACGGAGCGTCTCACTGCCCACCTCCGACAGCCCGATGTGCCGCACATATCCGGCCTGGACCATCTCGGCGATGGCGCCCACCGTGTCTTCGATCGGCACCGCGGGATCGAGCCTGGCCGGGCGGTAGATGTCGATGTGGTCGACCCCGAGTCGCGTCAACGTGTAGGCGAGGAAGTTCTTCACCGCCTCCGGTCGTCCGTCGAAGCCACCCCACCCGTTGTCGGGGGAGCGAAGTGCGCCGAACTTCACGCTGAGCTGGACGTCGTCGCGGCTACGGTCTCGCAGTGCCCGGCCGATCAGCATCTCGTTGTGCCCCATGCCGTAGAAGTCGCCCGTGTCGATCAGGTTGACGCCGGCGTCGATGGCGGCATGGATGGTGGCGATCGACTCGGCGTCATCGCTGGGTCCGTAGACGCCGGACATGCCCATCGCACCGAGGCCGATGCGCGAGACCGTGGGACCAGTTTTTCCGAGGGTTACCTGTTGAATGTTCATGCATTCACCTTCGGCCGGTTGCCGCCCCGGCGGCAGAGACCGGTCATCGGGGGACCGCCGATCCCTGGTTGAGGTGGCGCGCGAACGGCACAGTGGTGGATGTGAGTCAACGAATGGATCGCGCCGAGCTGGCCGATTTCCTGCGCCGGCGCCGCGCGGCCCTGGTGCCGCGCGATGTCGGGTTGCCCGAGGGTGTGCGCCGCCGCACGCCAGGCCTGCGTCGCGACGAGGTCGCCGTGCTGGCCGGGATGTCCACCGACTACTACACCCGGCTCGAGCAATCTCGTGGGCCGCATCCTTCAACGCAGATCGTCGCCTCGATGGCGCGGGCGCTGCGGCTCACCGATGACGAACGCGACCATCTCTACCTGTTGTGCGGGCATGCTCCGCCTCCGCGTATCGGCGGCGACTCCCACGTGGGTCCGGGCTTGCTGCACCTCCTCGACAAACTCGACGACATCCCGGCGTGCGTGATCTCCGACCTCGGCGAGACGCTGGCCCAAAACCGGATGAACCTGCTTCTCGTCGGCGATCAGTCGACGGTCACGGGTCTGGACCGCTTCCACACCTGGCGCTGGTTCACCGACCCCGCGACCAGGGAACGCTTCAATCCCGAGGACTGGGCTCGGATGAGCCACAAACACGTCAGCGATCTGCGAGCGATCGCGGCCAAGCGTGGCGACGACGCCACCGTCACCGAACTGGTCGGCGCCCTTCACACAGCCAGCGTTGAGTTCGCGGCGTTGTGGTCCGAACACCACGTGGCCACCCGGACCAGTGCTCTCAAACGGTTCATCCACCCGGAGGTCGGGGAGATCGCGCTGTTGTGCGAGACCCTTGTGACCCAGAAGGAAGACCAGCACCTGCTCGTCTACTTTCCCCAGCCGGGGACCGAGGCCAGGGAGCGACTGGACCTTCTCGGTGTCATCGGAACCCAGGCGCTCAGCGGTTAGAGTCGCTGGTGTGACTTCCACCTACACCGCACCTGTTGTCGCTGCCGGACTCATCGGTGGTTTCGCCGCCGCCAGGTACTCGGGACGCCGCGAACTCGGCGGGGTCGTCCTGGCCGCGGCCGGCGCCTGGAGCACCGCCCAGTGGTGGCAGACAAAGGGACCTGCTGTGGCGGCCCCGCTGCTCGGTGGCTATCTGTTCGCATTCGGGGCCTCCCATCCTCTCGCCAAGAAGATCGGCGCGTGGCCGTCGGTGCTGACCGTCACCGCGGCAACCTCTGCTGCCGCATACGCCCTCGGCGACCGCTAGTCGGGTCGCGAGCGTGATGACCCGCTGATGTCCGGCATCGCGCTCACCCTCGCGGTCATCGCTGTCCTGCTCGTCGTGGTGGCGGTGCTGGCCCTGCGCGTGCGCACCCGGCCGACGCTGACCACTCCCGCCGAACGCGTCGTGCACGCGACACTTCACACTGCGTCACTTGCGGCTGTCCCGTTACGCCGCGGCCTGGGCGCCGATTCGGCGGCCGAAGCAGCGCCGCATCTACGGGAGCTGACGTCTGCGGATGCCCTCGGACTCGCCGACGCGGACGGAACGCTCCTGGCCTGGACGGGGCCACACGAAGCTCTGACCGACTCCTTTGCCCAGGCCGCGGTGCGCGCCGCCGACGAAGGTCGCCGCATCCTCATCAAAGCCCCTGACCTGGATGAGCCCGGGGTGCGCGCGCTCATCGTGCAGCCGCTGCTGCTCGAGGATTCCGCGTCGGTGGGGGTGATGGGGGTGGTGACGCGCATCCAGCCGGGGCCGGGCATGTTGTCGGCGATCACGGAGGTGGCCCGATATGCGGGGAGCCAGATCGAACTGGCCGAACTCGATGCCTCGCGGGCCCGGCTCGACCGCGCCGAGGTGCGGGCTCTGCGCGCACAGATCAGTCCACACTTCATCTACAACGCGCTGAACACGGTCGCGTCCTTCGTGCGCACCGATCCCGATCAGGCGCGCGAGCTGATCCTCGAGTTCGCGGACTTCACCCGGTACTCCTTCCGGTCGGCAGGTGAATACACCGTGCTCGCCGACGAACTCCGGAACATCGATCGCTACCTCACCCTGGAGCGGGCTCGTTTCGGTAGTGCCCTGCAGGTCCGCCTGCAGGTGGCGCCCGAGGTGCTCAACGTGGTGCTGCCGTTTCTTGCCCTGCAACCGCTGGTGGAAAACGCGGTGCGGCACGGTATCTCGAGCAAACCCGACGGTGGCACGGTGACCATCGTTGCCGCCGACGAAGGCACCGACTGCGTGATCAGCGTGGAGGACAACGGCGTGGGAATGGACCCGGATCTGCTGCGATCGGGTGACCTCGACGCCATCGTGTCCGGTGCCACCGCAACTGCGACCGAGTCCGCACACGTGGGCCTGGCCAACGTCGACGACCGCCTGCGGGCAGCATTCGGCAACGACTACGGTCTGGTGGTCGAGACCGCGCCGGGAGCGGGAACCAAGGTGAGCATGCGGGTACCGAAATTCCGGCCGGGCATCTCCGCGTGAGAAGAACCGCGCGGACCGGTGTGCGTGGCACCATGGATGCGTTGTGACGCAGACACCGAACAGTCCAGGACGACCGGGCCGGCATGCGCTGACCGTGCTCGCCGTGGACGACGAATGGCCCGCGCTCGACGAGCTCAGCTACCTCCTGCGTGCCCAAGAGGCCGTCGGAGAAGTGCTGACCGCGGGCGATGCCACCACTGCCCTGAGATTGATCAAGGATCGACCGGGAGCGATCGACGCGGTGTTCCTCGACATCAACATGCCCGGTCTCGACGGCCTGGAGCTCGCGGGTGTGCTGGCCGCGTTCGCGCACCCGCCGGCCGTGGTGTTCGTGACCGCTCACGAGGATCGCGCCGTCAGGGCTTTCGACCTCGGGGCCGTCGACTATCTACTCAAACCACTGCGCGCGCAGCGGCTGGCGGAGTCCGTCCGCCGGGTGCTCGAGCACGGGGAGCAGCGGGGGCCATCGACCCCCGCAGCTTCCCGGCAGGACTCTGCGGCGGACGGCGACTTCGATGAGGTGATCCCGGTCGAGATGGGCGGGACCACCACGCTGGTGCCCCGGTCGACGGTGAACTGGGTGGAGGCCGACGGCGACTACACCCGTTTGCACACCGCCACCGGTTCGCACCTGGTCCGCATCCCCATCTCCACACTCGAGGATCGTTGGCGCGACGCCGGATTCCTGCGTGTCCACCGGTCCTATCTCGTGGCCTTGCCTCTGGTCACCGGCATCCGCACGGTGGGGTCGGGGACCGTGGTGTGCCTGCGTTCGGTCCGGGACGGGCGGCCGGTCGAACTCCCCGTCAGTCGTCGGCACACACGTGAGCTGAAGGACCGTCTGGTCCGGATTCCCCGGCAGACCCGGAATGCGCCGTGACGTCGCCCGCCGAGGGTCAGCCGCGGCCCCGTGAGCGGGTGGTACTCGCCAAGCGGCGCGGAGCCCGCCGGGTCCGGTCCCGGGTGGAGGTGCAAGAGCAGACCGAGGTCGGTGACGCCCTCATTCGCGGGTTGATGCGGGCGCAGCTGGGACTGGCTTTGCGGCTCGCCGGGTTCACCGTGGCGATGTTGTGCGCGATCCCGTTGCTGTGGGCGGTTTTTCCCGATCTGTCCGAGGTGACGGTGTGGGGGATCCGGCTGCCCTGGCTGGTTCTGGGAGTGGGCGTTTACCCGGTGCTCCTCGGGGTCTCGTGGATCTACAACCGGCTCGCCGACCGCAACGAACAAGAGTTCGCCGACCTGGTCGACGATTGACCGCTCGCCATGGAGACCATCACCGGACAATCGGTACCGACTGCGACCCTGCTGGCGCTGATCGCCGCGGCAGTGGCGACCGTGGCGATCGGGACGTACGGAGTGCGGCTGGCCCGCACCACTTCTGACTTCCTGGTCGCCTCCCGCAGTGTCGGACCGAACTGGAACGCCGCCGCGATCTCCGGTGAATACCTCTCGGCTGCATCCTTTCTGGGTGTGGCGGGCCTGATCGCGAAGTACGGAACCGACGCACTGTGGTATCCGATCGGATTCACCGCAGGCTACGTCGGACTGCTGTTGTTCGTCGCGGCACCACTGCGGCGATCAGGGGCTTACACCGTCCCCGACTTCGCCGAATTCCGGCTCGGGTCAACACTGTTGCGCAAGCTCGCCACCGCCGTGGTGGTGTTGATCTGCATCCTCTACATGGTCCCTCAACTCCAGGGTGCCGGACTGACCCTTAACATCCTGCTGGGTACGTCGCCGTGGGTGGGGGCAGTGCTGGTCGGGGTCATCGTGATCGCCAACGTGATCGGCGGCGGGATGCGGTCGATCACCTTCGTCCAGGCATTTCAGTACTGGCTCAAACTCACGGCCATCGCGGTACCGGCGATCGTGCTGGCGATCCACTTCTATGGAGAAGACCAGGAATTGGGGTCGGCGGCCCCTCCCACCGTCGCCGAACAGACCACCGTCGACGTCACCACCGACGTGGTGGTGCAGGTCAACAGCGACCTCTGGGTCACCGCGGACGGCACGGTCGACGGTGGTGAGGTGAGCGGCCCGATCAGGCTGACCGCGGGCGACCATGACGTCAGTGCGGGTACGTCTTTGGTGCTGGCGCCGGGTGCGGCCGTACCGGTGGTGTCGGGTGCGCCGGCCACGCACGATCAATGGGCCACTCCCGGATGGGGATTCGGGGGCGACCACCCGATGTATCAGGTGTATTCACTGATCATCGGCATCTTCCTCGGCACCATGGGATTGCCGCATGTCCTGGTCCGCTTCTACACCAATCCCGATGGGCGGGCCGCCCGCGCAACCTCATTGGCGGTGGTGGGTCTGCTGGCGGTGTTCTATCTGTTCCCCACCCTGCTCGGCGCTTTCGCTCGGCTGTGGGTGCCGCAGCTGCTGATCACCGGTGCATCCGACGCCGCGGTACTGCTCCTTCCTGGATCGGTGGTGTCCGGGCTGGGCGGGCAACTCCTGGCCGCTCTGGTGGCCGCGGGGGCGATCGCGGCGTTCCTGTCCACCTCGTCGGGGCTGCTGGTGAGTGTGGCCGGCGTGCTGAGTACCGATGTCTTGCGTGGTCGGGTCCGGGACTTCCGGATCGCCTCGCTGCTCGCCGGATTGGTGCCGTTGTTCCTCGCGGTGGCCGTGACGTCGATCGACCTGTCGCGCACGGTGGGCCTGGTGTTCGCGGTGGCCGCGTCGACCCTGTGTCCACTGCTGGTTCTCGGTATCTGGTGGCGTGGCCTGACGGCGGCAGGCGCCGCAGCGGGGTTGATCGTCGGCGGGGTGGTCGCCGGGGGTGCGGCGCTGGCCACGTCGATCACGGGCATCGCCGATGTCCTGCAGGAAGGCTGGATCGCCACGATCATCGGCTATCCCGCAGCGGTGAGTGTGCCCCTCGCGTTCGCTTCGATGGTGCTGGTCAGCAAGCTCACCCCGCACCAGATCCCAGCCGATGTCGGCCGACTGCTCACCAGGCTCCATGCTCCTGAACGCCTTGGTGTCGGCAAGGACCGAGAGGCGAATCTGCGGCCGGAGTAGGTGCCGTTCGTCGCGCTCAACCGACCGTTCATCGCACAGTTCGACAGCTCGCCGTGTGACTGCGGCCACATCCTTCTGCTGTGACCGGCATCTCACTAATGTCCGATACGAGCTTTTCCCTTCACCCCAGGAGTCGTCATGACCACATCCGACCTGAGCCCGGAGGCGTCGCCACAGCGACCCGCACCGGACGCGCAGGCATTCATCGACATGCAGGCCAGCCCTGAGTTCCAGGACCTGCGTCGCCGCCTACGCGTCTTCGTCTTTCCTCTGACGGCCTTTTTCCTCGCCTGGTACATGCTCTATGTCCTGCTCGCGACCTACGCCAGCGACTTCATGGCCACCAAGGTCTGGGGAAACATCAACCTGGGCATCATCCTCGGTCTCGGTCAATTCCTGACGACCTTTGTGATCACCGCCGTCTACGTCCGGTTCGCCAACCGTGACCTCGATCCCCGCGCTGCCGCGATCCGCGACGAGCTGGAAGGACCGCTCAAATGACCTCGCTCGCTGCAGGCGCCGCCTCTGTCGGCAACCCCGCGCTGAACATCGCCATCTTCGTGGCGTTTGTTGTCATCACCATGACGATCGTGATCCGCGCCAGCAAGACCACCAAGAAGGCTTCTGACTTCTACACCGGTGGCGGCCAGTTCTCCGGACCGCAGAACGGCTTCGCGATCGCCGGTGACTATCTGTCGGCCGCGTCGTTCCTCGGAATCGCCGGTGCCATCGCGGTTTACGGCTATGACGGCTTCCTCTACTCGGTGGGCTTCCTCGTCGCGTGGCTGGTCGCCCTGCTTCTCGTTGCCGAATTGCTGCGCAACACAGGCCGTTTCACGATGGCCGACGTGTTGAGTTTCCGGCTCCAAGAGCGCCCCGTGCGGATGGCTGCTGCACTGTCGACGCTGACGGTCTCGCTGTTCTACCTGCTCGCCCAGATGGCCGGTGCCGGTGGACTCGTGGCGCTGCTGCTCAACATCGACGGCAAGTTCGGTCAGGGCGTCGTCGTCGCGGTCGTCGGTGTGCTGATGATCGCGTACGTCCTCATCGGCGGCATGAAAGGCACCACCTACGTCCAGATGGTCAAGGCGGTGCTGTTGATCGCCGGCGCCGGCGTGATGTTCGTCCTGGTGCTGTTCGCCGTGAAAGGCAACTTCTCGCAGTTGATCGCCGATGCCCAAGCCACCGTGAGTGGTTCGGCGAGCGAAGCCGTCGCCGGTCGTGACATCGCCGCGCCGGGCGCCAAGTACGGCATCAGTGACATGTCCAAGCTCGACTTCATCTCGTTGGGCATCGCCCTGGTCCTTGGTACCGCAGGCCTGCCCCACGTGTTGATGCGCTTCTACACCGTGCCGACCGCCAAGGAAGCTCGTCGCTCGGTCACCTGGGCAATCGCCCTGATCGGCGCGTTCTACCTGTTCACCCTGGTGCTGGGTTACGGAGCCGCCAAGTCGGTGGGACCGGACAAGATCCTCGCGGCACCGGGTAAGGAGAATTCGGCGGCACCGTTGCTGGCGTTCGAACTCGGCGGAACCATCTTCCTGGCGGTGATCTCGGCGGTCGCCTTCGCGACGATCCTCGCCGTGGTTGCCGGCCTGGCGATCACCGCGTCGGCATCGTTTGCCCACGACATCTACGCCAGTGTCATCAAGCGCGGCAACGCCACCGAGGAACAACAGGTCCGGGTCTCACGCATCACCGTGGTCGTGATCGGCGTGGTCTCCATCGTCCTGGGCATCGCGGCCATGGGGCAGAACATCGCCTTCCTGGTGGCTCTCGCCTTCGCGGTCGCCGCGTCGGCCAACCTGCCGACGTTGCTGTTCTCGCTGTTCTGGAAGCGGTTCAACACCACCGGCGCACTGTTCAGCATCTACGGCGGTCTCATCACCTGCATCGGGTTGATCGTGATCTCGCCTGCGGTGTCGGGCAAGCCGACCTCGATGTTCCCCGACGCCAACTTCGACCTCTTCCCGATGTCGAATCCGGGCATCGTGTCGATCCCGGCCGGCTTCCTGCTCGCGGTGATCGGTACCTACATCGGCGGCCGTCGCAAGGAGAACGCTGCCAAGCAGGCCGAGATAGAAGTTCGATCGCTGACCGGAGTGGGCGTCGAGAAGGCAGTATCCCACTGATCCTTCTGCTCGCTCTGCTCGCTTTGTCGGACGTGGCCATCAGGCGGTAGTTCTTCCCTTCTCCTCACATCGCTGCGCCGGCTCGTCGGCAGTCCAGAACAACCGCGGCCACATCCTCCGAAAGACTCGGCCCCACCAACACAGGAATGGTGGGGCCGAGTCAGTTTGTTCGCAGGCTCCGGTTGAAGTCGGAGGTTATGTGGCCGTGCGGGTAGTTCCTCCGATTGCGGTCAGATGCTCGGGTTGCAGTTGGAGGAAGTCGCCGAAACCGGAGGGTGTGCGTGCCGTGGGGTAGATCCTCCGGCTTGGGTCAGTTCCTCCGGTTGCAGTCGGAGAAAGTCGCTGGAGTCGGAGGTTGTGCGTGCCTTGACCTCAGATCCTCCGGCTTGGGTCAGTTCCTCCGGTTGCAGTCGGAGGAAGTCGCTGGAGTCGGAGGGTGCGCGCCATGTCGGTCAGATGCCGGGGATGTCGGGTTTCCATCCCAGCCGCACCGACCGCTTGCACGTGTCCGGTGCGTCGCCGGCTCCGGTCAGCAGCGAGGTGAGCATCGCCGCACCGTGATGGATTGCCTGTGGTGGCAGTGGTCCGGTGACCACCAGCGACACCAGCCCATGCCCGACGATCCAGCACTGCGTCGCGAGATCGAGTGGGTCGACGTCATCTTGCAGCCGTCCATGGTCTCGGGCTCGCGCCACGGCCTGCACGAGATGCTCCAAGGTGTTGTCGGCGGCAGCGGGATCTTCCAGTGCGATGCCGTCTTCGAACATCACCCGGTAGAGGTCGGGGTTGTGTGCCGCATTGGTGACGTACGCAGCAGACAGTGCCACAAGGTCTTTGACCGGGTCGCGGGTGACCGGGACCTCTTGCAGAAGTGCTTCCAGCCGGGTGAACCCCTCCTGCCGCACCGCCATCCGCAGGCCGTCCATCCCGCCGAAGTAGGTGTACACCGCCATCGTCGAAACGCCTGTCCCGTCGACGAGCGCGCGCAGGGTGATGGATTCGCGCTGACCCAACATCACCGCAGCGCGCTCGACCAACAGGGCACGTACTGCCGGATCTCTTGTTCTGACCACTTCTCCACAATACATAACACTGCTATGGTTTGGAGGACCGCAGAACCTCGAGAAGGAGATTGCCATGCCCGTGACACTGATGAACCCTGATGGCTTGCCCAAACCCGATGTGTACCGGCAACTCTCGGTTGCCACCGGGTCCCGGATGGTGTTTCTCGCGGGACAGGTCGCTCGCGACGCCGATGGCAAACCTGTGGGGGAGGGCGACCTCGCCGCACAGGTGGAGCAGGCGTACCTCAACATCGCGACGGGTATGGCCGCGGCGGGTGGCACGTTCGACGATGTCGCCAAGCTGACCGTCTACGTGGTGGATTGGAGTGAGGAGAAGTTCCCGCTCCTCGGTGAAGGTGTTGCCCGGGCTGCGGCGAAGCTGGGGGTGGACCCCACCAAACCCATCACGCTTCTGGGTGTCGCGTCCCTGGGCGAGCCTGATCTGCTGGTGGAGGTCGAGGCCACCGCCGTCTTGCCCTGACGGCTCCGATGCTGGAGCGTCTCGCGGTAGGTCAGACGAGCAGTCGCCACAAACCGATCAGACCGACCAGCACAATCACGCCTCGCAATGCCGACGGTGACAACTTCCGGCCGTACTTGGCGCCGATCACTCCGCCGACGAGCGAACCGATGGCGATGAGACCGGCGGCGGCCCAGTCGATTCGGTCGAACGCAACGATGGTGTAGGTGACCGCGGCGACCACATTTACGATGAGGGAGAGCAGGTTCTTGGCGGCATTGAGGCGTTGCAGGTTGTCGGAGACGAGCACGCCCATCGCGCCCATCAGCAAAATGCCTTGTGCCGCAGTGAAGTAACCGCCATAGACACCGACGAGCAGTGTCGCCCCGGTGACCAGAGCCAGGCGCGTGGGACTGAGCACGGTGTCGTTGTTGTCGTCGACGGGTGCCGAGGCCATCCGAGAGGCTGTCCAACGCTGGATCCTGGGCTGAAAGATCACCAGCGCCAGTGCAAGGACGAGGAGCACCGGGACAATCGTCTCGAATGCCTTCTCCGGTAGGTGCAGCAGCAGCCAGCTGCCGATGAGTGCTCCGACGAACGAGGCGGGGATCTGCCACCGCAGCCGCGGCCACTGTCCGCGCAGTTCACGCCGGTAGCCCCACGTCCCCGATACCCCACCGGCCACCAACCCCACGGCGTTGGTCATCGTCGCGGTCACCGGGGCGAACCCGAACGCAACCAGGGTGGGGAACGTGATGAGTGTTCCGCTGCCGACCACCGCGTTGATCGCTCCGGCGCCCACGCCGGCGATCAGGATCGCGACCACTTCCCAGACAGACATTGCTTCACCGTGCCACGGGCGTCGAAGCGGGTTGGTAGCGGCCTCGCGTAGATGAGGCCGGCGTGCGATGACGCGGACGGGCAGTCCCCGGCCACGCCCGTGCCTGAACTAACGTGGGCCAGAAGGTTGTGATCGTCGGTTCGAGAGGGTGATGGATGTGGCGTGGCTGATCGTCGTCGCCGCGGTGGTCGTCGCCGTGCTGATGCTGCTCGGGGGCCTGTGGTTCGCCTACGACTCCAACAAGCGGGTGCGACGGTTCGCCCGCTCGACCGACCTGGTCCCGGGTAAGCAAGGGCGGGCGCCCGCTGAATGGACCACCGCCACCGTGCCCGAGGCCGTCCTACACCGACGCATCCGCTACGCGATGGGCCTGGTGTACGAGAACCCTTCCCTGCGCAGTGACGTCGAACTCCTGGCCGCACGAGGACGCCTCGATGATGCGGTGTTCGAGCTCGATGACCGACTCATCGCTGCCGCGGCGTCGCCGGAGAAGAGCGGCGACACGTTGCGCGACATCGGGTGGTCGGTGCGCTGGCTCGAGTTGCTTCCCGGCGAGATCTTCTACGCGTCGAAGACGAAGGCGCTCGCCGATATCGACGCGACGATCGCCAACCTGCGCCGTCCGGTCGAACCCCCGCCCGAGGAACCGGAGAATCCCGACGATCCGGACAACGACCGAATTCTCTAGCGGTCCTCCACAAGCGACGCCACGGCCTCTGCGACCGACAGGCAGGACGTCAGGCCGGGTGATTCGATGCCGAACAGATTCACCAGTCCGGGCGTCCCGTGTGCGGCGGGGCCTTGGATGAGGAAGTCGCTGTCCCCGTCTCCTGGGCCCGATAATTTGGGCCGGATCCCGCAGTAGGCAGGTACCAGCGAGTTGTCCGGCAGGCCGGGCCAGTAACGCCGGATCGCTGCGTGGAACTGATCTGCTCTGGCGGCGTCGACGTGGTAGTCGATGTGGTCGGTCCACTGGACGTCCGGCCCGAACCGAGCCTGGCCGGCGAGATCCAGCGTGAGGTGTACGCCGAGACCGCCGCCGACAGGTACGGGATAGACCAACTGCGAGAACGGAACTCGGCCGCTCTCGAGAACAAAGTAGCTACCCTTTACCAGAAATCGCTTCGGGATGGTCTCTGGTGGTACACCTTCGATGCCTCGTGCGACATCCCAGGCGCCGAGCCCGGCGGCGTTCACCACAGTTCTGCAGCTGATCGCCGTGCCGTCGAGCTCGATGGCGAGCTGCCTTCGCCCGATGTGCCCGCCCGTCATCCTGGTGCGCAGAGCGGTTGTCGTACCGGCGTCTTCGGCATCGCGATGCAGGCCCCTCATCAGTCCGTTGCTGTCGATGATGCCCGTCGACGGTGAGTGGAGCGCGCCCGCACAGTCGAGTCCGGGTTCGATCGAGGCCAGGTCGTCCCGGCTCAGCGGCCGAAGGTCGTCGACCCCGTTTGCGGCCGCTGCAGCCGCGATCGCGTCGAGGCGGGCGAGCTGGTCGGAATCAGTGGCCACGATGAGCTTGCCGATCCGCCGATGATCGATGCCCCGGTCGCTGCAGTAGCGGTACAACATCTGCCGACCGGCCACACAGTGCCGGGCCTTGGCGCTGTCCCGCGGGTAATAGATGCCGGCGTGGATCACCTCGGAATTGCGCGAGCTCGTCTGCGTGCCGATCGCATCCGCCTCGTCGACCACCACTACGTCCCGCCCGCCCAGCGCCAGGCGCCTCGCGACCGCCAAGCCGACCACACCTGCGCCGATGACCAGGCAATCGACGGTCACGGTCATGGTGTCAGTCTGACGCATCCGCACCCTGCCGGCGAGACTGTCCGGCCAGGTCGGCGGTCGAGCTGCTCTGGTATCTCCGTACCGTATAGTGATACGGTACGAACATGAGTGAACCGAGACCGAGTCGCAGCCGCCGAGCGGGCGGTGCGAGGCGCACGGCCGTGCTCGACCAGGTGATCGCGACACTCGCGGACCGCGGGTACGGCGGTACCCGCTACACCGACGTCGCCGCCGCATCGGGTGTGGCAGTGAGCACTTTGCAGGGCTATTTCGGGTCTCGCGAGGACATGCTGGTCGAAGCCTTCGATCGCGCCACTTCCATTGCGGTGGACGCAATGAACGAGTTCGCAGCTCAATTCGAAGATCCGTGGGAGCAGCTCGTCGCGATGGTCGACCGCGGCCTGGCCACGGACGTTGCCACCTGGCGAATGCTGATGGAGTTCTGGACGGCCGCCGCGCACGATGTCGAGTTGCAGCATCATGCCGCCACGCTCGCAGAGCAGTACCGCAAGCCCTTCACCGACGCTGTCCGGCGCGGGATTGACGCGGGTGACTTCCGCCCCCGCTTCAGCTCGGAAGCCATCATCGAGGTGGTCGTGGCGAACATCGTCGGCCTGCTGTATCCGGTTGTGCTCGAACATCTGTCAGCAACGGATGTCAACTACCGCGAGGTGGTTCTCGCCCAACTTGCATTCGCCCTCAACACATCAGAGCACAACCCGACCGACGTCTGAAGGACGTCTCGATGAGAAACAGGTGAAGTCATGTCCCACACCATCGTCAACCCCGAGGGGCTGCATGATCCGGTTCCGTTCGGGTACAGCCACACTGCGAGCGTTCCGTCCGGCGCAGAGCTGGTGTTCGTCGCGGGCCAATACGGATCGGGCCTGGACGGCATGGTCATCTCACCAGACTTCGCCGGGCAGGTGAAGCAGGCCTTCAGCAACCTCGGTGTCGCCCTCGCCGCCCACGGACTCGACCTCGGCAACGTTGTCCAACTCAGGACCTATGTGGTGGATCCCGACTTCGAGAAACTCGGGGTGATCGGCCAGGCAGTGCAGGGCAGCGGCGTCGCACCGCCGACGCAAACGGTCATCGGAGTTGCGGGACTTGCAATGCCGGACATCCTGTTCGAGGTCGAGGCGGTGGCCGCCCGGCCCTTGCCTGAGCAGACCTAGCCGAGGCTCCCCCGCGAAAGTGTCGACACCGCCTCGCCTTTGCGGTCGCGGGCCACGGACTTCACGATCTCCCCGGTGCGAACGGCGATGTTCGACAGCAGTGACGACGAGATGCCGTGCGTGTGTTCGGTCCCTCCCTGCAAAAAGATCCCGCCGGGCAGAGGTGAGGTGGTGATGAGGCGGTAATCGCGGGCGACCTGGGGTCCGGCAGCGTCGTACGCAACGCTGTTCGTCAGATCCCCCAAAATCTCCTTGAGGTCGAGCGGATCGAAACCGGTGGCGCACACCACCGCATCACAGACGATGTCCTCGGTGAGACCTGTCGGCTCGTGACGAACGGTCACCGTCACGTCGGTGTCCGATTCGACCACCTGGGTCACCTCGGAGGCGCCGTGGACGAACAGGCGGCGTTGCCCGCGCACTCGTTCGTCGTATTCGCGGGCGTACAACTCCTCGATGAGCGGGAGGTCCACCGCCGAGTAGTTGGTGCTGCGGTGATAGTTCTGCAGCCGACGCCGGAACTCGGGAGCCGACGAGTGGAAGTCGTTGACCGCGTTGGGATCAAAGATCCGGTTCGCGTACGGACTGTCGTCGGCGGGCGTGTATCCGTACTTGGCGAACACCGCGTGTACTTCCGCACCGGGATAGTTGGTGTGCAGGTATTCCGCGACCTCGGCTGCGCTTTGACCGGCCCCGATCACCAGGAAACTGTTGGCGGCGGGCTCGGGCAACTCGGCGAGGTGCGGGAGCAGTTGGTGGTTGTGGAAGACCCGCTGCGACGCTGTGATCCCCAGGGGGAGCCTGGCCACCAAGCCGGCTGCGACAACGATGTTCCGGGCCCTGATGATCCCGGCGTGCCGCCCTTCCACGTGGATCTCGAAGCAGTCTCTGGAGTTCTCGATGAGCACAGCCCGGGTGCCGTACGAGACGTCGGCATCGACTTTGCGAGCCGCCCATTCCAGGTAGTCGTGGAACTCGTGACGGGTGGGGAAGAATGTCTGGAAGTTGACGAACTCCGTGAGCCTGTTCGCCTCCGCGAGATAGTTCAGGAAGGTGTACTCGCTGCGAACGTTGCGCTGTGTCGCGAGGTCTTTGAGAAACGACACCTGCATCGTCGTGCGGGGCAGCAACATTCCAGGGTGCCAGCCGAACTCTTCTTTGCCCTCCACGAATCGGGCGGTGATCCGCTGGTCTGGGTCCAGTCCGGAGTTCAGTTCCTCCACTGCGATGGCGAGTGCGAGGTTCGACGGACCGAAACCGATTCCGAGGACGTCGACGACCTCCGTGTTGTGGTCATTCATTGCTCCGCGTCCCTTCCGTGTTCTTGGATCGTCCATGCCGCCCACATTCGGGCGAAAAGTCCTTCAGAAGCCAGCAGTTGGACTGGCGTTCCCTGTTCGATGACCGTGCCGCGATCGAGCACGACCACCTCGTCGCACTGCATCGCCTGATTGAGCCGGTGCGCCACCACCAACGTCGTTCGCCCGGCCGTGGCAGCAGCCGCCGAGCGCTCCAGATCCCGCGCGCCGAGACTGCCCGCCTCGGCGGTGGCCTCATCGAGTACGGCGATCGGCGGGTCCACCAGGACCAACCGGGCGAGTGCTATCTGCTGAGCCTGCGCATCGGTGAGCTGATGGCCGCCCTCGCCCACGACGGTGTTCAGACCACGGGGCAGATCGCGAACCCATTCGAGCGCCCCGATGGTGTCGAGTGCCGCACAGATCTCTTCGGCGTCGGCCGACGGTCTGGCCAGCCGGAGATCGTCGATCAGTGGTCCGGCGAACACATGGACCTCTTGACTGACCGTGGCCACGTGTTGCCGGACGGCGTCAGCAGGCAACGCGTCCAACGGGACGCCGCCGATCATCACCGAACCCGATGTCGGGGTGAGGTCTCCGGCGACCATGGCCGCCAGCGTCGACTTGCCTGCGCCACTCGCTCCGATCAACGCCACTCGGGTGCCCGCCTCGATGCGCAGATCGATCCCGCGAAGAACGGGCCGGCGTACGTCGTAGCCGAAATGAACGACGCGCACTTCGACGGTGCCTCCCCGAGGTGTCGCGCCGCCGACCTGAGTGTTGTCGGCCTGGGTGTCGGTGGGGGTGTCGGAATCGACGTCGGTCGAGATGGCCACGCCGATCAGCCGGGACAGGCCGGCCGCTGCGAGCTGAAGGTCGGCGAAGCTGTACAGGATCATGCCGATCGGATTGAAGAGTCGGTGGAACAGCAGCGCGGCGGCAGTCGTTGCACCCACCGACACGGCACCGTCCTCGACGAGCATGAAGCCCACCACCAGAACCGCTGCCAAACCCACGAACTCGGCCCGATTGACCCGGCCGACCATGCGGGTGAACACCGTGAACGCGGCGACGGAGATGTCGCGGGCCGCAGCGGACTTCGTCTCGACGATGCTCGCCTGCGACGACTCCAGTCCGTACGCGTGCACGGTGCGAAGACCGGTGAAGCTCTCCACCATGGCTTGGGACCGCTCGCCGACCGCACGCCGTTCGGCGGCGTAGCGCGGGGACGACCGAGGCAGGTACCAGTGCAGAGCCAGCGCGTAGAGCGGCAATGCGACTGCGCCTGCGAGACCGAGGCGCCAGTCGAGACCCACCATGGTGGCGATACTCACGGCGGTGAGGATGGTCGCGATCACCACCGTGGGCAGCACCGTGATCACGGCTTTGCTCACGGCCGCAACATCGTTGGTGACCCGGGACAGCAGGTCGCCTCGTCCGGCGTCTTCGATGACACGGGTGGGCATCCGGAGCGCCCGCCGGACCACGCTCTCGCGGAGGTCGGCCAGTAGCGCGGCGCCCAGAGATGCCACCGAGTAGACCGACAGTCCCGCAGCCACTCCGCCCACCAGCGCGGCGGCAGCGGCGACGGCGGCGATGGACAACAGGACGGAGGTCCCGGCACCGGCGACCACACGATCGACGAGCACTCCCAGGGCCAACGCCGGAGTCACGGATGCGATTGCGGCGAGGGCGGATACGGCGATGACACGGGCCACCGCCGCACGGTGGTGGGCCAGGGCAGCGGCGAGCCACGACCTTGTCTGTCGTCCGGTAGCGACCGGGAGGACCCGGGTGTCCTCGTGCAACTCTGGGGTCATCGCAGGACCGCCTCGCGGTACCGATTGTCCATGGCGGTCAGATCGGCGTGCGCGCCGTCGCGTTCGGCCCGGCCTCCGTCGACGAGCACAACACGGTCCATCACCGACAGCAGCGTTGGGCTGCTGGTGATCACCACAGTGGTGCGGTCGGCTCGTCGCTGATGCCGGAGACGATGGACATGGTGCGCCACAGTGCGTTCGGTGACGGCGTCGATCGAAGTGGTCGGGTCGTGCAAGACCAGGACAGCGGGGTCGGCGAGCAGTGCGCGGACAAGTGCCAATCGCTGTCGCTGCCCTCCCGACAACGAGTAGCCACGGTCCGCGACCACGTGATCGAGGCCGTCGGTGTGGGCCGCGGCCACGTCTTCACCCGCCACGGTCCGCAACACCTCGCCGACCGCGATGGGGTCGAGGTCGTCATTGCCGGCGCGGAGATTGTCCAAGACGGATCCCGTGAAGAGGTCAGTCGCGTGGGGAGCGATCAGCAGTGGTCGCGGCCGTTCGAATGTGTCGGTGCGATCGGCGGGCACATCCGACACCCACACGCCCCCGGCACGGGGAGTGGAAACGCCGGACATCAGGGCGAGTATCGCGTGGGCGTCGTGGGCGCTGGTGGCGACGATGCCCACGCATTCACCGGGTTTCACGATGAGGTCGAGGCCGCGCAGGCTGTCGTACTCGACACCCCGGAACTCGATGCCGTGGGGTCCGGGTCCGAGCGGCATGGTTGCCCGGGACTTCACCACGTCGGCGTCCGATATGAGCGCGAGTCGTTCGGCCGATGCGCGGGCGGTGGACACCTTTCCCGGCAACATCGAGAGCACGGCAAGGGGCTCGAGGAAGAACTGCGCGATCCCCAGCACGGTGACGAGCTCCCCGACGCTGATCCGGCCACTGAGCGCGAACCATCCGGCAGCGGTGGCGACGCCCACCGCGAGGATCGCGCTGATTCCTGCGGCCGCCCCCATGAACATGCCCTGCCCACGCGCTGCGCGCCGCATGGCGACCAGCGCATCCTGGCTCGACTTCTGGTAGCGCGCCGCGGCCGCTTCCTCGGCTCCGATACCGCGTAGCGGTCTCAGACCGGCGATGAGGTCTGCCGCTGATCCCGACGTCTCGGCCACGCCCTGTTGTTGAGTGATCATCTGCCGGGTCAAACCCGGTGCGGTGAGCTGTAATCCGAGCAGCAGCACCGGCACACCGACGAACACGGCCAGCCCGAGTGGGATGTCGATGACCAGCAACGCGCCGCCGCACACCGCGACGGCGGCCAGGGCACCCGCCGCCTGTGGCAGGTACCGGAGCAGTGCCGCGGTTTCGTCGGCATCGGTGCCCGCCACCGCCATCAGTTCCCCGCTACGCAGGTCGGTGTCCAGCATCGCGCGGTCGAGCACGCGGCGGGTGGCATGAATACGTAGCCGATGCGCCTGATCGAGGGCGGCACGCATCGCGAGCCGTGCGCCCAGTCGGTAGCAGATCGTCAGCGCCACGAACACCGCGGCGAGCCAGGTGATTCCGGTGACGAGGGAACCAAGATCGCCGTTGGTCACCGCCCGGTCGACGATCACGCCGATCAGCACGGGGACCGCAACCTCACAGGCCTGATGGAGGCACAGCAGAAGTGCTGCGCCGGATAACAGCGGGGCGTTACTTCGCACACTGTCGCGGAGAATGGTTGCACCGGAACGTGTGTGCCGAGGCCTCATGTCAGTGTTCTCCGCCGACGAGTATCACGTCGGACCGGCGGGCGAGATGACGGGCGATGGAGGGGCCGGTGAGACGAAGCGCGGCGGGGCTGCACATCTGCCAATGGGTGAACGGGATGGCAAGCGTGGAGATCTCGCCTTTCACATGCGACAGCCATGAGTCGGCGGCAGCCGTGGACCCCGGTGAATCACCGTCAGCAGTGACGAAGAGCAGGTCTCCGGTGTAGATGCCCGGTGAATGCTCCCGCAGCAGTGCGCTGTTGTGCTCGGCGAAGTCGACCAACCGCTGAACCTGATGACGCTCGATGCCGTGTGGCAGGTCCTCGATCACCGCGAGCACGTCGGTGAGGGAATCTGCGGACATCGCTCCCAGTTGCTCCAGTACGGCACCGTCGAATCCCAGTCCTGCCAACAGGTCTCCCGCGTGAAGGGATTCGCCGCCTGCGGATTCCGGTGGTGTCGCGAAGCTGTCCAGCATCACCAAGGCGGCCACTTGACCACCCTGTTCTTCGATCAGCACAGCCATCGCATGTGCGAGGACGCCGCCGAGTGACCAGCCGAGCAGATGGTAGGGGCCGTCGGGTTGTATCCGCCGGATCTCCGCGACGTAGCGTGCGGCCGTCGCCTCTATCGACCGTGGTGACTCGCTGTCGTCGGTCCCGGGTACCTGGATGCCGTAGATCGGCCGATCCTCTGGCAGATGATGCACCAGAGGTCGATAACACCAGGACAATCCGATGATCGGGTGTATGCAGAAGAGCGGTGCTGCCGATCCGGTGCGGCGGATCGGCAGCACCACGTTGAGGGCGGCGTCGTCCTGAACGGGATCGGTCATATCGATCCGTCGGGCCAACGCCATCGGGGTGGGGTCGGCGAACAGCCACTGCAGCTGGACTCGTCGGCCCAGTTGCTCGCCGATCGAGCCGACCATGGCGATGGCCGACAGGGAGTTGCCGCCGAGTGCGAAGAAGTCATCGTGCACGCCGACTTGCTGTCGTTCGAGTGATCGAGCGAAGGCAGCCGCGACGACGACTTCGGTACGTGTGCTCGGAGCTCGGTACGGAGTCCGCGATTCGAAAGTTGCTGCGGGCAGACGTGGTTCGTCGAGTTTTCCGGTTGGTGTGACCGGGATGCCGGCCACCGCGACTATTGCGGCAGGCACCATGTGCCGGGGAAGGAACTCGCTGACGAACCCCACGAGGTGCTCGGTGTCCGGCGGGTTCGAGTGTGTCGATGGCACCACATACGAAACCAGGGCCGGCTCGCCGGTGGGGGTGGCGGTGCCGACGGTGACGGCTTGTCCGACCGCCGGATGTTTCAGCAGAACCGCGTTGATCTCGTCGAGTTCTATTCGATGCCCACGAATCTTGACCTGGCTGTCGGTGCGTCCGTGGTAGCGCAATCGCAGATCTGCAGTCCAGGCGACCACATCGCCGGTGCGGTACATCCGGTCGCCCGGCGCGCCAGATGGATTGGCGACAAACCGTTCTGCTGTCAGGCCAAATCTGCGGTGGTAGCCGCGGGCCAGACCGGGTCCGGCGAGATAGAGCTCGCCGGGCACCCCGACCGGTACCGGATTCAGGCGGTCGTCGAGCACGAGGAGCTTGAATCCGTGCACTGCAGCGCCGATGGTGACCGGCTCGCGTGGCCGCAGATTGCCGACGGTGGCGATGTCGGTGGCTTCGGTCGGTCCGTATCCGTTGCGCATGTGTCGGCCGGCAGCCCACCGGTCGACCAGCGCTGTAGACACTGCCTCACCGCCGACTCCCAGCACCATGACATCGGGAAGGTCGTCGGAAGCGAGCGCGGCAAGCATGGTGGGTGTCATCAGGGCGTGGGTCACTCGCTCCGACCGGATGAAGTCGCCGAGCGAGGCCGGTGACAGGTGCGGGGGTGAGATGACGAGGGTGGCGGCTGCGGAGAGTGCGGCGATTTGTTCGCCGATGGCCATGTCGAAGCTGGGTGAGGTGTTGTGGAGGAATCTCGAGTGGGGTTCGACGAGGTAGTTGTGTTTTCTTTCGGCGGCGAGGTTGGCCAGTCCGCGGTGGGTGATGACAACACCTTTGGGGGTTCCGGTGGAGCCGGAGGTGTAGATCATGTACGCCGGATGATCCAGCGAGACTCGGGGTTTCGACTGGAGCGGGACGACATGTTCGCGGCCGGTGAGCTGTTCGTCGATCACCAGCCACTGCACCGTGTCGGGCAGCTGGGATCGGAAGTTGCTGGTGGTGATGCCCAGTCGGGCGCCCGAGTCGGTGAGCATGTGCGCGATGCGGTCGGCCGGATAATGCGGATCCACCGGGACAAACGCCGCACCGGTCTTGGCAACCGCCCACATACTGCGCACCGAGTCCGCAGACCGGGGCAGGGCGATGGCGACGAAACGTTCTGGTGCGGCGCCATGTTCCTGCAGGACTCGGGCGCAGTTGTCGGCCCAGGCGTCGGCTTCTCGATAACTGTGCGCACGGCCATCCCAGATGAACGCGGCGTCGTCGGGGCGTTGCCGCACGGCCGTGTCGATCAGTTCGGCCATCGACGCTGCCGGAACAGATGCCGGGCCGCGTACGGGCACCAGCTTCGCGTTCTCCTCCGCGGTCAACAGCGGCAGGTCGGCCAGGGGTGTGGCAGAGTCGGTGGCGACTGCATCGAGGATCCGAACAAGACGGTCGGCGAGGTCTTGTGCCGAGCGGCGATCGAAGATGTCGGTCGCGTAGCGCAGCGACCCACGCAGCAGTCGTCACCGGGGGCGGGGCTCGGTGATGGAGAACGCGAGTTCGAACTGTGCGATACCCGGGTCGAGGGGGACGGGACTCACGGTGAGAGCGGGTAGCTCGAAGCTGTCGGGTAGCCCGGGCTCGAAGTTCAGGACCACCTGGAACAGTGGCGAATACGCTTGGGTGCGCGGCGGCTGCAGAATGTCGACGAGTCGCTCGAATGCGACATCACCGTGGGCGTACGCACCGAGATCAACGGCTCGGGTCTGAGTGAGAAGGTCGGCAAAACCGGCATTGAGGTCCACCTGAGTCCGCAGGACAAGCGTGTTCACGAACATGCCGATGACGTCGTCGAGTTGTTCTTCGCCACGACCTGCGATCGGCGTGCCGATCGCGATGTCCTCGGTACCGGACAGCCTTGCGAGGAGCGTGGCCAGTGCGGCGTGGACAACCATGAACATGGACGCACCACGCTGTCGCGCGAGCTCCCGCAACGCGGCGCCGGTCGAGCCGCTGATCTCGAAATCGACGGACGCTCCGCGGTGTGAGGCGACGGCGGGCCGTGGGCGGTCGGTGGGCAGATCGAGCACCGCGGGCAGGCCGTCGAGTGTTTCTTGCCAATATCGGACCTGCTGTGCGGCAACAGAATCGGGATCGCTCTCCGAGCCTAGGACACGATGTTGCCACAGCGCGAAATCCACGTACTGGACGGGCAACTCGGGCCAGCTGGGCGTAAGCCCCTCAGTGCGTGCGTTGTAGGCGAGCATCACGTCGCGAGCGAGTGGTCCCATGGAGACGCCGTCGGCGAGGATGTGGTGAATCACCAGTACCAGCGTGTGGTCGTCGGCGGCGCTGCGAAGCAATCGGCTTCGGATGGCGACCCCCGCCGCGACATCGAAACCGTCGCGGGCGAGCGTCAGCACGGCCCCGGCGATGTGGTCGGCCTCGATCGGTTGCGGGGTCAGATCGAGCGACACCGCAGTCGGTGGCAAAACCACCTGCCTGGGTCCGCCGTCATCATTCGGGAACGTGGTGCGCAGCGACTCGTGGCGGCGGATCACGTCATCTACAGCTGCCGTGAGGGCACTCGTATCCAGTTCTCCGGTGAGTCGGATGACCAGCGGCAGGTTGTATGTGGCAGCGGCAGTGTCGAACTGGTTGAGGATCCACATGCGCTGCTGCGCCGGAGACAACGGCAAGCAGGCGGGGCGATCACCCCGCCGTAGAGGCGGACGCGCTGCCTGTCCGGTGGTTCCCGCCGCCGCGGCGATGCCGGACACAGTCGGGCTCTCGAAGACCGTGCGAACGGTCAACCCGCTGCCCAACTCTGCATTGATGCGGGAGACCACCCCCATCGCGGACAGTGAGTTGCCGTGCAGGTCGAAGAAGTTGTCGTCAGCCCCCACGTCTTCCTGGTCGATGTTCAGCACCTCGGCAAACACCGCTGCGACAACACGTTCGGCGTCGGAACTCGGCGCACGGTAGGCGCTACGGGTGAGTTCGGGTACAGGTAACGCCCGTTCGTCCAGCTTGCCGGTGGGGGTCAGTGGTAGCGCCTCGATCAGCACGACCGCCGCCGGTTGCATGTGGCGGGGGAGGTTACGCCCGGCGAACTCTCGAAGACGGTCTGCCGAGCGCGGGTCACCCACCACGTACGACACCAAAGCCGGATGGCCGTCGGCGAGTTCGCGTACCGCTGTCCGTACGTGCCGGACACCCGGAGAGGACCGGAGCACCGCGTCGATCTCGCCCAGTTCTATTCGATGCCCACGAATCTTCACCTGGCTGTCGGCTCGTCCGTGATAGCGGAGTTGGTGGTCGCCGGCCCAGCTGACGACGTCCCCGGTCCGGTACATGCGATCGCCGGGGCTCCCGAATGGGTTGGCCACGAACCGTTCTGCGGTCAACGCATGTCGACGATGGTAACCACGGCCGAGGCCGGGTCCGGCGAGATACAGCTCGCCGGGTACACCGGCAGGCACAGGTTGCAGGCGGGCGTTCAATACCAACAGTTCGAAACCATGCACGGCGGTACCGATCGACACCGGCTTGCCTGCCCGCAGGATGGAGACCGTGGCGATGTCGGTGGCTTCGGTCGGTCCGTATCCGTTGCGCATCTGCCGTCCGACGGCCCAACGGTCCACGAGGTCACCGGTCACCGCCTCGCCCCCGACCCCGAGCACCTCGAGGGAGACCAGCGCGTCCGGATCGAGCGCCGACAGCATGGTTGGCGTGATCAACGCGTGGGTGATCCGTTTGGTGACAATCCAATCGGTGAGCTCTGAAGGGCTCAGGTCCGGGGGTGAGATGACGAGGGTGGCGGCTGCGGAGAGTGCGGCGATTTGTTCGCCGATGGCCATGTCGAAGCTGGGTGAGGTGTTGTGGAGGAATCTCGAGTGGGGTTCGACGAGGTAGTTGTGTTTTCTTTCGGCGGCGAGGTTGGCCAGTCCGCGGTGGGTGATGACAACACCTTTGGGGGTTCCGGTGGAGCCGGAGGTGTAGATCATGTATGCGGGATGATCCAGCGAGACATCGACTTCCATTGCGGGGGTCGTCGTCGCGATTACCTCGCTGTCGATCTCCAGTTCGTCGATCACCAGCCACTGCACCGTGTCGGGTAGCTGGGATCGGAAGTTGCTGGTGGTGATGCCCAGTCGGCGCCCGAGTCGGTGAGCATGTGTGCGATGCGGTCGGCCGGGTAGTGCGGATCCACCGGGACAAACGCCGCACCGGTCTTGGCAACCGCCCACACGCTGCGTACGGAGTCGAGCGACCGGGGCAGGGCGATGGCAACAAACTGCTCGGTGGATGCGCCGGCATCGCGTAGCTCTCGGGCAAGCTGATCGGACCAGGCGTCCACCTGGCGGTACGTATGCGTCGTGCGCATCTCCAAGGCGACGGCATCCGGGTCGGCCAGCACTGCGGCCCTTGTCATTTCGTTCAACGTTGCCGGGGGCACAGCCGCCGGGCCACGAGATGGCACAAGAGCGCGGCGATCGTCGGCTGTCAAGACATCGAAGCCGTCGACCGCGGCGTCGGGTGGGGCTGTGGCCATCGCCTGCAGGAGCGTGACGAACCGGCGGTGGTGCGCGCGCAGCTCATCGCTTCCGTAAGCGTGCCGGTTGGCCTCGAAGTCGACGCGGGTGTTGCCGTCGGCACTCGGGTAGAGATTCACCGACAGGTCGTGGACCGGTCCGGTCGACAGGATCTGGAACCGCCCGGTGACCGGCCCCAGACGGATGTCCGACGGGAAGTTCATGATGTTGATGACCGGCCCGTAGAAGCCGCGGGAGTCCTCACCTGCGCCGAGGTCGCGTCGCAGATCCTCGGCCCGATAGCGCTGATGGCGCAGGGCCCCGGTGAGCTCGAGCTGGATGTGCGAGACGAGGTCGCCGACTGTCGTCGTCGGCGTGATCGACGCGCGGACGGGCACGATGTTGGACACCATCCCGCCCGACTTGCGAAGCACCGCGTTGGTCCGCCCCGACACCGGAAGGCTCAGGACCACGTCCGCCGAACCGGTGATTCGGGCGATGTACACGGCGAGGGTTGCGATCAGGAGCGGTGTCTCGAAGGTCCTCAATCTCGTTGAAGCGGCCTCGAGCTGCCGGGTCACCTCGGTCGAGAGCAGCTCGCCCACCCGCCGCGGCGTGACGTCGGGCGGCGATTCGAACGGCGACAACGACTGCGGCTCGGGGAGATTCGCGGCCTTTGCCAGCCAGTAGTCGCGGTCGCGCTGGAAACGGCTGGACGACCGGTAGTCGTTCTCAGCGGTGATCAGCGCCTGCAGCGGAGGGACGGCCTGGGTGGCGGCCTCGCGTCCGGCCAGCCTTGCGGTGTACATCTCGGCGGCGCGGTTGATGAACAGGATGGCGCCGTAGCCGTCGATGACGATGTGGTGGATGCAGGAGTACCAGAGGTAGTGCTCGTCGCCGACGCGGAGCACCGCTCCCTTGATCAGCCGATCGGAGAGCAGATCTATCGGCGCCGAGTAGTTCGCGTGTATCCATTCCTGCGCGGCCAGTTCGGGATCGTCCTCGCCGCGCAGGTCGATTCGCTCGAATCGATCCGAGAGGGTCTGGTCGACCACCTGGAACGGCTCACCGTCGACCTCGACGAGGCGAAGCATCCCGCAGTCGATCTCGTGCATGCAGTCGCGGACCACGTCATCGAGCAGATCAACGTCGAGTGGGCCATGGATCTCTGCGTAGTTCGCGATGACGATGGGCGTGTGGGGCATCAAATGCTGGGCGAACCAGATACCGCGTTGGGCCGCGGTCAGTGGAAACGGTGCTGATCCGGCAGCTGGAGTCGTCGGGGAAGGCGCCGAGGGGGTGGGGTTCCCGGTCGAGGTATGTGCGGAATCCACCTGAGGATCTCTTCTGTCCGGAGCGCGCTGACCCACTCGGCGAGGCCCCGTTGCATCGCTGGGTGAGTTTAGGGAATGCTGCACTAACTTCAATGGTGAATGTAGGTTTGCATAACCTATCTCTGTCGGTCAAGCTGAACGCACATTTGTGGTGCATTCGCGGGCGCCACGTACTTCCGACGACTGAAGAGGCAAGTTTCATGCGAGTAGCGACCTTCGGCTATCAGACCTGGGGACACAAGACTCTCGAAGCACTCATCGAGTCGGATCACGAGGTGGTTCTGGCCGTCACCCACCCGCCGAGTGAGCACTCGTACGAGTCCATCTGGTCGGACTCTGTCGAGGAACTGGCACGGGCCAACAACATCCCCGTCCACCTCGCGCAACGACCCGACAGCGAACTGATCGAGCAGGTCAAGCACGCCGAGCCCGACATCATCGTCGCGAACAACTGGCGCACCTGGCTACCGCGTGAACTCTTCGATCTGCCGCCGCACGGCACCCTGAACCTGCACGACTCGATGCTCCCCAAGTTCACCGGTTTCTCGCCGGTCATCTGGGCGCTGATCAGCGGGGAGAAGGAGGTGGGCCTGACCGCCCACCGGATGGACGACGACCTCGACACCGGTGACGTGGTGGTGCAACGGGCCGTGCCGATCGGGCCTCGTGACACGGCCACCGATCTCGTACGCGCGACCATCGACATCATCCCCGAGGTTCTGATCGAGGCCCTCGACCTCATCGAATCGGGCAAAGCCGTCTGGAAGCCGCAGAACCTCGCCGACCGCACCTTCTTTCACAAGCGCGCGGACATCGACAGCCAGATCAACTGGAACTGGCCCGCCGAGGACATCGATCGCCTCGTCCGCGCCCAATCGGATCCCTACCCCAACGCCTTCACCCACTTCCGTGGCGAGCGCATCCGGATCACCAAGGCCTCCGTCTCCGCAGGCATCTACGGCGGCACCCCCGGCCGGGTGTTCATCCACGAGGGGGACGGAATGGTGATCGTGGCCGGAGCCGACGCATACCGCGGAAAGAACCACGGACTGGTCGTGGAACGACTGCGGACCGAAGACGGTGTGGAGCATGCGGGCAAAGACTTCTTCCCACGCGGTGGCGGCTACCTGACGTGACGCCGCGCGCGGCCTGAGTCAGGCCCGGTCATGACCCGAACCGCATAACATGATTCGAGTTGTGAACAAGCGGGTATCGCTGCGCCGTCCTGCAGCGAAAGGAGTTGACACCGAATGACTGCACCCGGCCGGCCCCATGTGTTGATAGTGGGTGGAGGATTCGGAGGTCTCTACGCGGCAAAGCGCCTCAAGCGCGCCGATGTCGCGGTGACCGTTCTCGAGCGCGGCACCAGTCACGTGTTCCAGCCGCTGCTGTACCAATGCGCCACCGGCTTGTTGTCCGAAGGATCGATCGCGAGTCCTCTGCGGCACCTGCTGCGCAATCAGGACAACGCACACGTTGCGCTCGGTGAGGCGAACGCCATCGACACCGAGGCACGAGTGCTCACCGCGAGCCGCTTCGACGGATCGACCTTCGACCTGAAGTACGACTACCTCGTGGTGGCTGCAGGAATGCAACAGGCGTACCACGGTCACGAGGAGTACATCCAGTGGGCGCCGGGCATGAAGACCCTCGACGATGCGCTGACCATCCGCCGAAAGCTGGTGGCCGCCTTCGAGATGGCCGAATCGTTGCCCACACCGGAAGAACGCCAACCCTGGCTGACCTTCGCTGTCGCGGGCGGTGGGCCCACCGGTGTCGAGCTCGCCGGACAGATCCGCGAATTGGCCACGCGCGCACTGACACACGAGTTCCGGTCGATCGACCCGGGTGAGGCGCGGGTGCTGCTCCTGCACGGTGGCCAGCGGGTTCTGGAGTCGTTCGACAGCAAGCTCAGCGACAGCGCGCTGCGCACACTCGACAAGGTGGGGGTCGAGACCCACCTGGGCGTGCACGTCACCGACGTGACCGCCACGGACGTGGAGATCACCACCAAGGCCGAACCGAAGACCAAGACCCGGTTCGAAACCCGGACCGTGTTGTGGACGGCAGGCGTGGAAGCGGTGCCTTTCGCACGGACGCTGGCCACTGCCTTGGGTGCGGAGCAAGACCGGTCAGGACGCATCGCGGTCGAGGCGGACCTGTCCGTTCCGGGGCATCCCAACGTGTTTGTTGTCGGAGACATGATGTCGCGCAACAAACTTCCCGGCGTCGCCGAGGTCGCGATGCAGGGTGGGCGGCACGCCGGTGCGGTGATCGCCGCTGCGGTGGAAGGCAAGACCAACAAGAGGCGGCCGTTCAAGTATCGAGACCTGGGCAACGCGGCGTACATCGCCCGGCATCACGCGTTGGTCCAAGCCGGACCCCTGCACATGTCGGGTATGGCGGGATGGCTGTCGTGGGGCGTCATCCACATCGCGTTCCTCTCCGGCGCGCGCAATCGCACAGGCACTCTGCTGAACTGGGCAGCCACCCTGGCGACTGGATCGAGGCGTGAACGCGCGATCACCTACGGCGACCCGGAGACGGCCCGTAAACCGTATACATGACGGGCCGACCGGTTTCGCGACGTGAGTGAGACAGCGGTGACCGTGCTGACGGCGGCAGACACGGTGGCGCCGATCGACTTCTACAGCGATCCGCCGGACGGTGTGCGCGTCAACATGGTGAACACGCTGGACAACGAGGCGGCATTCGACGGCCGCGTCGCCGCCATCTCCGATCCGACCGACCACCAACTGCTCCTGGATCTCCGCGCGTTCGCCGATGTGTTGCTCGTCGGAGCGGGAACGGTGCGCGCGGAGTCGTATGGCCGAGTGATCCTCACGGAGAGGCAGATACGGCTGCGCCGAACCGCCCTCGGGCTCAATGGGCCACCGCCGGTTGCGGTGGTCACCTCGAAAGGGCTGTTACCAAGCGAGTCCCGGCTGTTCGGTGTCGAGCCCCGACCGTTGATCATCACGACCGCGGTGGCCGCCCAGGGTGAGCCTGATGACGCTCACGAGACGATAGTCGCCGGCCACGACCGGGTGGATCTGCCGCAGGCGATAGATGCCCTGCGGGAGCGTGGATTTCGGCGGATCCTGTGTGAGGGCGGACCGTCGTTGCTGCAGGCCCTGGCAGAGCATGACCTCATCGATGAGATGTGCGTGACGGTGTCACCCACGATTGCCGGCGGGCAGGGCGGATCGCCCAGGTCGAAGACCACTCTGGGTGGGCCTCGACGGATGAAGCTGGCACATGTTCTCTCGCACAACGATTTTCTTTATCTGCGGTACACCCGCTGATTTCTGAAAGCCGTTTGGTGGGCGGTCAATATGCTGGGTACTGGGCCGACCTCAGCTGCGCGGCCAGATGGGCCGCGTTCCTCGCCACGGTGGCAGTGGTGGTGGCTACGGGCTCAGGTGTCTCGTCCAGGTCGTTGTAGTCGGTGCCCTGCATTGCCTCACCGTTCCAGTAGGTTCCGCCCTGAGCGGGAATCGTGAAACCGATGTCGTTCAGCCCCTGGAAGAGATCTGCTGTGATCTTGTGTGCGCCGTCCTCGTTGCCGACCACTGCCGTCACCGCGACCTTGCCCACCATTGCGGGCCGCCCCTGATCGTCGGTTTCTGACAGCTCTGCGTCCAGGCGCTCGAGAACACGTTGGGCGACACTCGACATGTGACCGACCCAGGTCGGAGTCGCCACGACCAAGATGTCGGCTTTCCGGATCGCGTCGCGGATGGCCGGCCACTCGTCGCCGTCGCCCATGTCGCCTTCCACTCCGGGCTTCACGTCGTGGTCCACCACGCGGATCTTCGACCCCGACACCCCATGTGTCTCGAGCTGGGCGAGCACCTGACCGGCGAGCAACTCGGTGCTCGATGGCGCAGGCGACGGCTTGAGGCTGCAGATCAGGGCGAGGGCGCTGAGTTCAGACATGGGTGTGGAATAGCCATCGCCGGCGTACCCAAACATGGCGCCGCGGCCGTGCTGCTACCCGCCAGACGACTTCGCCCGGTCGACGAGTATGCGCACCGAGGCAGCAACTGTCGCGGCCAGAACGTCCGGCGGGTCGCCATCGAAGACCCGCTTGGTGGCGTCCACCGAACCGTGATCGAAGACGCCGAACCAGACCGTCCCGGGTTCCTTGTCCTCTTGCGGTTCGGGTCCTGCCTCGCCGGTGACGGCGACCGCCAGGTTGGCGCCCATCAGCTCTGCGGTGCTGCGTGCCATCGCCAGAGCTGCTTCTTCGCTGACGACCGGCCCCTCGGGCACCTTGAGGAGCGAGTACTTGACCTCCTTGCGATAGGCGATCACGCCACCGCAATACCAGTCGCCGGACGACGTTGCCCGGCCGAGTTGGGAGGCGAGGTTACCCGCGGTGAGTGATTCGGCGGTCGCGATGGTCAGATCGTGCTCGCCCGCCAGCTTCGCCAGTTCCTCACACAGGTCCTGCACCTCGTCCTCGGTCGGAACTCGGTCGTCGGGATCGGCAATCATGTTGTCCTCACGTTGTTTTGGGGCGCGTCGCATCGCTGCTGCAAACATCGTGCAACAGTTGCCATTCGGTTCGCAGGACCGGTGTACCCCGGCTACGGTGAAGTTATGTATTCCCTCGCAGACACAGTCCGAAACGAGTTGAACGTCCGCGCCGACATCGATGTCGCCGCGGAGGTCGAGAACCGGGTGCAATTCCTGGTCGACTACGCGCAGAACGCCGGAGCGAACGGTTTCGTCTTGGGTATCAGTGGTGGGCAGGACAGTTCGCTGGCCGGGCGTCTGTGCCAGCTGGCGGTTGACCGGATCAATCAGTCGGGAGGATCAGCCGAGTTCGTGGCGGTCTTGCTCCCGTACGGCGTGCAGGCCGACCAGGCCGATGTCGACACCGCCATCGACTACATCAAGCCGAGCCGCACGATCAGCGTGAACATCAAGGACACCGCCGATGCCGCGGCAAAGGCCACCGCTGCTGCGCTGGGCATAGACGAGCTCACCGACCTGGTCCGAGGCAACGTCAAGGCGCGTGAACGCATGATCGTGCAGTACGCCGTGGCCGGCCAGCTGAACCTCATCGTCGTGGGCACCGACCACGCGGCCGAGGCGGTGACCGGGTTCTTCACCAAGTACGGCGATGGCGGCGCCGACGTGGTTCCGCTCTCGGGATTGACGAAGGGGCAGGGAGCGCGACTCCTGGAACATCTGGGCGCGCCCGACAGCCTGTGGACCAAGGTGCCCACCGCCGATCTGGAAGACGACCGGCCCGCCATCCCGGACGAGGAGGCCCTGGGTGTCACCTACCGCGAGATTGATGCGTACCTGACCGGAGAGGCGGTCTCCGACGATGCGGCCAAGACCATCGAGCAGGCCTTCGTCAAGACCAGGCACAAGCGCACCGTTCCGGTTGCCCCCACCGACCTGTGGTGGCGGGATCCGACGGGCTGATCGGCGCCGAACCGGGAGATGGTGTGAGAGTGCGCAACTCGTCGAAAAAAGTACTTGGCACTCCCCGGTGATGAGTGCTAAAAAAGTAGTGCACAGTGATTGGCTGCCCGCCAGGGTGGCGGGCCGAAGTGTCGAGCAGGAGGTGGGTTGCTGTGCTTCGGTTTGATCCTTTCAGTGATGTGGACACGTTGGCGCGGGGACTGTTGACCGGCCAGGCGGTGGGGTCATCTCGAACGCCGAGGTTCATGCCGATGGACCTCTACAAGGTCGAGGACCATTACGTTCTCACCGCCGATCTGCCGGGCGTGGATCCCGGCTCGGTGGATGTCAGTGTGGACAATGGCACGCTGACCCTGACCGCCCATCGGACGGCACGGTCGGAGGATTCCGTGCAGTGGATGTCGAGCGAACGGTTTTACGGCACGTATCGCCGCCAGCTGACGCTGGGCGACGGAATCGACGCGGCGGGCATCTCGGCGAGCTACGAAAATGGTGTGCTGTCGGTGACCATTCCGGTTGCCGAGAAGGCCAAGCCTCGCCGAATCTCGATCAACCACACGGACTCACAGAAGTCGATCGAGACGAGTTCCTCCTGAGAACCACTGACTGACATCGCAATTGGTCGACCGCGAAAGAGGGGTGATGCTGTGGAGTTGGATGAAACCGTGATCTGGCCCGAGCCCAGTCCGTTGAACGACTGGTGGGCGAATGTCATGACAACGTCGAAATAACGCAAACACGCTTGTGCCCCCGACCTTTTGGCCGGGGGCACAAGCGTGAGAACTCAACAGAACGGATTGTCAATCGGCGGTGACGGGCAAGCTCAGGGTCAGCAGCATCAGGATGAACAGGAACCATCCGGCGCCCTGCCATACCGGCCAACCACCACCGCGTTTCCACACACGGTACGTCTGGACGAACGCCCCCAGTCCGCCGAGCAGTAACAGTGCCGGGACTCCGATCGCCCAGACCGAATTGCTCGGGTCGATCACCAGGTAGATGATCAGCCAGCCGAATGCCGCGGCGATCACCGCCAGGTCATACGTCACCGCAGCGCGGTAGACCGTTCGATCATTCCAGCGCTTTTCGACGTCATTGGTCATCGACAAGCCTCAGGTCCCTGAATGGTCAGCGGTTCTTTCGCGGGTACTTGGCGCGGTAACGCACGCGGTCACGGCGTGCCTTGAGTTCCGACACGTGATTGTCCTTGAGGCTGTCGGTCGCGCGGTAGGCGAAAAAGCCCCATCCAAACAGCAACACTGCGCCCACAGCGAGGATGACGGCAGCAATCATGTGACCGCCGGCGAGAGTCAGGATCGCCATCGCGACACAGGCCGCGCCACCCGCGATGGCCACAAATCCGGACCAGCCGACTGGCAAAGACAGTTTGTTGCGGGTTTCGTCCTTCGTACGCTGATCCATGTCGTCCTCCAGATTGACATCAGTCCTTCGTATGGCGGGTACCCGGTGCGGCCTCGCCCGAAACCACCCCCTGCCAGCCGTTTGCCGCGATCGATGCGGAGGTACCTCTCAATGAGGTGCCGGTCGCGTCTCACGGACGAGGGCGGTCGGGGTCGGTCGGGGGACCTGAGGAGGTGTGCGGTGGCGAGTACGGGTTTGGACGTTCCCACGTTCGGTGTCGAAGAGGAGCTCCTGCTCGTCGAGGAGTCGACAGGTGAACCGTTCATGGAAAGCGCCGCGGTTGCCCACGTCGCGAAATCGCTGGGACTCGACCTGGATCTCGAACTGACGCCGTGCCAGATCGAGACCGCGACGCCGATACTCGACTCCATGGCCGACCTCAGGCGGCACCTCGTGGAGAGCCGGAACAAAGCCGGTGCCGCGGCTCGGGAGATGGGCGGCCGCGTGCTTGCAGCGGGCGTGCCGCCGATCGTCGGAGAACGTCAGCCGGTATCGAAAACCGACCGCTACCAGCGCATCGCACAAAACTTCGGCATCATCGCTGCCGAGCAAGGCGTGTGTGGATGCCACGTGCATGTGGCGGTGCCGGACCGCGCACGTGCAATCGAGGTGAGCAACTCACTGCGACCATGGTTGCCCGTTCTCGTTGCGCTGACGGCCAATTCGGCCATCCACCGATCATCGGACACTGGGTACAGCAGCTGGCGGACCATGCTGTGGTCGCGATGGCCGAGCGCGGGTGCTCCCCCTCATCTCGCATCGGTGGAGGAGTACGACGCCGCCATCGCTCGGCTCCTCGAGGTGGGCGCGGCCCTCGACGAGGGGATGATCTACTGGGATGTGCGGCCTTCCAGCAACTTTCCGACCATCGAGGTCCGCGTCAGTGACGTTCCCGCGACTGTGGACGAGACGGTGCTCTACGCCACGCTGGTGCGTGCGCTGGTGATGACGGCCCTTGCTGACGGCCCGCCCGCCGCCGCGAGGGCAATCAGTTCCGATGACATTCGCGTGGCAAAATGGCGGGCAGCACGCGACGGTCTGACCGGCGAGTGTCCAGATCTGCTCTCCGGGAGCATGGTTTCGGTGCGCGCCGCCGTGGACGGGATGCTCGCCCACATCGCGCCCGCACTCGACGCCCTGGGTGAGCGTGCGGCCGTGGATGACGCGCTGGACACACTCTTCCGCCGTGGAAACGGCGCGATGCAGCAGCGTCAGGTATTCCAGCGGTGCGGCGCTCTGGCGGTTGTCGAGCATGTCGCGGCGCGCACCCTGGACGCCGACACCTTGCGTTGAACCAGCCGATCTCTGGACAGGAGGATGATGGACCAATCACGCGCACCACTGGTCGAGGCACTGGCGGATTACCACGACGCCGGCCGATACGGCTTCACCCCACCGGGACACCGGCAGGGAGCAGCGATCGACGAACGCACGAAGTCGGTCATCGGGGCCGACGCATTCCGCGCGGATGTCTTGGCCTCTGGCGGACTCGATGATCGTTCGTCCAGCAACGGTTACCTGCGGGATGCGGAGTCGTTGATGGCAGAGGCCGTCGGCGCCGACGATGCATTCTTTTCCACCTGCGGGAGTTCCCTGTCGGTCAAAGCGGCGATGATGGCCGTCGCCGGCGGTGCCAGGGGAGAACTCCTGGTCACCCGCGATGCTCACAAGTCGATCGTCGCCGGGCTCATCTTCTCGGGTCTGCAGCCACGGTGGATTCGCCCGAGGTGGGACGAAGAGCTGCACATCACGCATCCGCCGTCACCTGCGGCGGTCCGCGAGGCCTGGCAACGTCACCCCGATGCCGCCGGCGCGCTGATCGTGTCGCCGACGCCATATGGCACATGCGCGGACATCGCCGGGATAGCGGAGGTGTGTCACGAGTACGGCAAGCCCCTGATCATCGACGAGGCGTGGGGCGCGCACCTGCCCTTCCACGCGGAACTGCCGACCTGGGCGATGGACGCCGGTGCTGACATCTGCGTGGTCAGCGTGCACAAGATGGGGGCCGGATTCGAGCAGGGATCGGTGTTCCACGTGCAGGGCGACCTGGTGGACCGGGCCCAACTCTCGGCATGCGCCGACCTGCTGATGACAACAAGTCCGAACGTCCTCATCTACGCGGCCCTCGACGGCTGGCGTAGGCACATGGTGGCCTCGGGTGAGCAGATGCTCGACAGTGCGTTGCATCTGGTGAGGGGTGTTCGCAAGCAAATCCAGGAGATCGACGGTCTGTCCGTGATGCACGAGCGGCTGGTGGCGGAGGAGGCCTCACACGATCTTGATGAACTGCAGGTGCTCATCGACGTCGACGATCTGGGTATCAGCGGATATCAGAGCGCGGACTGGCTGCGCGAGCACTGCCGAATTGATGTGGGCCTCAGCGACCACCGGCGCATACTGGCCACGTTCTCGATGGCGGACACCGAGCAGACTGCCGGCAGGCTGCTCTCCGCGCTGCGTCAGCTGAGTGAAGCTGCACCATCGATGCCGCAGCCGCACAATGTGTTCCAGCCGGATCCGCCGCAGCTGGAACTGGAGACCGTGATGTTGCCACGTGACGCGTTTTTCGGCGACGTGGTATCCATACCGGCCGACGACGCGGTGGGACGGATTGCGGCGGAGCAGATCACGCCCTACCCCCCGGGCATTCCGGTGGTGGTGCCCGGCGAGCGGATCAACGCTGAGGTGGTCGAGTATCTGCAAACCGGCAAAGCCGCAGGCATGAACCTTCCCGACGCCATCGACAAATCCCTGGAGACCATGAGGGTGGTGCGTTGATCACCTGGCGCGGAAGGTCGCCCGATACTGACTGGGCGTGGTGTCCATCAATCGGGTGAAGTGATGTCGAAATGTCACAACGGAAGCAAATCCCACCAGCGCAGCAACGCGTTCCACTGGTTCGGATGATGTTTCCAGCAGTTCCAGGCTCACATCGATCCGGCGGGCGATCAGCCACTTGATCGGTGTGGTGCCAGTGGTCTTGGTGAACTGGCGCAAATAGCTGCGTCTCGACATATTGCACTGGGCGGCAAGGTCGTCCAGGCCCAGGGGGCGGTCGATGTGTGCGAGCGCCCAGGCCATGCTGTCGGTGATGGCGGTGTCGTCTTGGACTGCTGGGAGCGGGTTCTCGATGAACTGGGCCTGTCCGCCGGAACGATGCGGTGCGATCACGAGGCTTCGCGCCACCTCGTTGGCGACGGAGGGACCGTGGTCGTTGCGCACGATGTGCAGGCACAGGTCGAGCCCGGCCGAGCATCCTGCGCTGGTGAGCACGTCGCCTTCGTCGATGTAGAGGGGTAGGCGGTCCACCTCGATCTCCGGATGCCGCTGCTGGAGCTGCTCTGCGTAACGCCAGTGGGTGGTCGCCCGTCGCCCGTCCAGTACCCCGGCGGCGGCCAGCACGAAGGCACCCGAACAGATGGAGACCAGACGTGCCCCCCGCCCCGCGGCGTCCCGGACTGCGGAGATGACATCGGGAGAGATGGGGGCGTGTATGTCGCGGATGCTGGGGATGATGACCGTGTGTGCTGCGGCGAGTTCTTTGAGTCCGAATGCTGCCTTCAGGGTCGCCCCACCGACAACTCTCACCGGAGCGGTTGTCTCCGTGCACAGTTGCACCGAGTACCAGGGTCGCACCATGCCCGGCCAGAATGACTCGGAGAGCTCGGCCAGGCCGAATATCTCGGCGGCGATACCCATTTCGAAAGCGGTCATCCCGTCGTAGGCGAGGATGGCCACGGTGCGGGCTGACCCCGGACGGGATCTCTGCGAAGACATGGCACTATCTTAACGAAGATCGGCATCAGTGCCACTTCTGGTTGTCGGCCATGTCCGCCACCCTTGGTACATGGACAGACAGAACGTGACTGTGATGCAACGACTTTGGCGAGCTCTCAAAGAGTTCGCGGCAGGGGTGGACGCGGCCAGCGCGTTGGCCCACAACAGGACCCCGTCCGAGGAGTCGGTGGCCAGGATTCGGCAACGCGAGTTCTGGGAAGTCGAGATCGGTGACAGGTTCGTATGCCGGGGCATCGGCAAAGGCTGACTGGAGGGTAAGTGATGAGTGAGTTCAACCCTTGGGGAGAGGCCGGCTCGGTATCCAGGTAGTCAGTGAATCGGCGTGTCGGCGTGACTGATCTGGTTGCCTCCGGCGCGTTTTGCCTCGTACATCGCGGTGTCGGCTGCGGCGATCAGACCGCTGATGAGCTCGCGGGTGTTGCCGGTGACCTCGACAAGGCCGATACTCGAGACGCCGAGGCTGGCGGTCACATTCCACGACATCGTGGCGATGGCTGTGCGGAGGCGTTCGGCGGTGTCGTCAGCTTTGCCGGCTGGCGTGATCTCGGCTACCAGGAACTCCTCGCCGCCGATGCGGCCGACGACGGCGTCCTCGGGACTGGCTCGACGCAAGCTGTCGGCGACGGCGATGAGGGTCATGTCGCCGACGGTATGGCCGTAAGCATCGTTGACCGCCTTGAAGGCGTCGAGGTCGATCATCACGACGGTGATACTTCTCTCGGGGTCTCCGGCGGCGCCGGTGATGAGATCGGACGCGGCACGGTGGAACCCGCGACGGTTGCGCAGTCCGGTCAGAGCATCGGTGGACGACTTCAGGGCGTCGACCGACAGCCAGTGAACGAGTACCTGACCACAGAATGGCACCGCAAGGATGCCGCCGCCCATCACCAGTAGCTTCGACAGCGCCATGGCCAGATCGCCGCCGACCGCGATCCGGACAGCACAGATGACGGCGGTCACCAGCGAGATGATCAGCGTGAGCGACAGGTAGCGAGCACAGTGGAAGAAGCCGATATAGCCCGCAAGGCCGATGAACGCCGTGCATCCGAGCATGCCTGCACGCGGATCGGAGTCAGCCAGGCAGGCCGCCGCGATGAAAAGGGTTCCTGCGACGGAGGCGAGTTGCGACTGCCTGCGGTTCGGCCACCGCCACGCGTAGCCGGCGGCGATTGCGGATAGACCGACCGTCACGGCGATGGACACGATTTTCTGGGACGTGTTCTGTGGACCCGAGGGACTCAACATCATCAAGAATGTCGCCATCGCCAGCATCGCCAAGATCGCCGCAAGGACGTATCTGGTCGCCGACGTCAGGCTACGGGCGGCCAAATAGTCAGACAGCCAGTCAAAGTGGTCTGGCTGCCGCCACCACAGGAGGAGTTGGCGCACTTGACAACCCCCCGTATCGGGACGGTTCGGACGGCCGACTTCAGCCTTGATGCTACCCGTGCACGCCGGGATTCTTGCGGCCTTCAGGGAACCCAGCTAATCGGGCCGGTGTCCCGAGAGCGACCGCCCCGGCGGTCGGTGTCGTGCACAGGTGGATGTGAACGAGTGGGCGGATGCCAGCCACCATAACGGCGTGCGTACGCGCGCGGCGATGAGGATCTATGGGCCCGGTGCCAGGCCTGTCTGAAAGGCGATGACGACGAGTTGCGCTCGATCGCGGGCGTCGAGCTTCGTCATGGCGCGTTGCACGTGGGCACGAACGGTGAAGGAGCTGAGAAACATCCGTTCGGCGATCTCCTGGTTGGACAGGCCCGTGGCGACGAGAGCCACCATCTCGAGTTCGCGCGGAGTGAGCGCGGCGAGCTGCTTGGGGTGGTACGGCGAGCTGACGTTGGGCGCGGCCAGGAAGTGGGCGACCAGGGAGCGTGTCGCGGCGGGGGAGAGCAGGGTGTCGCCGTCGGCGATCGTGCGGACGGCGTCGAGTAGGTCTTCGGCCCCAATTCCCTTGCCGATGAAACCGCTTGCCCCGGCGCGCAGCGCCTGAGCGACGTACTCGTCGGTTTCGTAGGTGGTGAGAATCAGGATGCGAGCGTCGCGTAGCTCCGGGTCGGCGCAGATTTCGGATGTGGCGGTGAGACCATCGACTTCGGGCATGCGTATGTCCATCATCACCACGTCCGGGCGTAGCTCACGGGTCAGTGTCACCGCTTCCCGCCCGTTGGACGCCTCGCCCACGACAGTGATGTCATCGGCGCTGTCGAGGAGCATTCGGAAGGCGGCACGCAGCAGGGCCTGATCGTCGGCGAGTAGCACTCGAAGCGTCACGATGTTCCTGCCGATCCGTCACCGGGCCGTTCGTCGCCCACTGCGCGGCCGACCACTTGTCCTCTGATGGTTGCTCCTTTGCGCTCCGTCGTCGCGTCCCGGCTTGAGGGGAACGGCAGTGTCGCGGCGACGAGATAGCCGCCTTTCGTGCGCCGGCCCGCAGTGAGTCGGCCCCCGACTGCGGTCACCCGTTCGCGCATACCGATCAGACCGTACCCAGGGGGCCGCTTGGGTGGGCTCGAGGCGGCAGGTCCCGTCAACTCGGTCGCGGCACCGCGGATGCAGCCCCCGTCAAGGCCCCCGTCGTCGGCAACGGTGATGGTGACGTGATCGCGGCCCCAGTCGAGTTGTACCCGGGCGGTGTCGGTGTCGGCGTGTTTGGTCACGTTGGTCAAGGCCTCCTGCACGATGCGGTAGGCAGTGAGGTCCACGCCGGGCGGCAGCGGCTTGACGGTGCCTTTGTGGTGCACCGTCGCTTCGAGACCCGCGCGCCGGAAGGATTCGAGCAGCGCGGGAAGCCGAGACAGGCCGGGCGCCGGTTCGGTCGGCGTCGACGCGTCGCCGGACTGACGGAGCAATCCGACGGTGGCCCGCAAACCGTCGAGCGCGTCGCGGGTGGTCTCGACGAGTTCGGTCACGCTCGTGCGGCTCTGCTCCGGTCGGGCGTCGAAGAGATGAGCCGCGACCGTGGCCTGCGCGTTGGCCAGGGTGATCTGGTGGGCCACGACGTCGTGCAGTTCCCGGGCGATACGTACTCGCTCTTCAGCCACTCGCTGTCGTGCCTCGCTGTCCCGGGTCTCTTCTGCGCGCTGGGCCCGTTCCTCAACAGCCGCCAGATAAGCCCGCCGGATCTGCGTCGAATAACCGAGCACACCTGACATCAACACGAATGCCACCACCGAGCCCAACCTGCTCGCGTCTTGCCACGAGAGAGACCCGAACAACGGGGTAGGAGCAATCATCAGTACCGAGGACGTGATCAGTACCGCGGCCGCCGGGACCCGTTCGGCGCGGACGGCGACCGAATAGGCGGCGATCACCGCTGGTGCCACGATCAGTGGGGTCAGCAGCAGATCCAGCGGGGCGACCAGCATGCCGGCCACGGTCGTGATAGCCATTGCGGCCAGGGGAGCGCGGTGCCGCAGCGGTAGCACGGCGCTGGACGCCAGGGCGATGACATAAGCGGCGGCAGGTGGTGGCGAGAGTGTGTCGTCGACCTGGAGAACGCCGCCGAGCAGCGACAGCGCGAACGCCGTCATGGCGACGGCGCCTCCCGCCACCATGTGCGGAAAGGCGGAAGGGCGCCAACCGTATTGATCATGGCCGGCTCAGTTTCGAGCTACATCCGAGGTATGTGTGGACACGGGGACCTGCTTGCTCAATGCGTCACCCTCGATGTCCACATTCGGAAGCACGCGTCCGAGCGTACGGGGCATCCACCAGGCTCGGTCCCGGAGAAGTGCCAGCACCGCGGGCACAATCGCCATCCGGACCACGAACGCGTCGAAGAGGACTGCCGCGGCCAAACCGACGCCCATCGTCTGGATGGTCGGACTGGCGAGGCCGATGAAACCCGCGAACACACTGATCATGATGATCGCGGCAGCGGCCACCACACGTCCGCTGTGCCGGAATCCGGCGACGATGGCTTCCTCCGGGGACGCACCCTGAACGTAGGCCTCCCGCATACGGCTGACCAGAAACACCTCGTAGTCCATTGCGAGGCCGAACACGATCCCGATGATGACAATCGGCATCAGCGACATCACCGGTCCGGTCTGGTCGATACCGATCAGATCGCGCCCCAGCCCCACTGGAAGACGGCGACGAGGACGCCGAACGCCGCACCCACCGACAGCAG
The DNA here is from genome assembly GCF_000506245.1 of Williamsia sp. D3. Taxonomy (NCBI): domain Bacteria; kingdom Bacillati; phylum Actinomycetota; class Actinomycetes; order Mycobacteriales; family Nocardiaceae; genus Williamsia; species Williamsia sp. D3. Next base: position 267,115 of record NZ_AYTE01000003.1, on the reverse strand, counting down.
GAAGCCCAGAGCAGCCTTGATCGGAACCAGGATCGAGCGGAACACCACCATCAGCAACAGGATCGCCAAACCCACGACCACAGCCAGGTACGGGATGAGTGCATCGGACACCGCTTCGGAGATGTCGATGTTCAGAGCGGTCGTACCGGTCACCAAAATAGCTGCACCTGTGGCACTTTCGACACGGGAGACCTCTCCACGGATCGACTCCACCAGGTCCTTGGTATCGCTACTTGTCGGTGCGGTCTGCGGGATGGCAGTGAGAACTGCGGTGTCGTTGTTGTCACTGATGACCGGATCGCCCACCGATTCGATTCCGTCCACTGCGCGGATCGTCTCCATCACGAGATCGGTGGTGGCCCGGGCATCCTCTGACTTCGGCATATCTACAACCACCGTCAACGGACCGTTGAAGCCGGGGCCGAAACCATCCGACATCAGGTCGTAGGCCCGGCGTTCGGTGGTCTGCACCGACTTGGACTCGTCTCCGGGCAACCCGAGTTCCAGGCTCAGTGCAGGTAACGCCACGGCCCCCAGACCGACGCCGGCGATCAGCAGCACGGCCACCGGTCGGCGCAGCACGAACCGCGCCCAACGGGTGCCGAGTCCTTGCTTTTCGATGGCGGTGGGCAGCGGATGCGGGGACTTCACTTCCTGCTCGGCGGTTTTGCGGACGGAGCGGGGCAGGACCCGGCGGCCGAAGGTTCCGATCAAGGCCGGGACCAAAGTCAACGCGACGAGAACGGCGAGACCTACAGCGCCGGCTCCTCCCATCCCAATTTTGGTGAGTTCAGGGACCCCAACAACCCCCAGCCCGAGCAACGCGATGATGACGGTCGCGCCGGCGAAGACCACAGCCGATCCAGCGGTCCCCACCGCTCGGCCGGCAGCTTCCTCCGGGCTGCGGCCCCGGGCGCGTTCGTCGCGGTAGCGGGAGATGATGAACAGCGCGTAGTCGATCCCGACCGCCAGCCCCAGCATCAGCGCCAAGATGGCGACGGTCGACGTCAGGCCCAGGGGAACAGCGAGCGCCGACACCAGGAAGAAGGCGATGGCCACGCCCACAAACGCTGTGAGCAAGGCCAATCCGGCGGCGACCAACGATCCCAGGGCGATGATCAGTACCACCGCCGCAACCGCGATGCCGATCATTTCCGTCGTACCACCCGGTGACACTTCCGAATCCAACGCGGAGCCACCGATTTCCACGGTCAACCCAGCATCTCGCGCCTGATCCGCGGCGTGCTTCAGGGCGTCTTTCGTCGGTGCGGTCAGGTCAACGGCCCCGACGCTGTAGGTGACCGTGGAGTAAGCAATGGTGCCGTCCTCGCTGACGGCGTCTGTTTCGAAGGGGTCTGTCACCGAAGCGACTTGACCGCCGCCGCCCAGCACACCGAGTGCCTGTTCTACGGACGACCGGTTGTCGACGCCAGTCATCTGCTGCCCATCGGGGGCCTGAAACACCAGACGCGCTTCGGCGCCCTGGGAGTTGTTGTCGGGGAAGCGCTCATCGAGGAGGTCGAAGGCCTTCTGGGATTCGATGCCGGGCATGGAGAGTTCCTCTTCCTCCCCGGCCGGTGCCAAGGCGAGGGCGACCCCGGCGATCATCAAGACACCGAGCCACAGGGAAATCACGACGCGGCGCCGCCGAAAAGCCCACCGCCCGACCCGATACAGAAGTGTTGCCACCGTTGATCACTCCAGACACTGCTAGACAAAGGAATATGCGCGGATTGCGCAGCTACAACATCCCTTGTGAGCACCCCGTCTGGCATCGTGCCTCGGCATCCCTTTTGTTGTAGTCCAGCCGAATCGGAGATGCCCGGGTCCTGGTGCATATGCACTAGCGACAGTCGGTCTGGTGGGTGTTAGGAGATTGCACTTCACGCCGGAGAATTTTGCCGGTCGGACCCTTGGGTAGGACGTCGACGAGCCACACTTCGCGAGGGTACTTGTAGGCGGCAATGCGCTCTCGTACAAATGATTTGAGTTCCTGCGATGTCGCATGCGCTCCGGGTTTGAGCGCAACGGCGGCGCCGACTTCTTCGCCGAGGTCTGTGTGTTTGATACCGACGACTGCTGCCTCGGCAACCGCGGGGTGTTGGTAGAGAACTTCTTCGACTTCGCGGGGATAGACGTTGTATCCGCCACGGATGATCAGATCCTTTTTACGATCGACGATGGTGTAGTAGCCGTCGGTATCGCGCGTAGCGATGTCTCCGGTGCGAAACCAGCCGTCGGGGATCGCCGTGGCGGTGGCTTCGGGTCGGTTCCAGTACCCTTTCATGACGTTTTCGCCCTGGATGGCGATCTCGCCGGCCTCGCCGTCGGGTACGTCGACGCCGGCGTCATCAATTATTCGTAGGCGGCACCCGCGCACCGGCACGCCAATGGTGCCGGGTCGGCGTTGAAGGCCCGGCTGATTGAAGCAGGCGATGGGTGCTGTTTCGGACAGTCCGTAACCCTCGTATATCTCGCACGCAAATTTTCGCTCGAAACTTCTCAGGACCTCAACGGGCATGGCCGCGCCCCCGGTGATACATGTACGCAGTGAGGACATGTCCGCGTTGTCGGCTTCGGTGGAATGCAGCATCGCGGCGTACATAGTCGGCACCCCCTCGAAGACCGTGACTTGATCGCGGGCAACAACATGGAGCGCCTGGACGGCATCGAAGCGGGGAATCAAGGTGAGCAGGGCGGAAGCTTTGACCGCCGCATTCAGGCCGCAGGTGAGCCCGAAGACATGGAACAGGGGTAGGCACCCCATTATTACGTCCTCAGGGCCCACCTTGATCAAGGTATCCACGGTAGTCGCCGCGTTGGTCGACATATTGCGGTGAGTGAGTTCTGCCCCTTTGGGTTTGCCGGTGGTTCCCGAGGTGTACAGGATGACGGCCGTGTCATCGTCGGATCGGTCCGTGGCGGCAAACAGTGGCTCCCCAGAGAGGCCATCCGGCCCCGTGCGCGGGACGAGGATCGCGGGAATCCCGATCTTTGATGCGGCCTTCGAGACAGTGTCCTCGCCGACATCTAGCCCGTAGATGAGCCTCATACCGCAGTCGGTGAGGTAATACTCAACTTCGCGTGCTTTCAGAAGAGGATTCATCGGGACCGCGATCGCGCCAGCCAAAAGTATCCCGTAGAAAATCACCGGAAAAGCGGGGACATTTGGCAGTACAAGGCCCACTCGGTCGCCGGGTTCGACCCCCCGTGCGCGTAAATCACCCGCTACCGCGGCCGCGCGGTGATGGAGTTGTTCATAAGTGAGGACATATTCATCCAGTTGTACTGCTGGTCGACTGCCGTGCTTTTCCGCGGACGCAATCAAATTTTCGGCGAGAGTGGACATAGCTGACTCCTGGTAATAACTACTCGGCCATTGGAAGTTGGCATGCGAGCGACATCGAGTACAGGTGAACATCCGTCATGCTGACGTGGTCTGGTCGCACGACAGCAGCGGTCGGTGGCATTGTGGCCGGGGTTTCAACCACTATGGACGCTCTGTGTGTGATTGTCAACACCATGTCGAAACTCGGTCGGCGGAGTAGCGATGAGCTGGACCGGGTCTCACGGTTTCGGAACACGCTCGAAGGATGCTGGGTGTATCGCCGCAGCAGGTGCCTGCGCCGTCACCGTCTCAAACCTGCGCTGCAGGCACACGCTCTGTAGTAGTTCGTGTCCTACCATGTACCCATGGTGTCCACATCCTTGTCAGGCCTTGGTTCGTCGGAAGCAAAGGTGGGCCGGCGCAACCTCAAAGGGGACAGGCGCGAGCAAGCGATCCTTGAGGGCGCCTATGAACTACTGCGTACGGTGCCGATGCGGAGCGTCTCGATAGACGATCTTGCCAAGCGGGCCGGATTATCCCGGTCATCGTTCTACTTCTACTTCGAGTCCAAATGGCAGGTGTTGTCGGCCCTGCTCTCGCGGGTGACCTCTGATGTCTACAGTGCCTCGCAGCTGATTTTCGAGCGGCCAGCCGGGATGTCGCCCGAGGCCGCGATTGAGCACGCAGTCTCCGAAGTCATTCAAGTCTGGGAGCAGCACGGCCACGTTCTTCGCGAAGTGGGAGACGCCGCTGCAGCCGAGGCGGAATTGCAGGTGCAATGGGACACCATTCTCGGTCGATTCATAGACGCCGCTGCAGCGGGAATTGACCGCGATAGGGCTACAGGCGTGGCTATAGATGGACCGCCGGCAAGGTCGCTGGCCGCTGCGTTGATGTGGATGGGAGAACGTAACCTCGCTTTGATGAGTGCGCGCAGCGAGAATGCAATTCCCTTGGAAGACATGGTCGAAACCGTGACAACAGTTTGGCTGCGGACGGTTTACGGTCTGGAGTGGAAACCTCGGTGAGCTGCGCACGTCTGGCGCCATAACACTGCGCCGCGTTTATGAAATCGTCAGTATTGCAAGCCGTTAGAGGCGTTCTTCTATTCTGGCCTTTGCCGGGCGGGTTCGATCGTATCTCTGGACGAACAACCCATGTGGTCTCGCCTATCTCAAAGACCGACGGTGGTGTCATCGCTCGTGGCTGGAGCAATGACACCACCGGTCGAGGACAGACTGCATCCTCGTGACGCTCAACGACGCCTGCTTCCCGTTCAGGGGTTGTCGGCTGCCATCTTGGTCATGTTCAGTCCTGGCATGAGCATGTGTCCGCCTTCGACCAACATCTCGAGACCGGTTGTCCACTGAGATTCATCAGATGCGAGCCACAGAACGGCCTCGCTCATGGCGCGGGGTGGCAGCAGGCCCACGTCACGAAGGGCCGACCAGTACTTCGCTCCCTGCAAGTCTTCTTTGGTGCCCTGGCCTGGCCCTTTACCTGCGCACAGATCGTAACCGCCCTGCCAGTCCAGGGCGGGGGTATCGGTGGGGCCAGGAAGAAGTGAGTTGACCCGAATGCCGTATTGCCCGAACTCCAGCGCGGCACCCTTGGCCAGCCCGAGGACTCCGTGTTTCGAAGCAACGTAATGAACGTAGTGAGGAGATCCCTCGACGCCATTGCCGGACGATGTGATGATCACGGATCCGCCACCGCGCGCCTTCATAGCGGGAGTGACAGCCTTCAGGGTGCGCCAGACGCCCATGATGTTGACGTTCAACACATCTGCGAATTCGTCTTCAGGAATGTCTGCGAAGGGGTGAACAGTCCAGATGCCTGCGTTGGCCACTGCAACGTCGAGGCCACCGAAAACACTCACGCCCTCGGCGACCAAATTGTCGAGTGCGGTTTGCTCTCGGACGTCCCCTTCGTGGGCAATGATCCGCCGGCCCAGTGCCTCAACCTCTTTCACCGTGATCTTGAGTTCGTCGGATGTGGCGACGGGATAGGGCACCCGGCCATCTGCCGGGCAGTCGAACGCAAGTATGTCGGCGCCCTCTTCGGCGAGACGGATGGCGTGCGCTCGTCCCTGTCCTCGTGCCGCGCCGGTGACGAGCGCGACTTTACCTGCCATTCGTTGTCCCATGATTACTCCTCCTTGAGTGATTTACTTGGGGTATAGGTCTAGCGGCCCGCCAACTCGACAGGATCTTCAATTGGTGAAGCGATTAGCGACTACCGCCAGAGCTTCTGTCTCCCAGTGTTTTTCGCGATTGACCCGCTGGCGGAGTGATCAGAGGACCTCTCCGTTCAGCGACCTTGAGCGCCGGGTCTGATCAGCTGGAGGAGAACATCGATTCCAGGGGGCTCGGTCCAGACATGTGTAGATTCACCGATTGTGATGGGCGCTGCGATGGGGTCGCGACGACCGGGTCCCCGGATGTCGCATCCGACGAGTTCCGGTCCGTCCGCGCGGTGCAGTCGGAGGGCTATGTGATCGAGTTTCGATGTCGCGTCGCCGAGAGCATCGTCGAGGGCGACCGAGTCCTCGACGGTGTACAGCTCGATCTCTGCGCCGGCGGTGTTGAGAAATACTGAAGCAATGTTCATCGCGGGGGCGCTGAACGTCCTAGCAACTTCCACGTCAAACCTGTTGGTCCATTGGGTGATAGCTGCATCAAGATCGCGAACAAGTATTCCGATGTGGTCGAGCCGGGGAAGGTAGTCACTGGGCCCCGCTACCGGGACGTGTGTGTCCATCGATGATCCTAACTGGCTATTGAATGCCGGCCGCGACGAAGTGGGGAGCCAGACCCTGAGTAGGTTCGATCCATCGTTGGGTGACGACCTTGGCCCTGGTGTAAAAGCGGTAGGCGTCATAATTGAGCCCGTCGTCTCCGAAGCGGGAATCCCCCCAGCCCCCGAACCCGAACCACGAAATAGGCACGGGGATGGGAACATTGATACCGACGCTGCCGGCCAAGACCCCGCGGGTGAACCGGCGCGCAGCGGGTCCGCTGGTGGTGAAGATGGTGGCGCCGTTGCCGTAGGGATTGTTGTTCACGATCTGTAGGGCTTCTTCGAGACTGGCGGCGCGCACGACTGCGAGCACCGGCCCGAACACTTCCTGGCGGTAAAGGTCGCTCTCTACGCTCACGTGATCGATCAGGCTTGGGCCGATGAAGTAGCCGTCACCGGGTGCAGATCGTTCGCGGCCGTCGACGACCAGCTTTCCTCCGTCATCGGCGGAACGGTCAAGCGCGCCCCGAACGCGGTTGATCGCAACTTGCGAGATGAGTGGCCCCATGTCGACTTCCGTCTCAGCGCCGGGTCCGACTCTGAATGCGCGTGCGCGGTCGGCGGTCTTCGCGACCAGTGCATCTGCGGCCTCGCCGACAGCCACCGCAACGGTCACCGCCATACACCGTTGCCCTGCAGCGCCGTAGGCCGCCGACACCAAAGCATCAGCTGCAGCGTCAAGATCAGCGTCGGGCATCACCACCAGATGGTTCTTTGCGCCTCCGAGAGCTTGAACCTTTTTGCCGGTGTGCGCTGATCGGCGGTAGATCTCCCGTGCCACGGGCGTAGAACCGACAAACGACACGGCCGCAACCTCCGGGTGATCCAAGAGAGCCTCGGCTGTCTCGGTACCGCCCTGGACGACGTTGAGGACACCGTCAGGTAGACCGGCCTCGCTCATCATCTGCGCCAACCGAATTGCCGCCGAGGGCACCCGGTCACTGGGCTTGAGAACAAACGCGTTGCCGCAGGCTATGGCCGCCACGAGCATGGATACCGGCACCATGATCGGGAAGTTGAACGGCGTGATGCCGACGCACACACCCAGCGGCTGACGGAAGGAGTACGTGTCCACCCCGTTGGCCACCTGGTCGGCGTACTCGCCTTTGAGCTGCTGGACAGCCGACAGTGATACATCGATTGCTTCAACCGACCGTGCCACCTCGCCCCGGGCGTCTGGCAAGGTCTTGCCTTGTTCCGATGTGATGATCGACGCCAGCTCATCGGTGTGTTCCACTACCAACGACCGAAATCGGTGCAGCACAGCAGCGCGAGCGGGGACGGGGGTATCAGCCCAGGCACCTGCAGCCTTTCGCGCATTGTTCACCGCGTCGTTGACCGTTTCGGAATCGCCCTGCACGACGGTTCGCACCACGCGTCCGGTGGCAGGGTCATGGATGTCGGTTCGCGGGCCGTCTGAGAACTCGACGGCTGCGCCGTCGATCCAGTGCGGGACGGTGTCAAGATATACGTCGATAGTCACTGCTGCTCCATGTTTGATGTGCTCGACTTGATCGAATGCGCTGGCGTTCAGGCCTTCTGATCGCGGGGATGGGGCAGATCCGGGAACATTTCGAGGCCGTAGTTGACCTTGAGATTCTCGACCTCTGCCTGAAGCTGCTCGGGCGTGCGGAGCTCGCGATTCCGTGCTTCGTAGAAGTACTTGTCGATTCCGGTGTTGGGTTCGAAGCCTGCGCGATCAGGTCCGGGCACGAACACGACGAGGATCCGAGCTTCCTCGCCGACGACTTCATACGTGTGCCTCTGGTCTTTGCGTCCCCAGACGAATTGACCCTTCTTTGCGTTGTATGAGCCGGCTTCGGTGTGGATCTTGATCTCGCCATCCATGACGAAGAAGCCTTCTTCTTCGCGGTGGTGGATGTGCCAGACCGGTTCGGTGCCGCGTACCCAGTTGGTCTCGATCATGATGAGCTGGCCGTTGGTTGTCTCGCCGGTCGCGTGGATCCAGAAATCCACACCAGTCATGAAGTCCCCGGTCATGTTGAAGTGAATCTGGTCGCGGTGCGAAACGTAGCTTTCGCCGTCGCGCGAGGTCGAGGGCTGAATCTGGTCTACATCCGAGTGGATGGTCATGACAATCCTTTCGTGTCGTGGTGCCGCTGGCCAGTCGGGAAGCGGCAACTGAAAGTGAGAGTAGACTCACAGTCGTTGATAGTCAACACCGTGTCGAGAGCGTGATCCTGTTGTGTTTCGGACGAAGAATGAGGCCGCGACCCACCACCCCTGGCCCCTAAGCCGTTGGTGGAGCAGCACTTTCGCGTCAGCCCGCACAGCCGTTAGAAGTGGACTATATGTTGACTGGAATCGACTTGTAGTCCATTCTCGACTTCAAAGTGCACACCGTATGCGTGTGTTCCTCACAAGAGATGGAGGTTGTTCAGTGAGACTCGAGCCCGAATTCACTTACACTGCCGAGCCTGCTGCGCCTCAGATTGTCGGGCCGGGGCCGTACGGGTTGCGTCAGGTTCTCGCGGTCACCGGCGTGAACCAAAGCATCTTCGTCGGACAAAGGCGCATTCAGCCAGGGCCCGTCGTCGAGTTCCGAGTCGTCGCATGACCGCACTCGATCCACAAGTGGTTCAGCTACTCGACGGCCTGGCAGCGAAACCGCGGGCCCAGCCGTGGGAGGTCTCGATCGCGGCCTACAGAGAAGCCGGTGAGGGCCTGATTGCCTTAGCCGGACTGCCCAACAAGCGCTGTGAGGTAGACGATTTCATCATTCCGGTCCGCGAAGGGTCCGTCGCTGCACGGCGATATCGACCTTCCGGAACTGCAACTCGAAGACTGCCCGGGGTCATGTACACCCACGGAGGCGGATTCGTCCGTGGAAGCTTGGACTCCCACGACCGGCTATGCCGAGAACTTTGCGTTCAGGGTGGTTTCGTTGTCGTCGCGGTCGACTATCACCTGGCTCCGGAGAACCAGTTTCCGCGGGCGCACAACGATGCCCTTGATACCTTCGAGTGGTTGACCGAGCATGCCACCGAGCTGGACATCGACGCTGACTCACTCGCCGTTGCGGGAGACTCTTCAGGAGCCTCTCTAGCTGCAGCTGTGGCCAACGCCGCTCAGCCGCAAGGGCTGACAGTCAAGGCTCAGGGTCTACTGTGCCCAGCGCTCGATGCCACCATGGGCAGCAACTCGATCGAACGGTACGGCGATGGCCCGCTGCTCACCCGCGAGGTCCTGAAATGGTCCTACGATCTCTATGTGCCCAACGATGGGGATCGCCAGTCATCTCTAGCGTCGCCGGTGTTGTCTCGGAATCTGGAGGGGTCGCCGCCAGCAATCATCATCAGCGCGCAGGTTGATCCTGTGGCCGATGACGCCCGCCGCTATGGCGAGAAACTGACCGCGGCCGGGGTGAGGGTTCACAGCGAGGAGTACCAAGGCATGCCGCACAGTTTCGTTCTGCTCGCAGGCGTTCTGGACAAAGGTGAACACGCCATAGCATCTTTCGCCTCCGGACTAGCCGGCCTCCTCAGATAACGAGAATCTCTGTGCGGCAGCGTATTGGCCTATCTCGGAAATGATGTTCGTACGCCCACGCAGTGGTGGAAGCGACTTCCTGGACCCGCAGCGGCGTTCCCGGATCGTGTTGGACTCGCCGAGTTGGGTAACGCTGCTGTCGGGAGCTTGTCCAGAGTTTTCGCCACAACCCCTGCGCTACCGCAGGACCGCGAAAGTTGGCCAGCACAAGCTCATTCCAGAGCGCGCTAAGGCCGTTACGCGTCGCCGTGCGTCCCATCCCGCGCGACAGTCACAAGCAGTCGGTCTACCGGACCGCCGCCCGCGCGGGAATCGAACCAATCGGCATGTGTACCTGTGGGACCGATTGCTTGGGTCGCTACACCAGGTCAGCGACCTTCACCACAACTTTGCCGCGAGTTTCGCCGGACAGCGCACGGTTGAGCGTCTCGCGCGCTTGTTCTAGACCATCCACGATGGTCTCGTCATACTGCAGGGCTCCACCACCTAGCGCTTTGGCGAGCTCCCCGATGATTTCGCCGTACCGGTCGACATGGTCTGTGACGATGAATCCCCGTAGGGTCGCTCGCTGCATCAGCAGCTGACTGACATTCCGAAGACCTGGCCGGTCGCCTTGCTCGCTGTAATCGTTGTACTCAGAAATGAGACCGCACAGAGTTATTCGGGCACCTACGTTCAGCCTGTCGAGGACGTAGTCCATAATCGGCCCGCCGGCATTCTCAAAGTCGACATCTATGCCGTCAGGGGTCGCGTCATCGAGTTGTTTGCGCCAGTCATCAGAGTGGCGGTCAACACATGCATCGAACCCGACTTCTTCAACCAAATACTGACACTTTGCGGCGCCTCCGGCGATACCCACGACCCGGGAACCGCGCTGCTTTGCCAGCTGGCCGGCGATGGAACCAACTGCTCCCGCGGCGGCCGAGACAACGAATGTCTCTCCGGGCTGTGGATCGCCAAGCTCCACACCGAGGAAAGCGGAGATGCCCGTATGGCCAAGCACTCCAAGAAACGCCGGCAAGGGGGCCGGCAACGGTTCCGGAAGTACCGTAAAAGGAATCTCCAGAGTCGAGTCGTCCGCGATGCAATATTCCTGCCAGCCGGTGAAACCAACCACGAACGCGCCGACCGGAAGGTCCGCTCGCCGACTCTCGACGACTTGTCCAACGCCTAGCCCGCGCATCACCGAGCCCAATTCGACTGGCGCAATATAGGAACGAATCTGACTCATCCAGACGCGATTCGTAGGATCCAGCGACAGGTAAAGAGTTCGAATCAACGCCTGTCCCTCCCTGATGTCAGAAAGCGACTCCTCGAGCCACTCCAAGTCACGCTCGGTGACCTCACCTGTCGGTCGGCTACGCAGACGAAATTGACGATTGATGGATGTGGTCACACGAACTCCTGAAGCTCAGGGGCGGATAAGGAAGGCAATGTCGGCAGCCGCGATCTCGTGCGTGCCGAACAGGTGGGCTCTACAGCGCCCAGAGTAGACTTACTGTGGACTAAAGTCCACAGTCTGTCGGTTTAAGTGCGCCGCAAGTCCTGGCGGTGGCCTCACGTGCGGTTTCTGATCTCGACATAGTGTTGACTATCAACGACAGACCGTGCATCTTTGACTGGTAGGCGGTTGTGCCACAGCCGCCAAGAGCGAACATTGGAGGCGCGAATGAATGCACAATCTGACAACCGCAGGGTGGTGGAGCAGTTCTGGGGGGCCCTGGACGATGGCCCACCACGCGGATCGGCGTTGGAGGCGTGGAAGAAGTTTTTTGCATCTGATGCTGTATGGGAGATGCCCTTCGCGCCCGAGCCTCTCGTGCAAGCGGTTCCAGGCGGTGACCTCATTGGTCACTTCATCGATTGGTTCTTCGAGTCAGTGCCGGACTTGCGAATTGATTCGCTGACGGTGCACGACACGGCCGATCCGGAACTGTTCGTCCTGGAGCTACACGGAACGGCAACTGTCACTCAGACGGGCAAGATCTATGCGAACACCTACTGCACGCATATGCGAATTCGTGACGGCCACATCGTCCTTCTGCGTGAATATTTCAATCCAGAGGTTGTGGTCGAGGCCTTCGGACGTGACGAGATCGCCAAAGGAATGGCGACGGTGATGGCTGCCGCCGGAGTGGGAGTTGTCCAGTGAGACTCGAGCCTGAATTCACATACACTGCCGAGCTTGCTGCGCCTCAGGTTGTCGGGCCGGGGCCGTACGGGTTGCGTCAGGTTCTTGCGGTCACCGGGGGCACTGTGACTGGTGAACGGATTAGCGGAAAGGCTGCTCCCGGGGGTGGGGACTGGCTTCTGGCCGGCGACGACGGCTTTGGTCGCCTGGACGTGCGTGCGCAGTTCTTCACCGATGACGGAGCGGTCATCTATATGAATTATCTGGGATTGGTGGAGGTCACCGAAGCTGCTGCCGGAGCGCTCGGTGGCGGGGATACGGGTACCGATTTCGGGGATCACTATTTCGTCACGACGCCACGTCTGGAGTGCGGCGATCCCAAGTACACCTGGGTCAACCAAAGCATCTTCGTCGGACAAGGACGCATCCAACCCGGACCCGTCGTCGAGTTCCAAGTCTTCCGAGTCGTCGGATGATGTTGGTGGCCTACACGTGAGAACCCTGGGGCCCACTCTGCGACTCCTGCAGTAGGCCACCTTCTGGTTCTGGGGCCGCCGACCAGACGAATAAGTCGGCGGCCCCGCCGGTCCCTATGCGTTCAGGAGCACACGAGTGGACTCCGGTGGAGGATGCGGCTCCTGTTAGAGAACCGATGATCGAACAGAGGACCTCATGCAACCCCTCTCCTGCACCCTGCTTGACCAATTGCGTGAAGGACACGACCTCCAAAATCCCTCGGCAACAGTAGGTTTGCACGAATCCGTCCGCGAAGCAGACGAGATCGACGGCGACTGGAAGCGCGCGAAGTTCGACGCGCAGGTTGCTACGGTCGACTCATGACCACTGGCCCGAAACCAACTCAACTCTCGGCGGATCTCGGGCCGATCAATCCTCCGGTCCGGTTGTTGATGGGTCCAGGCCCAATCACGGCGCATCCACGGGTATTACAGGCGATGTCTGCCCAGTTGGTCGGTCAGTATGACCCATTCATGACCACGACCATGAACGAGGTCCAAGCGCTCTACCGCGAGGTCTTTGTCACCTCCAATGAAGCAACGCTGGTCGTCGACGGCACCGCTCGAGCGGGCATCGAGGCCGCGCTGGTCTCGTTGATCAGCCCTGGCGATCGGGTGCTGGTGCCGAGGTTCGGCCGGTTCGGTCAGTTGCTCGTCGAGATCGCTGAACGCTGTGGCGCGGAAGTTCACGCCATTGATGTCGAGTGGGGGCGCGCCTTTGACGCCGAAACGATCGAAGCCGCAATCAAGACGGTGCGCCCGAAATTACTCGCCATCGTGCAGGGCGACACCTCGACGACGATCGCTCAGCCGCTCGATGAGCTCGGGGCAATTTGTCGCGAGTACGACGTCCTGTTCTATTGCGATGCCACAGCCAGTATCGCGGGCAACCGGCTCCTGACCGATGAGTGGGGCGTCGACGCGGTGTCGGCTGGTTTGCAGAAATGTCTGGGTGGGCCGTCCGGAAGCGCGCCATTGACCCTGTCTCCCAGAGCTGTTGAGGTGATCGAGTCTCGCAAGAGCATCGAGGCCGGCATCCGTGATGCCGACAGCGTGGTTCGCGCGAATCGCGTCCAGTCCAACTACTTCGATCTCGGTCAGATTCTCGACTACTGGGGACCGAAGCGATTGAACCACCACACCGAAGCCACGACGATGCTCTACGGTGCTCGCGAATGTGCACGCTTGTTGCTCGAAGAGGGGTTGACCGAGTGCGTGTCGCGGCACCGTCTGCATGGCGACGCGATGCTTGCCGGAGTCCAAGGACTCGGACTGAGGACGTTCGGCGACCTGCGATACAAGATGGCAAACGTTGTTGGAGTCGAGATCCCGGAAGGCGTGCACGGCGAGGCAGTACGCGCTGACCTGCTGACGGACTACGGCATCGAGATCGGTACCTCCTTCGGTCCTCTGCACGGACGGATCTGGCGGATCGGCACAATGGGATACAACGCTCGCCGCGACGCCGTTCTGACCACATTGACCGCGCTGGAAGCGGTGCTCCGTCGGCACGGGGTCAAGGTTCCTGCCGGTGGTGGGAGTGAAGCAGCCATCGAGTCCTACGCATCTGCGATGTCGCCGAGCGGGGCTGCTAAGCCCTCCTAGCTCTGCACTGCCCTGAACGGGAACCGTGCTCTGTCCGCACGAGCCGAAGCGGCATACCTTCGTTGCCTCGATGACCGAGCCTGAGCGCGAACACTACCCGTGTCACAGGGGTAGATATGCGAGCGGCATTCACGCTGCAGTGGTGGCCTTTGTTCCTCGGGTATGGCGTCGCCATGGCCTTCACGCTTCGCTGGATACTCGCGGCACCAGTGGTTGCCGCGGTCAACGTCGTGCACAGAAGTGATTGCTCGAATGGGGCGCGATGTGTTTCCTGATGTTCATCAAGTTGGTTAGCCGAAAAAAGTGACAGACACGTCGTCACGTGTCAAAGTTGTATCGGCTCAGATGATCCCGAGACCCACGAGAGTCCGAGCTTCGACAAGTCCGCTCGTTCAAAGTCTCCGTACAAAGGATCATCATGGGCTCAGTGGAAATCTATGTCTTGGCTGCACTCGCGTTCATCGGCTGGATCCTCGGGTTCTAGCGCTACACCATCACCCGGTGACTATCCCGGGACCGAATCGACCCAGGGGCCGCCGTGCCTCTCTCGGGCACCTCGACTTGTTTCGTCGATTCCTGACCCATCGCTTTGCGACGGAAATCTCAGAGGCAGACTTGGCTGGCCCTAGACGCTGAAACCAACGCTGCTCCGCAAGACAGGCGCGGACTGCAGCGGTCGGGTATCGACCTATGAGGCGATCAGGCGGGAACGAGGTCGAACTCGTTGCCTTCGGGATCGGCAAAGCTGACCCACTGATTGTTGTTCTCGCCGAATGAGCGCAGTTCACGCGCACCCAGCGCGATCAGGCGGCGGGTCTCGGCATGTACGTCGTCCGATTTGAGGTCGAAGTGCACCCGGTTCTTGACCGTCTTCCCTTCGGGAACTTTGTGAAACATGAGCAGGGGGCCCGAATCACCGTTGCTCGGCGCGATCGAGGCGAACTCCTCCGTGGCGTCGTCGCCTAGGTCGCGTTCGAGTACGCGCGACCAGAAGCCGGCAAGAGCCGCGGCGTTCTGCGCATCGAAACTGATACCGAGTACTTCCAGCGACATGGCTGCCTCTTTCTCTCCATTGCGGTAGTTGGGTTATACCGCGATCGGGCCCGGCCCGGCGGATGAGGCGCAGAGGCGGGTTCGGGCAACCGTGCCGTGACGCTGAGTTCAGTTGTCGTTCTTCTTCTCGCCGTTCCCGTTGCCGTTGCCCGGTTTGTTCTCCTTCTCCTTCTCTTTCTGCTTGTCGTTTCCGGTGTCGGCGGGCACCTCGACGAGAGGGGGAGCCGGCTCTGTCGGTGCAGGTGCGGCTGCGGTGGTCGAGGTGGTGGGCACCGTCGCCGTGGTCACCGGCGCCGGCGCGAGTTGCGGGCGCTCCGAGGTCGAGGCGCTGGTGGTGCTCGGTGTGGTCGCCGGGGCATCGGAGGAATCTGACCCGAGTGACACCGCCAGAATCGCGGCCACCACCGCGACGATCGCGGCGGCGACGAGCCCCGCTGCCATAAGCGGCCGTCGTGACCGCGACGCAGGCGCGGGAGCCGCTTGTG
Source organism: Williamsia sp. D3 (assembly GCF_000506245.1). NCBI lineage: Bacteria > Bacillati > Actinomycetota > Actinomycetes > Mycobacteriales > Nocardiaceae > Williamsia > Williamsia sp. D3. Next base: position 251,689 of record NZ_AYTE01000003.1, on the reverse strand, counting down.
CTGTGTAGGTAGCAGATGGCGGGATGGACGAGGTGAATGCCCGGGTTGCCGGCGGAACGGCCGCGGGCACCGGCGGCGCAGAGGGCGGATGCATCGGCTGAACCAGCAGGGCTCGCCGCATGCTCTCGGCATCGGGGAAACGTGCAACGTGGTCCGGCGCCATCGCACGTTCGATCGTCCCGACGAGCATCGGATCGGCAGAGGGCGACAGCGCCCGCAGCGGGGTCGCGTCGTGCTGCAAGATGGCCCGCGCCACCGACAAGATGTTGTCGCCGGCGAACGGGCGGAATCCGGCAACCATCTCGTAGCCCATGACGCCGACCGCATACAGATCGTCGGTGACACCTGCCGGTTTGCCCTCGATCCGATCAGGACTCAGATAGGCGACGGTTCCCAGCACTTCACCGGTCGCGGTCTGGTTCGACTCAGCGGTTTTTGCGATACCGAAGTCGGTGACCTTCACCGAGCCTGCCGTGCTGAACAGCACGTTCCCGGGTTTGATGTCGCGGTGCAGGACTCCGGCTGCGTGCGCGGCGCTGAGGGCGGACAGGACATCGGCGAGCACGGCCCGGACCCGGTCCGGGCTTACGGGAGCCTCGGCGATCTCGTCGGCGAGGGTGCGACCCGGTAGTCGCTCCATGACGATGAACGGGCGTCCACCGTCCTCGCCGCTGTCGTACACGGCCACCACATTGGGATGATTGATGGTGGCAGCGGTACGGGCTTCACTCTCGAATCGCAGCCGGATATCGGCGGCTGCGGCCAGATCCGAGCGCAGCACTTTCACTGCTACCGGACGTCCGAGTCGCAGATCCCACCCGTCGTACACGTCACCCATGCCGCCGTGGCCGAGCAGACCGCGCAGTTCATAGCGGCCGGCGAGTGTTTCGGGAGCGGGCATTCCCTTACGCTAGCGCCCTTTGTTTCGGGTTTCGCGATCGCTAGTGGTTTCATCCGCCGGCTGAACTGCCGAGACCCGCTTCGAGTGGCGAGGCCCCGTGCCCTGTGGGAGCGTGAACGCTCCTGAGGACGGGATGGAAATCGTGTCAGAGCAGATCGTCGACAAGGCTGCCGCGGGACGTGGTGCCCGGCAGTACCACATCGGGATAGCGCCCGGCGAGGTCGGAAGCGTGGCGCTGCTGCCAGGGGATCCATTCCGGGTGCCGTTTGTGGCGGAGTTCCTGACCGACGTCACCGAGGTCGCACACAACCGCGAACATCGGACCATGACGGGCATATATCGCGGGAAGATGATCACCGCGACCTCCACCGGAATGGGTTGTCCGTCCACGGCGATTGCGGTGGAAGAACTCGCCCGCGTGGGCGTCACATCCATGATCCGGGTGGGCAGCTCGGCCGCACTGCAACCGGGTATCGAGCCGGGTGACCTTCTTGTCAGCGAAGGTTCACTCCGTAACGACGGAACCACCGCCGCGTACGTGCACCCGGGGTTTCCCGCGGTACCCGACATCGGGATCGCCGGCGAACTGCGTCGCACCGCCGAATCGATGAGGCAGCAGCGGGGTGGATTCGGCGTCTATTCGGGTATCAACGCCACCGACGACGCCTTTTACGCCGAGGGCCCCGACTGGATAGCGCAGCTGACCGCGATGGGGATTCTCAACGTGGAGATGGAGAGCTCCGCGCTGTTCGTGGTGGCGAAGTTGCGCCGTCTGCGTGCGGGGATGGTCTGCGCCTGCTCGAGCAACCTCCTCGAGGGCGTGAGTGTGTATGACAAGAAGGACTCGGCGCTCAAGGACGGCTGGATGCGCAGCATCGAGGTTGCGCTCGATACCGCTGTGGCCCTTGACTTGTGACTAGGTGTCCAGAACTTCCTCGACCCGGTCTCGGAGGCCGGTCACGCCGTCGAGGTTGATACCGAAGTCGCGTTGGAGCACCTCGATCACCTCGTCAGCCGATTCGAGACGGGTACGGGTCGACGAGCCATCGCGTCCGTGTACCGCCAAGTTGCGGCCGCGCAGATTCCACCGCGCGTCGTCGGTGACCCTGGCCGCACTTAATCCGACCACGAAGACCGACTCCGGATGTGTCGAGACGTACCAGCTCCCGACTTCCAGATCGACCTGCGGCTGCGGGTCCTCGGTGAACCGGTACAGCGGCTGCCATTCGCCGCGGATCAGCGCTTCTAGCACCAACTCCTGATCGCGCCGCCGGATCCGGTAGGGCTCGTGGCGAGTCGCCTGCACTTCGTCGGTGACCATCCAGATGGGCGATGACAGTGTCTGGCCCCCGAAGCCGACGTCGACGAGGTACTTGCCTGCCGTGCCCGGAATGGTGACTGCACACACCTGGTGTGTTCGCGCCGGTAAGTGGTCGTCGGCCTGCATCCACACCACGCGCCCGGCCAATGCGTCAACCTCAAAGCCCAACTCCAACAGTACGTATCGCATCAGGCCGTTGTGTTCATAGCAGTATCCCCCGCGCCCCCGGTGGACCAACTTGTCGGTCAACGCCGCGGCGCTGAGGTCGGCGACGGGCACACCGAGCAGGGGGTCGATGTTCTCGAACGGGATGGTCCGGGTGTGCGCTGCCACCAGCGCGTGCAGGGTTTCGATCGTCGGTCTCGACGGTCTGGTGTGATGGATGCGCCGAAAGTAGGCGTCGATGTCGAGGCCGGATGAGTTCGTGACCGTGGGTGCCGGAAGTGTGCTCATGACAAGAATGGTCCAACTTCAAGTATGGGTGAAGTCAAGGGGTGGGAAAATCCACTGGAAACCGTCGGATACCGGCCCGCCGAGGGCAATACTCCCTCGGCACCCTCCTAAGGGACAGATTTGGGGGAGCGCCAGAACAAAACTCTCGGTGAGACAAACCCGTGGCAACCGGCCGTTCGTGTCGTAAGGTCACTGGCGGTCGAACCCGACCGGCACCGTCATGTCTGGAGTGAGTCACGTGAAAGTCTCTGTAGTCGTCGGAAACCCCAAACCGCAGTCGCGGACCCGCACTGTGGCGGAGGCGCTGGTACCGGCCCTGCTGACTCCAGGAAGCTATGACGTCGAGGTGATCGAGCTCGCCGACTACGCATCTGAATTGTTCGAGTGGTCGTCGGAGCGACTGAAGGCGGTGACCACTGCTGTCGCCGACAGCGACCTGGTGATCTTTGCGACGCCCACCTACAAGGCGTCCTATACGGGTCTGCTCAAAGCGTTCCTCGACCGCTACGGAACCGATGGGCTGCAGGGAGTGGTCGCGATCCCCGTCTTCACCGGCGGCGATCTCACGCATTCGCTCGCTCCCCAGACCACACTGTTGCCGCTGCTCGCCGAACTCGGCGCGGTGGTGCCGGGCCGCGGGCTGTACTTCGTGATCGACGATCTGCCCCGACTCGACGAGTTCATCGCCGAAGCTGTTGCTCGCTACGCGAAGGTGTTTGCGTCTTTGACCGCGGTTGCAGGTGCGGTCGTGGGGGTCGAATCTGCCGACGTGCCAGCGGAAGCGCAGTAGATCCTGGGCGTCTGCCAACTGACAACGGGCGAGCGCTGTCCCAGCCCGCACGAACATCTGCGCGTGAACCAAGTATTGACTTCATGCTCACTTGAAGTCCTAGCGTCGTGTCATGACTCAACAATCAGGCCGCATCGTGGCGCCAGAGACCGCTGATCTCAAGGCAATCCGAAGGATCATCACCGATGTTCAAGAGGGGTTCAACAACAACGACCCTGTTCAGATGAACTCGCACCTTGCCGACGACGCGGTCGTCGTGAACGCCCGTGGGGCGGTCCTCGAAAGGCGCAGGGCAATCGAGGAGTCCACGAAAGATGGCTTGGCGTCGGGGTTTCTGAGAGACGCGACCGCCTACTACGAATTGGTCGATGTCACGCTGCTGGCCGAAGACGTCATTGTCGCTCGCAAGAACGCGTGGTCCACCTCAGAGGACGCGCGCGACGGCAGGCCCCCGGAAATGAACGCGTTGTATGTCTTTGTCCGTCGCGAGGGTCGTTGGGCGATTTGGCGTCGGCAGAACACACTCGTCGTATGAATCGATCGACGAGCTAGAGGGCCCGCGGTCCGGTCACAGCAACACACCGCCGGATACTTCGATGCGTTCGCCTGTCGCCCAGCGGAACTCGCAGGACACCAGGGCTGAGATCGCGTCGGCGATCTCAGCTGGGTCGCCCACTCGCCCGAGCGCGGTTTGTCCGGACAATCCCGCGCGCATCGCTTCGTCGTCGCGCATGGCTCCGCCGTTGAAGTCGGTTGCGGTGGGGCCGGGCGCGATCGAGTTGATCCGGATGCCCCGAGGGCCGAGTTCGGCAGCGAGGCTGCGGGTAAGAGCCTCGAGGGCCTTCTTTGATGCCGCGTAGACGGAGGTTGCCGGGCTGACGTGTCGGCTGAGCGAACTCGATACGTTCACGATGCTTGCCCCTTCCGAAAGGTGTGGCAGGAAAGCCTGGGTGACAAAAAGCGGACCGCGGACGTTGACGGCAAAGGTGGCGTCGAAGTCATCGGCCGTAATGGCGCCAAGCGGCGCGAACAGGCCCACCCCAGCGTTGTTGACCAGCACGTCGACTGTACTGGCGCTCCACTCGTGCTCGATGCCGGCGAGCACAGCGACACGTGCCGCCTCGATGGAGGCGAGGTCCGCGACATCCAGGTGAACCGCGATGGCCTCGCCGCCCAACTCGACTATCTCATCCACGACCTCGCTCCCACCGCCGCGCGAGGCCGCGACCACTCTGATCTTGTTTCGGGCCAGAGCGAGCGCGGTCGCTCGTCCGAGTCCGCGGTTGGCGCCGGTCACGAGGGCGATATGGGTCATGGCTTCTCCAGTCAGATAAGTAAATGAATACTTACTTGTAAGGTAGATCGTGTTGGAACACCCGTCAACACGAAGCAGGGAGTGAACTATGGCCCGCGACGCCGAGGCGACCAAGGAACGGATCCTCGCTGCGGCAACCGACGAGTTCTCTGCGCACGGATTTGCGGGTGGGCGGGTAGAGCGGATCGCTGCCAAAGCGCAGAGCAACGTTCGGATGATTTACGCGTACTACGGCGGCAAAAGCGGCTTGTTCGACGCGACCCTGGCTGCGGCGCTACGTCGGATGGCCGAGAACGTCCCGCCGCGCCCTGAAGACCTTGCCGGTTGGGCCGGTGACGTGTTCGACCATCATCAGCGTTTCCCCGAAGTGCTTCGGCTGAGCATGTGGGCTCAGCTCGAGCGGCCAGAAGCAACTGCTGAGCCCAGCGAGATTTACCGGAACAAGGCACTCGCTGTCGCGACGGACGCGGCCCGACCATTGTCGGCCGTCGACGTCCTGGTCTTCATCTACGCCATCGCGCAAGCCTGGCAGCTGTCGCCCAAAGGGCTTACCGGACTTGACGAATACGAGACTGATGGAGATGGAGTTGCTGCTCACCGGCAGGCTGTGGTCACCGCAGTCGATAGGATGTTGCAGGCCCGATCCTGAGTCGAGACGTCTCAGATGCCGCACGACGACCTGCTGCTGAACCCAGGCGCCTAATTGATTTAGTACCGTCGCCGACTGTCTAAATTCTGCGGCGCCCGCGCAGGTGCGTCACGCCCATGTTCGGGCAGGTGCGCAGCGCACTTCCGTGGGCGTGGGGTCTACGTGCCCGATGCGATTGACAGCGCCTGACGGATCCGATCAGCGCCCGACCTTTGCGCGAGGCTGGCCTCCAGCATCTCGAGGAGCGATCGCAAAGCGTCGGGGTCGCCATCAATCTTGACGAGACCGTTTTCGATGGCCTCGGTCACGGTCATCCGATTGCCGGCGATGGCAGCCATTGTCGGCGGCTCCGTCCAAATGACCGCGTCTGCGGGCGTTTCGGGCGACCCCGCTTGGACGCGGGGGAACCCATCTTGAAGTTGTAGTGTCGCAACACTATTACCGACGTTGAACTCGAACCTCGCAGTCACTCCTCGAAGTGATTCCTTGTCGAGCATGCGCGCGAGGAACAGCAGTGACCACTCGGCGTGAAAACTCTCATCGGACTTTGGATCTTCGCTGGTGTGATGTCGAGCCCCCCACAATGCCAACGGCACCATCGCGTCTGCGAGTTCTTGGCCGGGGTCGGTCAGTTCATAGACGGTCGAAGCGGCAGGCGGGCTCAGATACCGCCGCCGGACAATCCCGTCGACCTCGAGTTGTTTGAGTCGCGACGCCAACAAGCTGGTGCCGATGCCGGTCAGCACGTCCGAGAGGTCGGAGTACCGCTTCGGCCCCGACATCAGCTCGCGCACGATCAGCAACGTCCACCGCTCGCCGACCACATCGAGCGCACGGGAAAGCCCACAGAACTGGTCGTAGCTACGTCGCACCATGGCCACCACCGTACCCCAGAACAGTGGTTACAAAAGTGCATACTTCCATTTGTTACTTGTGTACTTCTAAATCTTATGTAAGAGTCGAATCAGCACGGCGGCCCGCGAGGCAACGCCAACCATCGGCGCCCCTCGGGCTTTACGCAAACCCAGGACCCCTGACACTGTGAGGCGATTGACCATGGCCGACAAGATGCTGTCCCCCTTTCAGCGAGGCCACTTTGTGGCCTACACGACAACCCGCCAGGACGGGCCAATTGTTCTCGGCTGCAACGGTTCAGAGGCATCGATTCGAGCAATCACAGCAGCAAGCCGATTGACGGGTGGGCCCGCGGACATCATTCTCGTGTGCGCGATCAGAGCGCCCTCCCCACCGCCGCGCCCGACCCGACTGCACGACGCTTTGAAGGCGGAGGCGTACCTGCTCACCGACCGGGCAACTGTCGATGAAGTCCTGCGCCGCAGTACGGAGGCGGCACTTGTAGCCGGTCTGCGGCCCCTCGCCGCGCTCTACCTCCACGGCGATCCCGTCCGCGTGCTGCTCAGCACCGCCGAGCGGTATCAAAGTCCGACCATCATCGCCGGTATGAACGGGCAGAGTCCGAGTCGGTTAAACCGTCGTCTGGCTCGACGACTACCCAGCGACGTTGCACTCATCGCCACTGACGGAACTACACATCTGCGGAGCCGGTCGGCGTCAACCACGCACAAGCACAACCAGACGAAGGCATGGCGTGCAGTGCACAGGCCTGCGAATGCGTGAAACACCAGCAAACCTCGTCAAAAGCCGGAACCAGCAGGAGGAATCATGCACGCGCCATTGATGATGAAAGCCCTTGCCGCAGGGCGGATCATTCTCGGGGTAACGTCACTAGTCGCGCCACGAGCGTTCGCCACCGCCGTCGGAGTTGTAAACCCCAGCGACGAACTGTCATACATGACGCGCGTCTACGGCGCCCGAGCAGTTGCTATGGGAACCGGCTACCTCACCGCCACTCCACACGAGCAGGCACGGTGGGCCAAGCTATCGCTTGCCATCGACATCTGCGACACCACCGCGGGCATTGGTCAGGCTTTCCAACAACCGAGTTCGCGCCGACCTGTCGCCCTCATGATCGTTCTCACCGCGACCTATGCCGTTGTGGGCTTTGTGGCAGCACGTGCCCCACTCAAGCCGATGTTCCCCCGGCCCAACTGACAGTTGACGCGCCCAAATGCCCCCGAGGTGGGACCATCACTGGTGTGACCGAACTGATCGAGGCCCGCGGCAGCAAAGAGAAGCGGGATCTCGCCCCCCACGTCGTTGTACTGTTCGGCGCCACTGGTGACCTTGCCCGGCGAAAGCTGTTGCCGGGGCTGTTCCATCTGTTCTTGTCGAAGCTGGCACCCGAGTTACGGATCGTCGGTACATCGCTGGACGACTTCGACACCGAGGGGTTCCGCGAGGTCGCGATCAAGGCCTGCAGTGAGTTCTCCAGCAGGATGTTCACGCCTGAGGCCGCCGCCGAGTTCGCCCAGCACCTGACCTACGTGCCGCAGGGCGACGGGGCCGAGGCGCTCGCGGCCGGCGTACGCGTGCAACTCGATGCGCTCGGCAGTGAAGCGCGCATGTTGCACTACCTCAGTGTTCCGCCGAAGGCGGCGATGGCTGTGCTGGAGATGCTGCACGCGGCCGATCTCGTCAAGCGATCGCGCGTCATCATGGAAAAGCCCTTCGGTACCGACCACGAGAGTGCGGTGGCACTCAACGCCTCCATTCACCGATGGTTCAAGGAAGAGCAGGTCTTTCGTATCGACCACTTCCTCGGCAAGGAGTCGGCGCAGAACATCTTGGCCTTCCGGTTCGCCAACGGATTGTTCGAACCGATTTGGAACCGCAACTTCATCGACTACATCCAGATCGATGTGCCAGAGAAATTGTCACTGGAGGGCCGCTCCCACTTCTATGAGTCGACAGGCGCGTTCCGGGACATGGTGGTGACACACCTTTTCCAGATCCTGGCGTTCGTTGCGATGGAACCACCCACCGCTCTAGCTCCGGGACCGATCGGCGAAGAGAAGAACAAGGTCTTCCGCTCCATGCGACCACTCGATCCACGCAATGTGGTGCGCGGCCAGTACGCCGGATACCGCGACGAGCCCGGCGTGGCGCCGGAATCCGAGACCGAGACGTTTGTGGCGCTGAAGGCCGAGATCGACAACTGGCGCTGGGCCGGCGTGCCGTTCTACCTACGCACGGGCAAGAGCCTCGGCGAAGGCCAGCGCATCATCTCCATCGCCTTCCACGAGCCACCCAAGAGCATGTTCCCGCCGGGTTCTGGTGTGGGACAGCAAGGTCCGGACCACCTCACGTTCGATCTGGCCGACGCGTTCAAGGTGTCGCTGTCGTTCTACGGCAAGCGACCGGGACCGGGTATGAAACTCGACAAGCTGAGTCTGCAGTTCGCCATGCAGGAGACCGATCAGGTGGGACTTGTGCTCGAGGCGTATGAGCGCTTGATCCTCGACGCGATGAAGGGCGATCGAACGCTCTACACAACAGCCGAAGGCATCGAGCGTCTGTGGGAGGTTTCGGCGCCTTTGCTCGAGAACCCGCCGCCGGTTCGCAGCTACGACCAGGGCTCCTGGGGACCGAACGCGATTCATCAACTCATCGCGCCCCACGCGTGGCGCCTGCCGTTCGAGAGGATCTGGCGGAACAAGAAGCAGAGCTAAGACCCGTCGCGCGCATACGCTTTCATGAGTCTGCGTTCGTCATCGACCTTCGGATAGCCGAAGAACACCACCACGGCGCCGCCCAGCACAACGGCGATTGCCGCGGCGTAGGCCAGGTGGTCGCCGTGAACAAACGCATCGCGGGCGCCGGCGATGACCTCTTTGCCGTACTCGGGATAACGCTCGGCCAGCACCTCAGCACTCGAAAACGATTTGGTGAGAGCAGCTTCGGTCTCGTCGGTGACCTTGGACGCGTCGGGCGAATCCGAGATCGACTTGGTGAAGTCGCGGGCGTATCCGGCGGTCAGGATTGCACCCAGGATGGACTGCATGATGGCCCCACCGAGATCGCGTTGCAGGTCTGACATGCTGGACGCCATTCCTGCGCGCGAGCGTGGCACCGATCCGGTCAGCGACCGCGATGCCGGCGTGCCGGCGAAGCCGACCCCGATTCCGACCAACGCGTACGCCACCGCGATCTGCCAGTAGTGCGCATCCTCGGTCCACATCGTCAACGCCGCAACGAGACCGGCGAGGATGAACACGAATCCCACCAGCAGAGTGATGCGTGAACCACGCGCCTCGACCATCCGGGCGGACAACGGCGCGAAGAGCACCATTCCGATCGCGGCGGGAACGATGGTGGTGCCGGCCTCCAACGTCGAGTACTCCAGCACATTCTGCAGATACTGCTGGCCGATGAACATCACACCCATCAGCGTGCCGAACACGACCACGCCACCGAAGGCGGCCACCCAGAAGGTACGGCGACTGGCAATCGAGAGATCGAACAACGGTGTGGGGGCATGACGTTGCCGCACGAAGAACGCGATACCGGCGGCCAGAGAGATCGCGGCCAGTACACCCACAGCCGTTCCGGCGCCCGACATCGGGATGAAGTTGAGGGCCAGGATCATTGCGCCCACGAACACGATGGAGAGCACGCCGCCGAGGTTGTCCACGGACTCGGACGCATCGCCGGAATCGGACGGTACGAGGAATATCGCGGCCACCAGTGCCACCACGGCCAGCGGCAGGGTCACCAGGAACACCGAGTGCCAGCTGAACACCTCGAGCAATGCACCTGAAACGATTGGCCCCAGTGAGGAGATCGCGCCACCCAGAGCCGACCACGCGGCGATCGCACGAGTGCGACTCGGACCCGACCAGAGTGCGGTGATGACCGCCAGCGTGGTCGGAAACGCCAGTCCGGCGGCGATTCCGCCCACCAGACGCGCAGCGAACAGCACCTCGATCGACGGCGCGAAGCCGGCCACCAACGAGGCGGGGATCGACAACAACATGCCGAAGACGAGCATCCGTTTGCGGCCGTGCCGGTCGCCGAGTGCGCCGAAGTACAGCACGGAGGCGGCCAATCCCAGTGAATATCCCACTGCGACAAGGTTCAGTCCGGTGGCACCGGCGTCGAAGGCTTTGCCGATGTCGGGGAGTGCGACGTTGGCGACCGCAAGGTTGATGTTGGCCACCCCGGCGACGAGTATCAGGGTGCCAAGCACCACCTTCGCGCGTGGTGGTGCTTCTGATGTCACGGTGGCCGTCAAGGGTGGCTCCCTTCGTCGGTGCCGGGGCACCAGACAAGCAGTCTGACTCGATGGTGATCGAACGAACATCCACATGAAAAACAACAGGGTGCGCAAAGAGTATCCCGCGACCGAGCGCGCAGCTCAGGGTTTGATCGTCGAACTGTCCCGCAGTCTTCGGGCTGTGTTCATCGAAGCAACCCAGGGAACGGCCTGCGATCACAAGCCCAGCGTCGACCGGATGATCGCGGCCAACTCCAGTGGGGCGTCGCTCTGCACCGAGTGCCCCGCTCCGGGTACCGAAATCACCCCGGTGCCCGGCCGTCGACGGACGATCTCGGCGGCATCGTCGTCTGTGACAAAAGCCGACGCACCGCCGCGGACCAGCGTGAGAGGAATGGTGCTGGCCGACAAGGCATCCCAGAGTGGCCCGGGTTCGATGCTCTCGCGCATCTTGTCGTAGCGCCACTGCACACGACCGTCGTCGAGTTCGCGGGTGTTGTGGATGACCCCGCGACGGATCGACGACCTGCTGCGTCCGGGTGCGGCTGCGGCGGTCAGCTTGATCAGTTCGTCGCGGTTGTCGTACGTGTCGGGTCCGCTGACCAGCGCGACCGTGCCTCGATCGGCTCCGCTCAGTTGCTCAACCCGTTTTGGCGATTCGGGGCTCACGTCGACGATCAGGGCCCGTCGGATGAGGCGGGGCTCGAGTGCGGTGATCGCGATGGTGGTGAGTCCGCCCAGCGACATCCCGACAACCAGTTCGGCGTCGGGGGCGAGGTCGCGGATGACCGGAGCGACGGCGACAGCATTCGGTTGCGGGCGGTAGTCGTGGTCTTCGCGCCAGCCGGAGTGACCGTGCCCCGGCAGATCGACGGCGAGCACCGGCAGGCCCAGTGCCAGGATCACGCTGTCCCAGGTGTGGGCGTTCTGTCCGCCACCATGGAGGAAGACGATGCGGGGGGACTCGGCGGTCCACTGCACGCTGCTGACCACGTTGCCATCTACATCGGTGTCGATGCGGGTCACCTCTGGGATTCGATCGAGGTCGATATCCAGTTCGGCAGCGTTCTCGGCCAGGAGGTCGAACTCCGAAGCCATGGTGCCCCTTCCACATCGATGGTGATGTGAAGGCTACGGGCCCTAGACATCGTGCCGCCACCGTTCCGGGCCGCCACGAGAGCCCAAACCCGGTCAGTCGGTCCGGTTCTTCAGCCGGCTCATCCAGTCGGCCGGCACGCGATCACTAGGACCCGGCGTCGCCTGATCGACGGGGTGCGCGTGCGGCGGAGCGAGTTCGGGGCCGCGGTAGTAGTCATTGGTGGCGTAATTCCAGAACCAATCCTCACCAGGTTCGAACGACTGGATGACGGCATGACCCGTGTCGGCGGCATGGTGTGAGGCGTGCCGGGACAGCGAATCATCGCAGCAGCCAACGTGACCGCACGTTGCGCACCGGCGTAGGTGGAACCACCAGCTACCCGTCTGGTCGCATTCGACGCAACCGGAACCGCTGGGTGGCACCGACGGGTTGATGTCTGGAGTTGTCATTCTGGGCCCTCTCGCTCATCGATCGTTACTCGACCACAAGATCAGTGTTCGATCGTTTGCGCATCTTGTCCACCGCGGATCGCGCCCACCGCGCAGACCCACCAGACCGCGTCAGCCGACATTGCGCCCCTTGCTGCCTCGATCGAGCAGGTCGAGTTCGAGCTCGGTGCGGGCCCGGCTCATGCCAGATCCGGCGTCGAAAGACGCCCGCGGCGACGTGCGATTCTGATACGTCGCAATCAATCCGGCAATCACGGCCGGCCCCAAGATCACCAAAATGTCCATGGCAGCAACTATCCGTTCGAATACATCACGCCAACAGTGTCTGTTTTGACAGTATTGGCAAATATCCTGCCAAGCGATCGCTCGACAGTGTTTGTGCAGGCCAGGACAGTGTCGGCGGTTCAGATGGCGCGGGGCAACCGATTTTCCGTGCGTGCGCTGCTCGGAGTCGACCGTTCGTCGGACAGGGCGGCTAGGTGCTCGGCCGTCCGAGTGGGGACGCAGCAGACGGCTCGGCAGCGCCGTACATCAGTTCGAGTTCGCCGAGATACGCGCATGTGCCGATCAGTGGTCGCGCAGTGGCCATGTCCAATGGGTGATCGGCGGTGTCCGCGCGCAGAGCCGACACGGCATCCTCGGCGATCCCGACTCCGCCGTCGGCGTGCGTCGTATGGCCGCTCCGGATCTTGGCGGTGTGGCGCCTGACCACCGCCCGAAGTCGCGGATGGCCGTCCGGGTCGGGCGGCAACGGGAGGTCTGCGATCGAATCGGCGACCACGCGGAGGCGAGTGGCGTGTCCGAAAGCTCGGAGCATGGGCGTTCTCTCGTCCGTGGGCCCACCACTTTCTGAAAGATATTGGCGTGCCGCATCATCGGCAGTGCGATAAGCGATGACACTCAGGTTGCGATGCTTGGTGACGTCGGCGTTCGCCGAGCGGTCGGCGCCCCGGAGTAATCGGCCCACCACAACATCGAGGTACTGCAGGTACTGGCCGGTTGCGCTGTCGATGGCTGCGCGTGCCGTCGCTGCGACACCTCGGGGCCAGAGGAGAAACGAGACCACCACTGCCACTGCGCATCCGATGGCAACATCCTCTACGCGAATCAGGCCCACGTGCCAACCGCTGGGCTTGAGAATGTTGAACATGGTGATCACCAGCACCGTGAACGCAGCTTGACCGGCGGCAAAGGAGAAGACCTTGGGAATGTAGGCGGCTCCGAAAGCTGCAAAGGGAAGCAGAATCCACAACAGGGTGCCGTTGGTACCCAACACGACGACGATGGCTCCGCCGATGACAAACCCCGCGGTGGTTCCCGCAACTGCCCGTACCACTTTCGAGCCCGTGGTCAGGGCACTGCTGCGCAGAACCGACATCGCGCCCAGCACCACCCAGAACCCGTGCTGCACCGGCACCACTTGAATGAGGGCCACTGCGGCAGCGAGGCCCACACCGGTGCGAAGGGCGTTGCGGGCAATCACCGACCGGGCGATGACGACCGGGGATGCGGCTTTTCGGGTGGCCTCGAGTTCGGACAGCACGAGGTCTGCTGCGCCGGTCGGTGGCAACTGCCTGCCCAGCACCTTGGCGATCATCGGCCGCGCATCGGCAGCAGACGACCACGCGATGGTCCGCCCGACGAGAGCCACTGTTGTGCCGACGGTGTGAACCGTGAGCAGTCGGGCGCCAGTGGCCTCCGCCTCGGACTCGCTCGGTTCTGCGACGATCTGTTCGACGTTGTGACCGAATCGGTTTCGCAACACCGCAGTCAGGTCCGTTGCTGTGGAGACGAGACGTTGCCGATACAGGTCATCGTCTTCTGTTGACCGCCCTTCGCCGAGCACCTCGACGCAACGACGCAGGACCGCCGAGGCAGGGTCTCGGACATCTTCGGGTAACCGGGTCTGGCCGTGAGTGGTCTGAGCGGCAAGCCATTCGAGGTCGTCCACCACGCGTGCCAGAGCTCGACTGCCGGCCGTGAGTCCCGTAGGTCGGCTGTCGGTACCCAGGTACACCTGACGCAGTTTCTTCATCGCGTCCATGACTCGCGCGGTGGACGCGGTGTCGTTGTGGCTCATGGCGATGTGTTCGGCAAGAGCCTCGCAGACTTCCCGGGCCCGGCGGCGCAGCGCATCGTGGTGATCCGGGGGCAGGAAATACAGCGCAGCCGGAATGCAGAACACCAGGGCCAGAGTCCAACCCAACAGTCGGTCAGAGATCGGTCCGACATCAGGGACTGCCACCGGCAGGACAAACGCGAGAAGAGCCGCGCGCTGACCTGCGGCAAAACTGGAACTGAGAATGGCCAGGTAAGACACCACCACCCCGACCACCAGCATCGAGACCACGCCCACCCAAGCAGGCGTCGCCAGAATCGTTCCGACGGTGATGAATACGTACCCCACCACAGCGAGGCCGGCGAAGCTGACGGCACGTCGAGTGCGGTTGCCGGGGAAGTCGACGAGCACCAGTAGCGCAATGGTGCCGAAGATGGCGAACAACGGAGTCTGGGGGCCGCCGACATGCACGGCGATTGCAGCCACGATCGGGACGATGATCGCGGTGCGCACCGCCCTCCGCAGCGCATCGAAACCGTGGTCGCGCGAACGCACGGCCGCAGGCAGCGAGCGCAGTCGACGCGGGACGGGCAAGCCCATGGCGTGATGGTAACGGCAGGAGTCCGATTCCACGGGGCAACGGTGACCGACGTCGAGATCGATGTCGTGCGGCGCCGCAATCGCCTAACGTGGGTTGGGCGAGAGATCAACAAACCCTCGCCGAGCAGAACGAGAATGGAGATTCGCATGAGCGACAACGTCTACCGCGTCACCGAGATCGTCGGGTCGTCGACAACGAGTACCGACGACGCGATCAAGACCGCGATCGCCCGGGCCAACAAGTCGCTGCGTAACGTGGATTGGTTCGAGGTGGTCGAGACCCGAGGACACGTGGAGAACGGGAAGCTCGCGCACTTCCAGGTCACCCTGAAGGTCGGTTTCAAACTGGAGGACTGAGGAGGTCCGTCGTCAGTCGAGGTCGTCGAGTATGCCGATGAACTCGGTGGCGTACTCGACGTGGGTGAGCAGGCGTTCGTAGCGGTTTCGGGCGTCGGCTCTCACCTCGTCGATGACGGTGCGGGCAGCGGGATCTGGGTTGTCGGAACCGTGTATTGCATCCACGGCGCGTAAGAACGTGCGCATCTCGTCGAGGCTGTAGCCCAGTGGTTTCATCCGCCGGATGATCAGCAGACGTCGCACGTCGTCTTCCGTGTAGAGCCGGAAATTGCCTTCGGTGCGGGCTGTCGGTGCCACCAGGTCGATGTCTTCGTAATGGCGAAGTGTCCGGACCGACAGGCCGAGCCGATCGGCAACCTCGCCCACCTTCATGCGATCGCCGGCCATCAGTCGGATGCGCCGAGTCGGCCCGACAACCGTTCGAGGCGCGCGAGCCCCGCGCCCTCCAGCCCGACGATCGTGGCCTGTTTGCCACGCGCCCGGTACTTGCCCAGTACGGCATCGAGACTGGCGACCGTCGACGCATCCCAGACGTCGGCATCGCTCAGGTCGATGATGACCCTGTCGGGATCGCCCGCATAGTCGAACTGATAGACCAGGTCATTGCTCGACGCGAAGAACAGCTGTCCGGTGACCCGGTAGCGACGCACCTCGGCGAAATCGGAACTCTCTGGGTCGTTTTCGGTGACCGGCGTGACCGTGGTGAGATGTGCGACCCGGCGGGCGAACAGCACCATTGCGGTGAGTACGCCGAGAACAACGCCGATGGCGAGATTGCTGGTGAAAACCGTTGCGACAACGGTGACCAGCATGACAAGAGTTTCCGGAAACGGCATCACCCGCAGCGTTCGGGGATGGACGCTGCGCCAGTCGAACGTACCGACCGACACCATGATCATCACGGCGACCAGGGCGGCCATCGGGATGACACCGACGATGTCGCCGAGAACCACGACAAGGATCAACAGGAACAACCCGGCGAGGAACGTCGACAGTCTGGTGCGGGCGCCCGATTGCTTGACGTTGATCATCGTCTGACCGATCATCGCGCAGCCACCCATGCCGCCGAAGAACCCGGTGACGACGTTGGCCACTCCTTGGCCCCACCCTTCGCGGGTCTTGTCGGAGTGTGTGTCGGTGATGTCGTCGACCAGCTTGGCTGTCATCAGCGACTCCATCAGTCCCACGAGGGCCATCGCCAGTGCGTAAGGCGCGATGACCGACAGGGTGTGCATCGTGAACGGTACATCGGGGATCAACAGGGACGGTAGCGAATCGGGCAATGCGCCTTCGTCTTCCACCGAGGGGACATCCCAGCCGAACGCGGTGACCACCACCGTCAAACCCACGATCGCCACAAGTGGCGAGGGAATGGCCGTGGTGAGCCGGGGCAACAGCACGATGATCGCCAAACCCGTTGCCACCAGGGGGTAGACGAGCCAGGGGATGTCGTCGCCGATGAGATGCGGCAGCTGGGCTCCGAAGATGAGGATTGCCAACGCGTTGACGAACCCGGTCATCACGCTGCGGGGAATGAAGCGCATCAACTTGGCAATACCGATCACGCTGAGCGCGATCTGGAAGATGCCGGCGAGGATGACGGTGGCGATGAGGTGGTCGAGTCCGTAGTCGTCGACGATCGGCGCCACGACAAGCGCAACAGCGCCGGTGGCCGCGGAGATCATCGCCGGCCGGCCTCCGACCACGGCGATGGTGACGGCCATGGTGAACGACGCGAACAGCCCCACACGCGGGTCGACCCCGGCGATGATCGAGAACGAGATGGCCTCGGGGATCAGCGCGAGCGCCACCACCAGACCTGCCAACACTTCCCGCCGGAGATCGCGTGGTGAACGCACGAGTGCGCGCACCGTTGCCGGCGGGTTCTGAGAATGGGTGACGGAGTTCGTGCTGGGCACGCGCGTCCTTTCGAGCTGAGGGGGGCAGTCGGAGTGGTGGCCGGCAGACGTGGCCGGACCGCCCGCAAACCTACCGTAACGAGAGGTTTGCCCCCAAGTCGTGCTGTCTCGTTCGCCGTTACAGGGCCAGGTGAACGGGCCGGCCGCGGACGACGGTGGCGGCGATCCCGAGTGCGCGCAGACGAGCCCCCATCTGTGTCGACGAACCTGATGCGATCGGATTGTCGTCGAGCAGCACCACATCGCCCCGACTGCCCACTGCCACCGTGGTCTGCCCATCAGTACTGGCCGAAAGGGCCTGCGCCGGGGTGAGCGCCTCATCGGGGTTCCACGGCTCGGTTGTCGCGTCGGCGCCCCGATCGATGGCTGCTGCCATCGCGATTCTCGGATCGAGCGGCGCAACCGGTGCATCGGAGCCGAGCGCAAGTGTGACACCACCCCGCAGCATCGAACGAAGGGCGAAACAACGGTCGGTGCGGTCGGACCAGCATTGCCGGGCCACCTCCCGGTCGTCGACCAGATGGGCCGGTTGGACACTCGCCCGTACGCCCAGTTCTCGCATCCGCCGGATGTCGTCGTGGCGGATGAGTTGCACGTGTTCGATGCCGCCGCCTGCGCCTGTTGCCTCGAACGCGCTCAGTGCTTGGTCCACCGCAGCATCACCGATGGCGTGCAAGGCGATGTCCATGCCGCCGCGGTGCCCACGGGAGAGCAACTCCACGAGGGACTGGTGGTCGTACGCCTGGTGGCCGAGTGTGTGGTGTTCGGTGTCGGTATAGGGCTCGCAGCAGAACGCGGTGCGGGTGTTGAGCGACCCGTCCGAGAAGATCTTCAACGGCCCCATGGTCAGCAACCCTCGTCCGTCGGCGAGTTCGCTGCCCGTTCGCAGACCTGCCGCCAGGACATCGTCGAGTCTGTCGGGGTACGTGACCGGCCGGATACGGATCTGGTCGATACCGCGGGCAAATCGCTCCGGCCACTCCAGGTAGCCCGCAGCCATCTCGAAGTCGACGACACCGACAACACCTTTGCTCGCTGCGTCCGAGATGGTCGCGCGCAGCAGGTCGTCGATGTTCTCCGATGCGGCGGTCAGGGCGCTGACATGGTGTTGCAGGTCGAACCACTCGGACTCGAGAAGTGGCCCGTCGCGAAGCGGAACCCCCAGAAGTGCAAGAGCTTTGGTGTTCAGCCAGCCGGTGTGACCGTCGCCGCTGGCCAGGATGACCGGATGGGATCCGCTGACGGTGTCGAGCATGGCAGCGGTTGGCTGTTCGGGCCAGGTGGCCGTTCGGAATCCGTAGCCGACGATCGCGCCGGATCGCCAGGGGTGGGGCAGTGACGCCACGTGGTCGGCGACGATGCGCAGCACGTCGCCAGGACCTGAAGTGCCGGATACGTCCAATTTGGAACGGCTTTGGGCCCACCAGGTCAGGTGAGCGTGCTGGTCCCAGAGTCCGGGGATGGCCCAGCGGCCGTCGGCGTCGATCACCGTCTCCGCGCCGCGTGGGCGAAGCCCGGCAGCGATCTCGGTCACCGTTCCGCCGTCGATCCGGATGTCGACGGGGAGATCTGTGGGGGTTGGTCGGCCGACCGACACCAATCGCGCACCGCGGATCAGAGTGGATGAGACGGTCATGGCGCCCAGCTTCTCACGACAGATGTGCGGTCGAGATACTTGGACTTCCTATAAGTTTGTCCCATGAGCACAATGTTTCGTGCCAGTACCGTCGACGGCATCCTCCGGCGGAGCGCGGCCAAATTCCCTGATCGCATCGCACTCCGGTTCGCCGATCGCTCGTGGTCCTATCGCGATCTGGATGCCGCTGTCAGCAGGGCCGCGGGACACCTCCGGTCGATCGGCCTGAGCGGAGGTGATCGGGTCGCGGCGTACGGCACCAACTCCGACGCCTACCTCATCGGATTCTTGGCCTGCGCCCGCGCCGGACTGGTCCATGTACCTGTCAACTATGCGCTGAAGGGTGGCGAGCTCGAATACCTCGTCGGGCAGTCGGGAAGTCGTGCGGTGCTGGTGGACCCGGCACTTCGGCCCGGCCTCGCGCCCGTCGCCGAATCGCTGGACGTCGAGCACATCATCGCGCTGCGTGACGACAACGATTCACTACTGGAGCGCTGCAGTTCGGGAGACATCCCGGACATCGACGACCCGGTTGACGAGACCAGCCTCGTGCAATTGCTCTACACCTCGGGAACCACGTCGAAACCCAAGGGCGCGATGATGACCCACGGCGCCATGGTCCACGAATACGTGTCTTCGGTGATGGCGCTCGCCTTCACCGAGTCGGACAATCCGCTCATCTGCATGCCGCTCTATCACTCGGCTGGCATGCACGTGTTCATGCTCCCGTACCTGTCGGTGGGAGCCACGATCAGCCTCATGGAGACCCCGGACATCCCGGAGATTCTGCGGCGCTTCGAAGCCGAGAAGATCGGGTCGCTGTTCCTGGCGCCGACCGTGTGGGTGCCGCTGGCCGGTCATCCCGATCTCGAGACCCGCGATCTCTCGACCCTGCGTAAGGCCCAGTACGGTGCCTCCATCATGCCGGTCACCGTGCTGAACCGGCTACGCGAACGCTACCCCGACATCGCCTTCTACAACTGCTTCGGTCAATCCGAAATCGGCCCACTGGCAACGGTTCTGCAACCCGAGGAGCATGCGGACCGGCCGGCGTCATGTGGCCGAGCAGTGTTCTTCGTCGAGACGCGAGTGGTGGACACCGACGGCAACGACGTCGCCGACGGCACCCCCGGTGAGGTGCTCTACCGCTCTCCGCAACTGTGCCAAGGCTATTGGGACAACCCCGCAGCCACCGAAGAGGCGTTCCGGGATGGTTGGTTCCATTCCGGTGACCTGGTCACCCGTGACGCGCAGGGCTACATCACCGTGGTCGACCGGATCAAAGACGTCATCAACACCGGTGGGATCCTGGTGGCATCGCGTGAGGTCGAAGATGCCGTGTACACCCATCCCGGTGTCGCGGAGGTCGCAGTGATCGGTACACCGGATGCCAAGTGGATCGAGGCGATCACTGCAGTGGTGGTGCTGCGTCCGGACGCGGGCGACGTGTCGCCCGATGATCTGATCGCTCACGTCAAGGAGCAGATCGCCCCCTTCAAAGTGCCGAAACGCGTTGTGTTCGTGGAAGAACTGCCGCGGAACCAGAGCGGTAAGCTGCTGAAGCGAGAACTGCGCACCGGATTACAGGACTAGACTGCATCCTATGGCCAGAACAGTTGCGACCACCACCGAAGTCGAACGCCAAGCACTGCTGGATTTTGTCCGGCCGCGCCACCACATGCTGCTCAGTACGGTCCGATCCGATGGCAGTCCGCAGCTTTCGCCGGTCACCGGAGGAGTGGACGAGGAAGGCCGCATCGTCATATCGACATACCCCGGCCGCGCAAAAACGGCCAACGCCCGCCGTAACAGCTCGGTGAGCGTGTGTGTGGTGTCCGACGAATGGAACGGCGCCTGGGTCCAGATCGATGGAACCGCCGAGGTGCTCGACATGCCGGAGGCCGAAGATGCGCTTGTCGACTACTTTCGTAGCATCTCCGGTGAGCACCCCGACTGGGACGACTACCGCAAGGCGATGCGTGTGCAAGGCAAGTCGCTGATCCGGATCACCCCGTCGCGCTGGAGTCCCATTGCCACCGGCGGATTTCCGGAAGACGTGGCTGCCCGCCTCGACGCTCAGGACTGACTCCGGAGGAGTTTGCCACGCACCGTCTTGTGCACGCACGGGTTTGAACCGGTGCGCGGCGATCAAACGATGCGCCAGCGGGGACGGCTCGCAGTCGACTCACGGGGTAGGTGGTCGCACCCCGACGTAGACACCCTGCGGCCGGAACCGCAGTCTCGGCTCTTCGTATTCCTCGATGGCGTGGGCGACCCATCCTGCGATTCGCGCGATCGCGAAGATCGTCTCGGCCGCGTCGGGTGACATGTCGAAGCGAACCGCGATCGCGGCCAGTGCCATATCCGAATTGAGGAACGCGGCATCGGTCTGGCCGGCGATACCCCGCAACTCTTCGATGGTTCGGATGACTTTCCGGTCGCCGCCGGTGGTGGTGGCCATCAATTCGAACAGCGCCTCGGCGCGCGGATCGTGGTCCCGGTACACCACGTGGCCGAAACCGGGTAGGGCCTGGTCAGGCCCCGACCACAGCGCCGATGCACTCGACGGTTCGTCCAGCGCTTCGGCCAGGAATCGTGACGCTTTGCTGGCGGCACCCCCGTGCAACGGCCCGTCGAGCGCACCGAGGCCCGCCGTGACCACGGAATAGATGCTGCCGCGCGCGCTCGCGGCCACCCTGGCCGCGACCGTGCTCGCAGTCAGGTCGTGGTCGGCCAGCAAGACCAGCGCGGCGTTCAGCAAGCGGATACGGCCGCGATTGGCGGGGATGGGGGTGAGCCGCGGCCACAGCCTTGCCGCGAGTGAAGTCCCGATTGCGTCCTGACCGGAGGCGACAGGTAGACAATCGACCACCGTGTCGAGGATGCCGGCGGCCTTGCGGGTCACCACATCGTGGGTGAGCTGGTGGCGGAGGTTGTCGCGGGATCCGAGTACGTCGATGGCCATTCTGACCATGTCGACACGGCGGCCGGCAGGGTTGCTGAGGGCTCTCAACTGTTTGATCACACTGCGGGGCAGCATGTTTCGACCCCAAACTGGCTCGCTCTGCCACAGCATTGCGGCAACTGACTCGAAGTCCACCGAGGTGGAGAGCGCGGCGGCATCCTGGCCACGGTAGTAGAGGTGATCATCGTCGAGCAGTGTGATCTGGGTTCGGATACGTTCGACGACGCCGGCCGGAGGTCGGCCGGCGGAACGCCGGGTCAATGCGTCCACCTCGTCGACGGCGAACACGCTGCCCCGGACCCCGTCGACGGCAGCGCTGGTCAACAGCCCCCGGCTCACGTAGGCGTACACGGTTTGCGTTTTGACGCCGAGCACCCGGGCGACTTGCGCGGTGGTGAGGTAGTCGCGTCCATCGTGTCGCAGCGGTGTGGGTCGCCGCCGACGGTGATGGGCCGCGTGGTCGGTCGATCGAACTGCCATCGTCGAGGTCCCTTCACATTGATTCGATCAACATTGACACATGGCAACTACCGGTCGAATGTGATTGCCAGACAACCACACTTATGGATCGGAGATTCACATGTCGGTGATGGTCGCCCCGCCGGGGTTGAGCAACGTCGTGGTCGCGGATACCGCGATCGGTGATGTACGTGGTGACGAGGGCTTCTATCAGTATCGCCAGTACTCGGCCATCGACCTGGCAAGGACGAAGACGTTCGAAGAAGTGTGGTTCTTGTTCGTCTACGGGCGCCTTCCTGACCCCGACGAGCTGGACGCGTTTGTCGTGACGACGCGGGCCCTTCGCGCGATTCCAGCGGATTTGTCGTCGCTGCTACGCACGATCGCCCTGGCCGGCAACGAGCGGCAGATGCTCGCGCGACTACGCACCGTGTTGTCGGCGGCCGCGGCAACCACATCGGTGGTGCCACTGTGGGATGCCGGTCCAGATCAGAGGATTGCCGACTCGCTGGCCGCCACGGCGATGACGCCGACCATTCTTGCCGCCTTGCACCGGATTCGAGAGGGTGAGGATCCGCTACCACCGCGCGACGACCTCTCGACCGCGGAGAACTGGTTGTACGGATTGACCGGCAAGAAACCCGAGCCAGAGCGCGCACGAGCGATCGAGCAGTACCTGATCGCCACCGTCGATCACGGTTTCAATGCATCGACGTTCACCGCCCGGGTGATCGCGTCGACCGGCGCCGACGTCTTCAGTGCGGTGTGTGGGGCACTCGGCGCATTCTCCGGACCCCTACACGGCGGCGCGCCGGATCGGGCACTCGATGCCCTCGACGAGATCGCCGAGACCGGCGATGCGACCGCCTGGGCCAAAGCCCAGCTGGCGGGGCGTAGCCGCATCATGGGTTTCGGTCACGCGGTGTACCGCACCAACGACCCGAGGTCGGATCTGTTGCGCGACATCGCGTCCCGACTCGGCGGACCGCTGGCCGAGTTCGCCATCGACGTGGAGAAGGATGTGGTCGCGGTGTTGGCCGAGGCCTATCCGAATCGTCCTTTGTACGCGAACGTCGAGTTCTATGCCGGGGTCGTCATGGACAGTTGCGGAGTGCCCCGACAGATGTTCACACCCACCTTCGCGGTGAGCCGGATGGTGGCTGGTGCGCCAATATTCTCGAGCAGGCCGAGGATCGCAAGATCATTCGGCCGAGCGCCCGATACGTCGGCCCACCGGTTGTTCGGTGAGCCCGGTGGACCCGGCGAGGTGATCTCGCCGGGTCCAGGTGTCGGGTGACATCGTGTGTTCAGCGCACCAGCGGCATGATCGAACGAACCGTTGCGCTGCGCAGCCACAGGCCGGCCCACACTGCGATGCCGACGGCGACTGGCAGGAAAATGCTTGCGCTGAGCGACTTTTCATCGATCATGTGGGATGTGGTCGCGCCACCGAAGTATCCGGTCAGAAGTACCGCACCGAGAATCGCGGTCCGCGGGTACAGGTACAACGCAAGGCACCCCAGCATCACCACGCCCATGGCAACGATGTCGCCGTCGGTGAAGCCGAGCTCGTACGACGCCTTCGTCACCTCTTCCGGCAATGCCAGGTGCGAGATCGCGTCGACGAGCAGCAAAATGCTGACAAGTCCGGTCACCACTCGGCCGGCGATCTGAGACCTCCGGCTGATGGGGGACGTGGTCCGGGTGGACGTGGCTGGGTTGTCGGCGATGGCGGTCATGATGCGCTCCTGGTGTTGTGGCGGTTCTTGTGAAGTGAGACCGTGCCCGAACACAGAAGTAATCGCCGGGAGCAGCGCCGGTTGTTGTCGCATAGGCGGAGGCAAATGGTCTCGTCCCGCTGAAAAATGACTTAGCTCTCAGCTCTCGGAGCAGCACAATGGCCGGATGCAATCAGAAGCGTCGGAGCGCAAGTGCCCAACTCGGTTCCATGTCACGTCAGTAAAGAATCGTGCGTCCATCTCTCGGAGCGGGTTGGACTGGCGCCTCATGGGTGCCGCACGTGGAATCGCCGGTTCGGATCGGCCGGAGCAAGAAGGGTGCTTTCTCGCTGCCAATGAGTACGAGTGTGACTGGTTCGTTCGAATGAACAACACCGGCGGACCTGTTGACGTGTGGGAGGTGACCGGCGTTGACGCCGATACTTTGGTCCAGTCACCTCAGGGTTACTACTTCTTCCCCGGTGTGGTCGGCCGCGATCGGGTTCGGCTGGTTCAACGGGACATCCCGCTCGTCAACCGCCGATGAACTCCTACCCGACCGGGGGTCGGAGACTCAGCCGGTGAAGGGTGGGACGATCTCGCATCCGACTGCCTGAGGGTGCGCCGGGTCCAGTGCGTTCAGGACGAACTGCGCCGCACGGCGAGATCCCGCGATCCCGGTGTGCTCGGAGTAGTCCAGTGAACATCCATCTTGCACAACGATGTTCGTGGCGTTCTCAGCTCGCAGCTCCCCGCTCGTGTATGGAACAACGAGTTCGTCGAAGCGCGTCATGATGTTGGTGTAGGTGATGTCGGGGTCATAGAGGCCGTCACGCTGCAGCTTCTTGAGCATGTCCGAACCCTTGGTCATCTGCAAGCACGCCGCGCAGATGGCCCCGATGGTCTGCTGCTGAACCTGGTCTATCCCAAGCGCTTTGGCATAGGCAGCGATCTCACCGGCCGCGGCGACGTTGGTGCCGTTCCACAACGGCGCCAGGGAGATGTACTTGTCGACCTTGTCGGCTCCACCCAGGAACTTGATCCAGTAGGTGGGCATCAAGGTGCCCTGTGAATGCCCCACGATGTCGACCTTGGCCGCGCCGGTCGATGCGCGCACCCTGTCGACAAAGGCGGCCAATTCGGCGGCACTCTTGTCGATGGATGCGAAGCCGCCGAGTGCGCTGATCGGCCACGGGGCCCACGGGATGGCGCCATAGGTCAAGGCGAAGACGCAGTAGCCGTTGTTCGCAAGCAGCGGCGCGTAGGTACCCCAGTTGGTCTGGGCGCCCCCGCCCGTACCGTGCACAAGAACGACGGGCCGCGGATGTTCGGGAGTCGGCTTGCAATTCCAGTCGTTGGACCCGGGCAAGGAGCCGCCGGGCCGAGTGAGTTCGCTGGGGATACCGGCGAAGAAGTTGTAGTCGACGGGCAATGGATCCTTCGCCGCCACCGGACCGGTGCCGAACACGGTCCCCAGGGTCAACACGAGAGCAGCGATCACCCCGGCGATCTTCGCTCGTTGCATTCTGCTCCCACTGCCCATCGCAACTGGTTAGCTACGCTTCGAGGATAACCGGCAGCTCAGGCGGGGAGTCGGGATCGGTGAATCTGGCAGGAGTTCCCGACGGGTGGGACGGTCACTGGTTGTCGTAGGCGGCGCGGGCGGCATAGACGACGTCCATGTTCGATTGCACCAGTTCGATCAGGCCGTGCAGCCGTTCGGCGATCTCCCGGCCCAGCGGCGTCAGGTCGTACTCGACCTTGGGCGGGATGGCCTCGAGCACCGTGCGGGTGAGCATGCCGTCGCGCTCGAGGTTCTGGAGTGTCTGCGACAGCATCCGTTCACTGACTCCGTCGACCCGCCGACGTAGGGCGTTGAATCGATAGCTGCCCTCGGCGAGTGCGGCGAGAACCAGCAGCCCCCAGCGACCGGTGACGTCCTGGAGTGTCTCGCGTGATGAACAGTCGCGCGCGAAGACGTCTGCTTCGAGAGAGTTGTCCACCTGGTCGGCCATTGCTCCACGATAACCCAGCTGTGACCAGGATGGTTACTCATAGGCTTGCGCTTACTAAAAGTAAGTGCATACTGAAACGGTAGCGTTGAGAACGGCGCTTGGAGACGGAGGATTTGAAATGCCAACAGCGGTCACCGGTGCCACCGGCCAACTGGGAACACTTGTCATCGACAGCCTTCTCGATCGAGGTGTGCCCTCGACCGAGATCGTCGCAGTGGTGCGAGACACCTCGAAGGCAGCGGCCCTGAAAGACAAGGGCGTCGATGTTCGATCTGCCGACTACGGCGACCCGGCAGCATTACGGGCGGCACTGACGGGCGTGGACAAACTGCTTCTCGTCTCGGGCTCGGAGGTGGGCCAGCGGGTTGCGCAGCACATCAACGTCATCGACGCGGCCGAACAATCCGGTGTCCAGCTGATCGCGTACACCAGTCTGCTGAACGCGGACCGGAGCAACATCTCCCTCGCCCCTGAGCACCAGGCCACCGAGGCCCGCCTTGCCGAGTCGTCGGTTCCCACCGTGCTGCTGCGGAACGGTTGGTACTGGGAGAACTATGAGGCAGCCATCCCTCAGGCGGTCGAGTCCGGGAAACTGTACGGCGCGGCGGGTGAAGGACGCCTCGCCGCTGCGACCCGGGGCGACTTCGCCGCCGCCGCAGCCGCAGTCCTCACGCTCGACGATCAGGGCGGCAAGATCTACGAACTCGGTGGTGGCGAACGCCTCACCTATGCCGAGTTCGCCAAGGCCATCAGTGAGATCTCCGGCGCAGAAGTGACGTACCAGGACCTCCCGCAGGCCGACTACGCCGCCGCGCTGGAGCAGGCCGGCCTTCCGGGTCCGGTCGCCGCGATGCTTGCCGATGCGGACGCCGGTATCTCGCGCGGCGAGTTGGACACGGCAAGTGGTGACCTGCAAACACTCATCGGACGGGAGTCGACCCCGGTCTCCGAGGTCATCAGGTCGGTTCTCAACTGAGCCCCGCCACAGAGTCGCTCAGCGGATGATCCGGGCGTAGAGGTCAGCCAGCTCGTCCACTGCCTGTGCCACATCCATCGCCGCAGAACCCGATCGGCGTAGAGCCGCCGTCAGGGCAGTGGTGTCCAACTCGGACAACACGTCGATCGGCGGTGGATGTGGTAGTCCCGGCATCTGGCGCCCGTCGCCGTAGAAGTCGATATCGGTCGGTGGTGCAGAGGCTTCGTCAGGCTCAGCCGAATCGGCCGATGGTGCGTCCCGCAGGTGGGCCAGCAAGACGCCGAGTTCAACCCCCATCACGGTGAGCAGGGTGCTGGGCTCCTTGTCGATCGACGCCGCGATCTCGAAACACACCGACAACACGTGAATACAGCGGTCACTGTCGTCGGGGCACGTGCAGTCGACTCGCAGATCCGACGCCTCGGTCGGGATCACCAGCGAACCGAGCAACTGCGGTTGCTTGCCGCGCGTCAGGGCGACGAGATCGTCTGTCTTGCCTTCATGCCGCAGCATGGATACGACAGTGGCCGGATCGGCTGCGAGCGTGTTGATCTCCACCTCGAAGGGGTCGAGCTGGCTACCTTGAACCAAGGCGCTGACCCGGCCCGACCGCATCACCAGGTCGATGACGTTGCGGTCCCGAAAATAGCTGCGCGCCTTGACGATCTTTCGCTGTTCGGCAGTCGGCTCGACGGCCAGCAGGAAAGCCTTGGACCACGGCGTGAGGCCGTAACCGCGTTCAGGTGCCTTCTTCTTGCGGCTCATTCGCTCACCGCCTCATCATGCAGGCGCATCAGCTCGTAGAGATCGTCGTCGCCGGTGTCGGCGAGCCAATTCTCGCCGGTGGCCACGGTCATCTCCGACAGCTCACGTTTGTCGGAGATGAGCTGGTCTATACGCTCCTCCAGGGTTCCGACGCAGACGAACTTGCGTACCTCCACACGGCGCTCCTGGCCGATTCGGTACACGCGGTCGGTGGCTTGGTTCTCGACGGCGGGATTCCACCAACGATCAAAGTGCACAACATGATTCGCGGCGGTGAGATTGAGACCGGTGCCCCCGGCCTTGAGTGACGCGATCATCACAGGTGGCCCGTCCGCCTCGCCGAACTCGGCGACGAGTTTGTCACGCGCCGGGCGGCTGAGGCCCCCGTGCAGGAACGACAGGGGATGGCCCAGTCGGTCGGACAACCATGGTTCGAGCATGGTGCCGAATGCGGTGAACTGGGTGAAGACCAGGGCGCGCTCGCCGTCGGCGACGATGTTCTCGAGCATGTCCACCAGCAATTCGACCTTGCCCGAGCGGTGTTCGTTCCGGCGGAGGATGGGGGAGCCGTCGCCGAGATAGTGCGCGGGATGGTTGCAGATCTGTTTGAGCCGGGTCAGGGCGGCGAACACCGTTCGGCGTCGTTCACTACCGGGCTGACGGCTCTCGCCCTTTCCGAGGGCATCCATCAGGTCGTCGATGACGGCGCGGTACAGCCCAGCCTGCTCGACGGTGAGGTTCGCCCGAACGGTCAGCTCGGTCTTCTCCGGTAGATCGGAGATCACGCTGGGATCGCTTTTGACCCGCCGCAAGATGAACGGCGAGGTGACCGCCGACAGCCTGCGTACCGCATCCCGATCACGTTCGCGCTCAATGGGTTCGGCGTAGCGGTTCTTGAACACCGACGCGGTGCCCAGCAGTCCGGGATTGACCAGGTCGATGACCGAACGAAGATCTTCGAGCCGGTTCTCCACCGGGGTGCCCGTGAGGGCGACACGGTGACGAGCCGACATCGCCCGCACCGCTTTGGACTGGGCGGTGTTCACGTTCTTGATGTGCTGGGCTTCGTCTACCACGAGGCGGTCCCACTTCACCGCGCTCAGCAGCGCCCGGTCGCGCGAAGCGATCGCAAACGTCGTGATGACAACATTCACCTTGGCCGCCGCCGGTTCGAAGTGCCCGTGGGCAAGGCGGCCTGGTCCGTGATGGACCAGCACGGTGAGGTGGGGCGCGAACTTGGTGATCTCTCGTTCCCAGTTACCCACCACCGACATCGGGCACACCAAAAGCGTTGTGCGCGAACCGGCACCGTCTGGTGCACTTTCGCCGCAGATCAGCGCGAGCACCTGGATGGTCTTACCCAGGCCCATGTCGTCGGCGAGCACCGCGCCGATGCCGAGCGAACTCAGGTGCCTCAGCCACTCCATCCCACGGTGTTGGTAGGGCCTGAGCTCGGCACGCAACGATGCGGGAGCCTCGAGCGGCGGTGGGGCCAGTTGCCCACCGCGCTTGATGTCGTCGAGCCATGACAGACCTTCCACCCGCCCGACCGGTAGCGGCAGCCGGTCGTCTCCGTCGGTGACGAGGTTGAAGAGCTCACCCATGTCGGCCGGCTGACCTGACTCGGCCAGTGCCCGCTGCGTCTGGATGAACGCAGCCGACCTCGACAAGGCCGCGTTGTCGGCGCGCACCCACTTGCCGCGGATCCTGACCAGATCACCCTTCTGGCGCGCCAGTGCTTCGAGTTCGGAGGCGTCGAGAATGTGGTCGCCCAAGGCCAATTGCCATTGGAAGTCCCGGATCTCGCCGAGTCCCACCATGACAGCGCGAGAACGCGGCCCACCCTCGGGCTTGCCCCGCAGCGTCAGGGTCGGCCTCACATGGGCGATGGACCGAGGGAGCAGTACTTCGAACCCGGCGTCCGCCAACGCGGCGACTCCGGTGTCGAGCAGAGCCAGCACCGTGTCGGTGGAGAGCAGGAAATCCAGGGAATGGTGGTCGTGGTGGGCGGCTTTGAGGTCGGGAAAAGCGCGAACGGCTCCGGCGACCTCGGTGGTGATCTCATCGATCTGATGTGGATCCAGCCGGCGCAGCTCCACGGGTTGATCCGGACGGTCCATGGTTCGCCGGCACACCTGCAGGCGCCACCGGGTCACCAGGTCGGAGTCGTCGTTGTCGTCTTCTTCGGGCTCGCACAGCCGGAGTACCAACGCGGACTCGCCCTGCCGGAGGCCGTCGGCCCAGTTCGCCCACGCAGCCGCGGCGGACGCGGCCCGTTCCGCCGACATCTCAGGCGAATCGGTGTCTGGCAACAGGCCTCGGACCAGGCTCGACCGCACTGAAGTGGGGGCGATGTCGGAGCAGCGGATGCGGCAGAGGTGGTCGGTCATCTCGCCACAGAAGTCCATGATGGCGGTGGAATCGCCGTTCTCCAGGATCACCGGTGGCGCGGACGCGATGGCCGTGGAGAGCCAGGCCCGCCAGCCCGCCGTGGTGAGCGGAGCCCAGCGTACTGCCCACTCGCCGGCGACCCGGTTCACCGCCGGAGCGACGGCCCCGGCACTGACGAAACGCTCGGTGGATTCCAAAAGGAAACGGTAATAACGTAATTCGCCACCGACGGCAGGATCATCATTCACCGACCGCAGCAGGTCGCAGGAAGCCGCCGGGCCCAGTGTCAGCGATGAGACGTCGCGACGGGTGGGCCCGGGGCCGGCAACGGTGATGGTGCGCCGCAGTGACCGTCCCGACACCGCTGTGGCGACCGGCTCCGGTAGCCCGTCCGGCACGTGGCCGGTGCACGGTTCGCCGTTCGCGTCGGTGAACCACAACGACAACCCCACCCCTGAGCGCCACAAAGCGTGCGCCGCCGCTGTCGCAACCACGTCAACATGGTGGCACGCCGGTGCGACAGCCGATGCCGAGCGGGCCGCTGGTCACTTCCAGCGTGCGAGTACCTCGCCAGCGCGTTCGGCCAAAACCATCTGCAGGATCGGACCAAAGCTGACCCGGGCGACACCGAGCGCAGCCAGGGCTGCCTTGTCGTCGTTGGCGGGGTGACCGATCGCGTTGACCGGGAGAGGTAGCTCGGCGGTGAGGCGCTTGTGGACGTCGTCGGAGTGGAAGCCGACGGGGTAGAGCACGTCGCGCCGGCGGCGGCCGCCAGTTTCAAGCGGTCGATGGCGCGGTCGACGCGGTCGTTTTCATCGCCGACCTGTTTGACGAAGAGGTCGGTGCGGGCGTTGATCACCACGTGGGTGTCGGTGGCATCCGATGCTGCACGCAGTGCTCCGACGAAGTCGGCATGCTCCTGTGCCTCACGCAGACGGCCACCCTCGCTGTGCACGGTGTCCTCGATGTTCAGACCAACGGCGCCGACACTGAGCAGGCCATCGATCAGTCGCTTGGGGTCTTCGCCGTAGCCGGACTCGATGTCGACCGAGATCGGTACGTCGACAGCTTCGGTGATCTGCTTGATGCGGGTGATCAACTCATCGAATGTGATGCCCTCGTTGTCGGCCTTGCCAATCGAATCCGACACCGGGTGACTGCCCACGGTCAGCGCCGTGAAACCGGCGGACACGGCGAGATTCGCCGACCACGCATCCCACACCGTCGGGAGGATCACCGGATTTCCTGGCTGGTGGAGTTCGAGCAGAGTGGTTGCCTTGCTTGCGAGATCAGTCATGGTTTCTACAACTACGCCCGTCCGAGCGGCCATTCCATCGGTTCCCACATGTTGGACGATCGAACCGGCGACGTCCGGTTCTTGTGTGGTCTGCATCTCACCGAGCAGTCTCGCGACCCTTCGATGCCGAATTGACAGAGTGACATTTTCGCAGCCTGCTCACGTGTTGATTCGTACCGCCCACTAACTGCTTGGAGACGCCGCATGCACTTCATCCGGAGGTGGTGGCGGCAACCGTTCGATTATCAGTGGACGCTGAACTACCACCGCTCGCGCGGATCCCTGGTCGTCAACCGCCAAGCCGTCGGGATGTGGTCGTTCTTCTACGGGGTGGCCGCGCTGCTGTCGCTGGGGTCCCCCGGCCGGTCCACGCGACACCGTCGCCGCGCAAGGTGCGGTCGCGGTTGCTGCGGTCAGCAGCATGGTCGTCGGCCTGGCTTGGCTCCGGGGCCCATGGCCGTCCAGACGAGCTGCGCAGCTGTTCCTCGTCTACTGCGACGTGGGTGTCGCGGTGGTGCTGTTCACGTTCGCCGACCCGTTCGTCGCGATGACCGGCTGCGTGTTGTTCGCGGTGACCGCCGCCCACATCAGCGCATTTCACAGCCCGCGATGGCTGGCTGCGCACCTGGCGTTCGCCACGTCGACCACCGTGGCGTTGTACCTCAACGTGATGGTTACTCCCGGGCAAGACGTATTCATCGCATCCGCCCTGCTGTCAGTCTTGCTGTCGGTTCTGTTGTCGGCGCCGATCATGATGCAGTCCGGCCTGCTGAACCTCGGCCACGACGCCAGCGATGCGTTTCGCGATCACCTGACGCAACTCCGCAACCGGCGCGGCCTGGAAGTGGACTTCCCCCAGCTGCGCTACGACGGTCCCCGGACCTTGCTGGCCGTGCTGATGCTGGACATCGACGAGTTCAAGACGGTGAACGATCAGCACGGGCACCACGCGGGCGACACCGTCCTCGCACTCGCCGCCTCCAGACTCTCCGCGACGGCGGGTCCGGCAGCGCTGGTGGCCCGGGTCGGTGGCGAGGAGTTCGCGGTCGCCGTCACGGGCTCAGTCGAGCAGCTGGTCGATCTCGCCGAACGGCTCCGGATCGTGCTGCGCAACCCGCATGACGCCTACCCGATCACGGTGAGCGTCGGGGTTGCCGTGGCGGCGCACTGCATGACCAAGTCCGGACGCCTTCGACCGACCATCGCTCTGCTGAGTGCACTCGCGCCATCGGCTGACGCCGCGATGTACCAGTCGAAGAAAGGCGGAGGAGATGCGGTGACCTTTGCGCCACCCGCCGTCGAGCACGATCTGCCGCCGAAGAGCGCCGGGGTCGACCGATGAGTTGAGGGCACATCGGTGGTCGGTATTGGCAAGGGGATGACCATCGGCGGTGACCGCCGGCGAGGAGGATCGACATGCTCGACATCAACAACGCGTTCAGTGGGTTCGCGGTCAAGGACATCGAGGAGGCCCGGAGTTTCTACTCCGAGACACTTGGCCTCGAGGTCGAGGACGGCCCGATGGGGCTGCTCAACCTGCACCTGACCGGAAGCACCAACGTGCTGGTGTATCCCAAGCCCGACCACGAACCGGCAGTGTTCACCATTCTCAACTTCGAGGTCCCCGATATCGATGCGGCGGTGACCGCGCTGACCGAACGAGGGGTCGAGTTCGACCGGTACGACGACTTCGACCAAGACGAGCGGGGGGTCTTTCGCGGATCTCGAAACGACCAGGGTCCGGACATTGCATGGTTCCGGGACCCATCGGGGAATGTGCTTTCGATCATCGGGGTGTGACGGCCGGAGGTGACGCCGCTGCTTCGGCACCCTCATCGCCGGTAAGGTCCGTGAGTCGAACGGATGAACATTTCGCGATAGACGACGCGAGTTTGCGATAACCGGCAGAATGTACAGTGTGACTTTTCTTGAGTGGCCGGGTCGTCAATCGCAGCTCAGGCCAGTACTCGTCCGTCGCGATGCGCGGCCGACCGTTCCGCGCGAGATGACCGGGTTGCTGTGGGACCCCACCGTCGGGGGCCACCGGCCGATCCGGCCCTCTGTCACGCGCACGACCCGCAGCATCGCGCCCCGCGAGACACCGCGCATCTCCATCAGCGGCAGTGACCTGACGATATTGCTGTCGATGTCGGGGCTGCTGGGCGGAGTGCTCGGAGTGGTCGGGCTGATCGAACTCAACTCCTGAGCGCGTGCTCAGTGATCTTCCAGGTCGAGGGTGCGCAGGTTCATCCGCCGGGCGACCACATCGTCCGCGACGTCCTTGAGTGAGCGATCGTGCCGGAAAGAGAATGCCCGCAACCTGGCCAGCCCTTCATCGGCAGACACGGACAATTGGGCTGCCACCATGCCGGATGCGAGGTAGACGTCTGACCGGGAGAACCTGTCCGTGGTGTGGTCTTGTGCCTGACTCATATCGGCTGCGGCCGTGGCAACCCGGTCGTCGTAGTCGCCCTGGGTGGCGAGGTAATCGTGCCAATTGCGGGTGACCGTGTACCCGGCAGCCGTCGCAGTCGCCGTCGCGGCAGCGTACTCATCGGCACTCAACGCGCCGGCTGTGCGACGGTACAACTCCAGCACAGCCAGAGGCGTCCCTCCGGCGGCCACCGGGAAGGCGAACACGGCACGAGCACCGAGGCCGAACGCCTCACCGACGAATGTGGGCCACGGGCTCGCCGTTCGACTGTCGAGATCGGAGAGTAGCCGGGCGTCGTGGTTGTCGTAGGCATCCAGACACGGACCCTCGCCGAGCGTGAACTGCAAATCGTCGAGCTGCTGGGCCAGAGCGTCGGTCGCATAAACCAGGTCGCGAACACGGCTCGATGTGGTGAGGAGGGTCAGTGCGGCTCCATCAACACCGGCGGCGTGCACCACGTCCTCGCAGAGTTGTCCCAACCCCGTCGAGACGGAACCGCCAGTGCGTGGTTGGCCGGCGCCGCGGACATCGTGATCTTTCCCGCCGCCCACTCGATCTCCCTCCTTGAGGCGCGCATCTGTGTCTCTTGGCGAATAGCCGTGAGCGAGGATAACCAAACATCACCGGAAACGGTGCCGACGTGCCTGCCCCTCGGCCGTCGCAAGGGATAGGCGGCTGAACTTGAGATG
Source organism: Williamsia sp. D3 (assembly GCF_000506245.1). Lineage (NCBI taxonomy): Bacteria > Bacillati > Actinomycetota > Actinomycetes > Mycobacteriales > Nocardiaceae > Williamsia > Williamsia sp. D3. The sequence continues at coordinate 217,298 of NZ_AYTE01000003.1, read as the reverse complement.
TTGGTAAAAACGTTGTGACACAACGATATTCGTCGCGTATCGGTGCGTCTTGTGGTCAGTTGGGGAGGGCCGGCACCCGTTTGATGCGGTCATCGCCCGAACGTGCGTCGCCCCGCCCGTCGGTGTTGTTGGTGAGAAACCACAGCGAGCCATCGGGGGCCACGGCGACATCACGCAAACGACCGAACTCGCCGACGTAGAGATCGCGTGCGGTCTCGGGAGCGGCCACGGGTACCGCACGCAATCGCTCGCCTCGTAGATTGGCGATGTAGATGGTGTCGCCTGCGATGGTCATGCCGCTGGGGCTGGCGTCGTCGGGATTCCATTGCTGGACGGGGTCGATGTAGATGCTGTCGAATTGCTCGCCTCCGCCCTCCAGTCGGGGCCAGCCGTAGTTGCCGCCCTTCTCGATGACATTGAGCTCATCCCAGGTGTCCTGGCCGTACTCGGAAGAGAACATGGTCCCGTCGGCTGCCCACGCCAGACCCTGGACGTTGCGGTGGCCGAGCGACCACATCGGGCTGCCTGCTGTCGGATTGTCGGCGGGCACGTCTCCATCCGGGGTGATCCGCAGGATCTTGCCGGAGAGACTGGCGGGATCTTGCGCTTTCGGCCGGTCCTGGGCGTCGCCGGTGGAGATGTAGAGCATGCCGTCGGGACCGAATGCGATACGGCCGCCGTTGTGGGTTCGTCCGCCCGGGATGCCGGTAAGAATGGGTTCGACGGGGCCGAGTCCGAGACCTCCGGTTGATCCGGTCAGGCGGTATCTCACGACACGGTTGTCCCCGTCGTCGCTGGTGAAGTAGACGTACAGGATCTCCTCCCGCATGGCGAGACCGAGCAACCCGCCCTCGCCTGCGGGTGCGACATCAGCCACCGCGCCGACCACCCGGGTGCGGTCGCCGACGACTTCGAGGATGTTGCCGGAGTCGCGTTCGCTGATGAGCGGTGCATCGTCGGCGAAGACGATCGACCATGGCGCGTCGAGCCCGGTCACCAGGTCCGTCGGCGCCCCGGCCGGAGCGACAGTTGCCGAAGAGGAGGCAGGGGTGGTCGCTTGCGAGGTTGCACCCGGATCAGTGGATCGTTCGTTGTCAGGGGTGTCGCACCCGGCGACGAGCAGCGCACCCGCCACCGCCAGCGCGATGCTGAATCTATGTGTCATGCGCGTCTTCCGGTCGGGGAGGTACCGGGTGAACGCGCCTTGCCGACGCCGGCCGTGTCCGGTTTGGGCTCCTGTGAAAACCGTACCCGGACGCCGCGCCGACGCCGGCGTGCTTGTCAGTCCTCGAGCTTGAAGCCGATTTTCACCGTCACCTGGAAGTGGGCGATCTCGCCGTTCTCCACATGGCCGCGCGTCTCGACCACCTGGAACCAGTCGATGTTGTGCAGTGTCTGCGCAGCCCGTGACAGCGCGGTCTTGATGGCATCGTCTGAGCTGGTGGTCGACGAACCGACGATTTCGGTGACCCGGTACACGTTGTCGCTCATGCCAATCTCGATTCTGTTGGAGTGTGATCAGGCTGTGGCTCAGCCTCGACACCGAAAACATGCCGCGCCTTCAGCCTCCCGATGTTCATGAGGCCGCGCAACCATTACGGTGCCGCAGATTATTTCTCGGCCGGCCGCCGCGTCTCACTCATCGGCAGAATCAATAGCTCGCATCGGGATGTACCACCGCGAGCATGTCGCCGCCTGCGGCGAAACGCCGTAGGTTCTCGGCCAGCCATGGCGCCATGGTGCGGGTGAGTCCCGCGGACGGATTGGCCACGTGCGGGGTGATGATCACGTTCTCGAGGTCCCACAGCGGATCGTTGGCGTCGGGTGGCTCCGGGTCGGTGACGTCGAGCGCTGCGCCGGCGATTTCACCAGCCAGCAGTGCATCCCGCAGGGCAGCTTCATCGACGAGCGGCCCGCGCGCCACGTTGATCAACCAGGCATGCCTGGGCAGCGCAGCGAGCGTGCGGGCGTTGATCAGGTGCCTGGTCTCGTCGGTGGCCGGAGCCGCGAGGACCACGTGGTCGATGAGACCCCACACTTCGTCGATCCTGCTCGCCGGCAGCGTCTTCGAGGCGCCCTCGACGGGCCGGCCGGATCTGTTGACCGCGATCGCCTGGGCTCCGCAGGCCTTCAACCGGGGTATCAGCGACCGGGCGATGCCACCGGCGCCGATGATCCCGACCGTGGAGCCGTGTAGCGACCGCACAGCCGGGTCGATGGCCTTCTCATCCCAGTGCCGCAGGACCGCGACGTTGATCTGGCGAAGGCCCGCCAGCAAGAGCGCGAGAGCGTGCTCGGCGACGTTCTCGGCGTAGAACCCCGACGCGTTGGTCCAGATCCGCCGATCGTCGAGCAATCCCGCGCGCAGGAACGACTCGATGCCTGCCAGCCGCAGCTGCACCCATTCGATCGAGTCGGGCAGCGGCTCGGGGAAACCGTCGACGTTCCCGACCCAGACAAGGGCGCGCGCGTCCGCGAGGTCGGCCAGAGTGCCGCCTGCCGATGTTATGGCCTCGGACAGGTGTGAATCTGTGTGCGGCAGCAGAGCCACCGGGATGGGGGCGGTCATCCGGCCACCTGGCCCGTCGGTCCGCCGTCGCGCAATGCCCTCGCAGCGGTGGTGGCGAGCTGGTCGGCGATCTCGTTGTAGTGGTCGCCGGCGTGACCCTTTACCCAGCGCCACTCCACATCATGGCGAGCGCACTGCTCGATCAGCTCACGCCAGAGATCGCTGTTCTTGACCGGCTTCTTGTCCTTGGTGAGCCAGCCGTTGTTCTGCCACCCGGTCACCCACTTCATGATCCCGTTGCGGACGTAGGTGCTGTCGGTATAGAGGATGACCTTCGAGGGCTTCTTGAGTGCCTCGAGTCCTTTGATGGCCCCGGTCAATTCCATCTTGTTGTTCGTGGTCGCAGGATCGGCGCCCGACAACTGTTTCTCGTGGTTCTTGTACCGCAGCACCGCGCCCCACCCGCCCGGCCCGGGATTGCCGAGGCATGCTCCGTCCGTCGAGATCTCGATCGGAGTCGCCATGTCGATGTCGTCGGCCATGGCGAAGAGGCTACCGTCGCGTCGAGACCGAATGCAGCAGCCCGACTGCCGCACACCCGAGCCGGTGACCGCAGGCTCAGATCCCCGGGAGGTAACACGTGCCCACCTTCGACCTTCGTGACCTGGACGCCCCCGTGATCGGCGCTCCGATGGCCGGTGGGCCCAGCACGCCGGCGCTTGCGGCTGCGGTGACAAATGCCGGCGGTATGGGCTTTCTGGCCGGAGCCCTGTTGAACGGCGAGAAGCTGGCCGCGGACATCGAGGAGGCGAGGTCTCTGACGTCGGGGCGCTTGGGGGTCAATCTCTTTGTCCCGCAACCAAATGCCGGTGATCCGGCGCAGATCGAGGCTTACGCAGCAGAACTCGCGCCACTGGCAGACAAGTTCGGTGCTTCGCTCGGTGAGCCGCGATACGACGACGACGCCTGGGCGGAGAAGCTCGAGGTGTTGCTCGACCTCAAGCCCGACGCGGTGTCCTTCACCTTCGGATGCGCCACGGCCGACGAGATCCGCCGACTCACCGATGCGGGCATCTTCACGCTCGGCACCGTGACCACGTCGACCGAGGCGGACATCGCACTCGGCCGCGGAGTCGACGCGCTGGTGGCGCAGGGCCCAGGCGCCGGTGGGCATCGCGGGACCTTCGACCCCACCGCTGAACCCGCACCGGGCAGCCTCGACGAGCTCCTCGCCGACGTGGTCGGACGGGGAGTCGATGTGGTCGCGACCGGAGGCATCGCGACTCCTGAGGAAGTGAGCCGGGTACTCGCCCTGGGCGCACGGGCGGTCCAGGTGGGCACGGCGTTCCTGCTCGCCGACGAGGCGGGGACCAATGCCGTGCACCGCGCCGCCCTGGTGGATTCCGAGTTCACGACGACGGGAGTCACACGAGCGTTCTCGGGCCGTTACGCGAGGGGTCTTTACAACCGGTTCATGCAAGAACACGACCCTTCCGCGCCGTTCGCCTACCCGCAGATCCACCATCTGACCGGGCCCCTGCGGAAGGCTGCGGTCGCTGCGGGTGATCCGCACTCGACGAACCTCTGGGCCGGTACGGACTTTCGTAACGCCACCTCCGGTACGGCTGAATCCATCGTGGCCAGGCTCGTCTCGGCCCTCTGAGGTTGTCCCGGGCCGTTCGCCGATCCACCTGGATGGCTTGGTGATCTGACTTCGAGACCCAATGGATCTTGACACCCGGCGTTGTAACGTACAAAGTCAGGTGAACGCACGGTTACAGACGGCGGAGCCCGACGGCCTCGTCTACCTCCAGTGTACGGCTGTGCACTGAACTTGATTCGTACAGTCCCTGCGTTTTTGCAGGCAGAAGTCATTTCGTCCCCTTGTGGGTGCACGTGCGTTTACTGTATTTTTACTGAGAATCCTCGGATGAGTGGATTCGGCCCAGTGTGGTGTGAGGTGGCGGGGAGTCGATGTTGACACAAGGTGAGAACGTGCTGGCGGCGTCCGAGGGCGGCGGAGCGGCATTGGATCAGGTCTTCGGCATGAGTGCGGCCGCCGGGGTGGTGTCGGTGATCCTGCTCTGGGTGGGCTATCTCCACCGCACCCGGAAGATAACCTGGCTCGCGTCTACGGCTGAGTGGGCCGGGCGCCGCCTGAACCGACCGCCGTGGGCGGCACTGCCCATCTTCCTGTCACCAGCACCATCATCTGCGCGCTGTTCGGGTTCATCTGGGACGTCAGTCTGCACATCGGCAAAGGTCGCGACGAGGGTCCGCTGGCAAACCCTGCTCACTACTTCATCCTCGTCGGCCTGTTCCTCCTCTTCATCGCGGGGATGCTGGCCGTCTTCCTGCCGTACGACAAGCCCGGTCCGGCAGCCGTTCGGATCACCCGCACCTGGTACGCACCCGTCGGTGGCATCTTGCTGGCCGGCTGTGGCTTCTACGCCCTGGTCGGTTTCCCCCTCGACGACATCTGGCACCGCATGTTCGGCCAAGACGTCACCCTGTGGGGCCCCACCCACCTGATGTTGATCGGTGGCGCGGGGTTGTCGCTGATCGCAGTGGTGTTGCTCGACCGTGAGGGCCGCGCCGCGATGGGCGAGAATGCGCCGGCCGACGGGTGGGGCAACTGGCTCACTCGGTGCATGGCGTTCGGCGGACTTGTCATCGGCCTGTCGGTCTTCCAGATCGAGTACGACTTCGGTGTCGAGCAGTTCCGGCTTGTCCTGCAGCCCATGATGATCGCCGGCGCGGCAGCGTTTGCCCTGGTCGCGGTCCGCATGACGCTCGGACCCGGATCAGCCATCGCCGCAGCCCTTTTCGCAATTGCCATCAGAGGGATCGTTGCACTGGTCGTCGGTCCCGCACTCGGAGCACCGATCAACTTCTTCGCGCTGTACTTCGGCCCGGCCGTGGTGGTCGAACTGCTGGCCCTAACGCCCTTGGTGAGACGACCGGTGTTGTTCGGGGCTGTCTCCGGACTCGGCGTGGCCACCCTCGGTCTGTGGATCGAGTCGTGGTGGATCGATGCGGTGTACCACTACCCGTGGCCGACCGGGATGTGGGCAGAAGCCCTGGCCATGGCGATCCCGGTCAGCATCGCCACCGGTGTGTGCGGCGCTCTGTTGGCCGTCGTCTTGCGAGGCGAGCCGCTGCCGCGTCCCCGCCTCAGTGCTGTGGCAGTGGTGCTCACGGTCCTGATCGTCGGAGGGGCCGTAGCCAACGGGTTGCGCACCGAGGTGCCTGAGAATGCCAGCGCCACAATCACACTCACCGATGTGCCGAGCAATGGCGGTCGCATGGTGACGGCCGAGGTGACAATCGACCCGCCTGGGCTGGTCAGTGACGACCCCGAATGGGTGTCGATCCTCTCGTGGCAGGGCGGCATCGAGAACGACCGCGGTCTTTTCATCGATCCGCTCGAACGCGTCGGTGCCGGCATCTACCGGTCCACCGAGCCGGTGCCGGTGTCGGGGACGTGGAAAACGCTTCTGCGCGTGCAGGATGGCACGACGATGACCGCCGTGCCGATCTTCTTGCCCGCCGACCCGGGCATCAGCGCCCCTGAGGTGGCTGCGGAATCGACGATGACACGTGAGTTCATGCCCGAGATCAAGATCTTGCAGCGAGAGCGCAGCTTCGACTACCCGAGCTGGCTGTTCACGGTCGCCGGCCTGGTGGTGTTGGCGTGCTCGTTGATCTTGATCGCAGCGCTGTCGTGGGGTGCCGGCCGGATCAACAACAGGCAGCAGGAGACCGGGGCCCGTACGGACACGCGACCGACAGTGCAACCGCAGACCTGATGGGCGACAACAACGTCCAGTATCTGGCCGGCCACTCGCTGCTGTTGGCCGCGCCGGCGTTCTTTCCGGCGCTCATTCTGGTGATCGTGATCGTTGTCATCGCCGTCAGGGATCGACGGCGCGGCGACGATGATGGCTCCGGTCTCGATGGCGACGTCGAACGCGACTCCACCGAGCACGACGGCGACGAATACGTTCGCGACGACGGAAACGCCGGAGACGCCCGGGGATGATCGTTGCGCATGGCCTGGGCGGATCCGAGGACCTGCCCATCCCGTACACGTCTGTGCTCATCGGTGGGGCATGGGCTCTGACGTTCTCGTTCGCGGTGGTGGTTTTCGCATGGCGTACACCGAGGTTCGGTCCGGACAAACCAGGGCGGCCGGCACCGCTGTGGGTTGCTCGCTTCGTCGATTCTCCGGTGACGCGCACCGTGGCGGCGGTGATGGCTCTGGTGTTCGCGGTGTGGGTGATGATGGCCGGGGTCTTCGGGCCGGATGCGGACGACAACCCCTTCGCGGGAAGTTTCTACGTGCTTCTCTGGGTGGGCCTTGTTGTTCTGTCCGTGTTGGTCGGCCCGGTGTGGCGAGTCATCTCGCCGATCCGCACCGTCTATCGATTCGGTAGCCGAGTTGTCGGACGATCGCGTTCCGACCGCACACGCGTCTATCCCATGACGTGGGGCTACTGCCCCGCAGCCATTGGTTTGTTCGCTTTCGTCTGGCTCGAACTCGCCTCACCTGAGCCGGATTCGGTCCCGGCCATCCGGATCTGGTTGCTCTGCTACGTGGTCCTCATGGTCGCAGGCGCTGCCGTCTGGGGAGACCGCTGGCTCACCAGGTCCGACCCGTTCGACGTCTACAGCGTTGTCGCTTCCCGTCTTTCGGTATTCGGCCGTGACCGGGCAACTGGGCGGATCGTCGTCGGGAACCCGATGAATCACCTGACCACGCTTCCGATTCTGCCCGGCACGGTGGTTCTGCTGTCGGTGCTGCTCGGCTCCACCGCTTTCGACAGCTTCTCCGACTTTCCCCAGTGGAAGGACTATGTGGAGTCGATCGGCGGCGGAGATGTGGGCTCCTCGGCGGCACACACCCTTGCCCTTGTCGTCTTCATCGCGGTGGTGTTCGGAACCTTCACGCTCGCCACCCGCGCCACCGGTGGCGTGAGTTCGGCGCAACGACAAGCACTCCCGGGCCAACTCGCACACACGCTGATCCCCATAGTGATCGGGTACGTCCTGGCCCACTATCTGCAATATCTGGTGGAGAAGGGGCAGGAGACGTTCCTGGCTCTTGGCGATCCGCTCGGCCGAGGGTGGAATGTGCTGTGGCTCCAGGACGCCCACCCCGGTTATGTTCTCTCACAACACCCGACCGTGGCGGCCACGCTCAAGGTTGGGTTTGTCCTCGCCGGTCACATCGCCGCAGTCATAGCCGCGCACGATGCGTCGTTGCGACTTCTTCCGGCACGTCACCAGCGCACCGGCCAGTTGGCGCTGTTGCTGACGATGGTTGCGTATACGTTCCTCGGTCTGTATCTGTTGTTCGGCGGTTGACCGCCCGGTCAGGCGTAGCCGCGAAGATGATCAATCACCATTTCTGGCACCAGATCATCGTCGGCGCCGTTGGACCGCTCCGGGAAGTCGAAGACGGCCAGCATCATCTGCATGGGATAGGTCGGGGGATTGAGGCATCGCCGGACAAACGTGCCGTCGACGTAGAACTCGACTGCATCGGTGGTCCACTCGACCGCGTAGTCATGGAAGTCGCCCACGTCGATGGGCAGCACCGTCGTCGTGAAGTCGTCGACCACCGACGGATCGCGAAACGGATGCAGACCGGTACCCACCGCGGCAGAGGGCGACGAGGTGACGGTCTCGCCGAAGATCTCGGCCACACAGATCTCGGCGCTGCGCTCGGGAGCGTCTTCGAGGCCCACCATCCACCAGGCGAACATGGATCTGGGCGAGACGGTGGCACGCATCCGGATTTCCAGGTAGCCGCCCGCCGGCGTCCAGCCGCGAAACTCCGGTTGATGCTCTCGCACCACGGCCCCGTCGAAAGGCGGTTGCTGTCCCAGGGTGCTGCCGACAGCTCCGGATCCGTTGCCCGACTGGATGCCGGAGACCCGTAGCGGGGAGTGCTCGCCCGCCAGCCACAACGGCTGCTCCGGTGGGATGGACAGATGCAGACACGAGTCGGAGATCGAGTAGGTAGCCGCGGTGAGCGCTCGCGAACTCCATGCGGGCAAGTAGTGCGGCGACCACACGGCCGGGTCGAGACCGGGGTTGTCGAACTCCTCGGCGAAGGTCAGACGGCGGCCGCCGATGTCGGTGACCACGTGAATTACTGCCCGTCCGTGGAACCCTCGGTCCCACCCAGGGCGTGACCGCGGTTGATCTCGTGTCCGTGCTCGCCCGCCTCGTAGACGGCGGCTTGTCTCAGGAGTTCATCGGTCTCGCCGATGGGTTCCTCGTCTTCGAATGGAAAGGTCATCGATCCTCGCTGGTGATGGTCGCGTGCTGACCCCACCGTACGTCGCCAGCTGATGTGGCCGAGCGAAGAACATTCTCCAGGACCGAGTCAGGCGAGGACCACCGTTCCGTCGGCCTCGACGTGCCAGCCGGGGTTGTGCGCGATCTCCCAGATGAGGCCGTTGGGATCACGGACCTGTGCGTGGAAGATGCCACCGAAAGCGCCCGGCTGCGGTGGTTTGAGCAGCGTCGCGCCGGCCGTGACCATGGCGTCGGCGACCGCCCGGACACCGTCCTGACTGTCGACGTTGTGGGCAACTGTCGCACCGGAAATCGATGGGGCAGCGGCCACGCCGACGTCCTCGGCGAACTTGCCGGCGTCGAAGAACCCGAGCACGACGCCGGGCGCGATCTGGAAGAAGATGATCTCGTTCTCCACGTCCATCAGCGGCTTCCATGCGAGAGCGTTCACATAGAACTGCCGTGCGGCGTCGAGGTCGGCGGTGGCGAAGGTCAGGAAGTGGATCTGCTGGTCGAGTTGCACCCTTCTCACGCTAGGTCAGGGCGGCCACGGACTCGTGAACGTTTCGGACAATTGCGCAGACGATGTCAGCGGGAAGGGATCAAGTGCGGGAAGGGATCAAGTGCGGGATCACCCGGACGTAGACGACCATGCCGACCACCTCGACCAGGGTCTGCGTGACCACCACGGCCGCTGCCAGTTCGTAGCCCGCCGGTAGGGCAAGGGCCAGCGGGAGCACCACGAGTGAGTTGCGGGTGGCGCCGCTGAAGACCAGCGCGCGGCGACCGGGGTTGTCGAACGCGAACCTCGAGGCCACCCAGCGACCCACAAAAGCCATCACGAGCAGGAAGAGAACGTAGAACGGCACAACCGCGACAACGTCACCGAGACTGCCGGACACCTTCGGTATCTGCGACGCGACAACCACGAACAGCACGATTACCATCAGCGGCACCATCGCGGCTGTTGCACATGAACTCACCCGACGCGCGATCGGGAAACGCACCGCCAGCGTCTGGGTGGCCCACGCGAGCAGCAGTGGCACCACGATGAGGATCACAAAAGCCTCGACGAGAGGTCGCACCGCGATGATCTGGGCGAGGTCCGAACCGAGGAACACGGCGAGGTAGACCGGTAACAACAGCATCTGCGCCAGGAGCAGAAGCGGCGTCGCGGCCAGCAACCGATGGGCGCTGCCCCCAGCGAGCCCGGAGAAGACGATCACGTAATCGATACAGGGGCTGAGCAGCACGAGCAGCACACCGAACCGGACTGCCTGGTCGTCCGGCAAGAACACGAACATCGCCGCGACCACCAACGGGACGATGGCGAAGTTAAGCACCGCGACAGCGACCAGGAACCGGCGGTCTTGAAGCGACCGGGCGAGGTCACGGGTGGGGATCTGCAGAAACGTCACGTACAGGAGCGCGCCGAGAGCGGGGTTGATGGCCCAGTCCAGCGACCCGCCGGCGCCCGGTGCGACAAGGCCGAGAACGATGCCGGCACCGATGGCCGCCACGTAGATGATCACTTGCCGGCGGTCGAGGACCTCGATCAACGTCGACAGTCGATGACGCACTGCCCCTCGCTTTCTGGTCCGCACGATCTTCTCAGACGGCTGATCCGGCCCTTTGTCGGATGCGAAGTTCAGTCGCAGGATCGATAATTGGACCATGACCACTCTGAGCAACATCCCGCCGGACGAGGTGGAGCGAATGCTCGACTTCGCCCGGCGCTGGTACCCGTACGGCGGAGGGTCGGCCGACGACATCCTGGTGGAGTTCGGCATCGGGGAGAGGGACTACTTCGAGCGCCTCACCGATGTGCTCGACACCGATCAGGCTGGTAGTCACGACCAGTCCGTCGTCGCCGCGATCCGTCAGGTGTGCACCCGCCGCCTCGCATGACTGCGCCGGTGTGAACGGGGCTCCCATCTGCGTCGGACAGGAACTATAGAGCGGCTACAATTTTGCGCCATGACCTCCGGGCAGTGGGAGCAGGACTCGAACGAGGCGCAGGCAACGTATTTCGCCGCCCAGCTCGAGTTGTGGGCAACGCAGATCGAAGAAGAGCTGACCAACAACAAGGTGTCAGCGGAGATGCACTCGCGCAAACGGTTCGAGTTGTACGAGGTCCGTCGACAGATTGATGCACTTCGTCGACGATTTCCGGCCGCCTTCAGCGTCTGAGGCGTCAATGGTGCTCGCGCGACCGGGTTTTCGTGACACGCGGTTGCTACCTCCCTCGGTTGCGCCGAGGTCGTGCCGATGAGCGACTTCTGCACACGGCCGGTGAAACGCAGCCGTCTCACGTACGATTCCGCCAGGAAGTCGAAACGACGCGCTTCGAGTCACGTCGAGGTGTGGCCCAAGCCGGCCTGCCCGTGATTCCACCGCGTGACGACGAGTAGGAGCCGGCGATGACCGCCGAAGCAACAACCACAAACAATGCCGCAACGGTGATCATCGGCCAAAAGGTCCGCCCAGGAACTGAGCGTGCATTTGCCATCTGGCAAGACGACATGAATGCTGCGGCGGCCCGCTATCCGGGGTTCATCGCCGCCGAGACGGCTCAACCGACAGACGTCCAGCCCGACTGGGTGGTGGTGTATCGCTTCGACTCGGTGGCTCACGTGCAGGCCTGGATCAACAGCGCCACACGGCAAGAACATCTCGACAGGGGCCGAGAGTACTTCGACGGCCCCGCGACGCAACAGGTCATCACCGGTGGCGCGGCCCCGGTGGATCCGCTTGTCACCGTGGTGGTGACACACCGGGTCTCACCGGAACACATCGACGACTTCCTCGAATGGCAGGGCCGCATGCGCGAGGCCGAGACCGGGTTCAAGGGGTTTCGCGGGACTGAACTGTTCCGGCCCATCGAGGGCTTGCAGAACGAGTGGACGGCGTTGTACCGCTTCGAGAGTGCCGCCGACCTGGATGCATGGCTCACCTCACGTGAGCGGCAGGTACTGCTGGACGAGGGCAAGAAGTTCAACGAGTTCGAGTTGCGCACCATCGACAACTCATTCGGTAGCTGGTTCGCGTTCGACCAAGACGGTCACCGTGCGCCGATACCGTCGGACACTAAGATGTCCACCGCCGTCTGGGTGGGTCTCTATCCCACCGTTGTGCTGCTCTCGCTTGCCCTTTCACCTCTGGGCATGCCGCTCTGGCTCGGGTTGCTGATCGGCAACCTGCTGTCGAGCTTTGTGATGACCTTCTTCACGATGCCGTACTACGTCAACAAGATCCTTGGTCACTGGCTGTACCCGTCACCGAACACTCCCAAGAGGCAGACGAACTTGCGGGGGTTCGCAGTGATCCTTGGGGTGATGGCTCTGTGGACCGTGGTGTTCTACCTTGTCACCGTGGTGTTCTGGACACTGCCTTGATGATCGGCTGACTCAGAACTGCCGGTCAGAACTGAGTACGTTCGAGCCAGGTGTCCCACACCTGACGATCACCCAGGATCTCCAGGCCCGCTTCCTCCGCCGATTTGCGTCGGCTGATCGCCAGCAGCAGGCCCGATGCCGGCCCTCGTACGGCAGCATCTGCTTTTGCGTGGCTGTGGTCCCATGCCACTGTTCCTTCCTCGCCGCGGATGAACCATTCGCCGTCAGGACCGAGATCTGTCTCGGATGCATGTAGATGCAGGGTTGCCCCGTTGTCCAGGGGAGCTGTCGCGCCTGCCGGCCGCGCCGACATGAGACCCAGCCATTCGGAAATTCCGTCGGCAGCGAGATCAGCGACGAGATCGAACGGAACGTCCAGCGCCAGTTGAGCATCCGCGCGGTGCACGGTGGTCTCGTGTAAACGTCGTCGAATCCACCAGGCGGCCGGCTGGGGTCCGGTGAACGTCCACACCGGGGTGTCGGCACCGGTCTCCGCGACTGCGGCGAGGAGCTTCTGGACACCGTCGTTGAACCACTCGATGGCACCGTCGATGTCTTCCGGCGGTTTGCCGTTCGGCACCTGGCGCGGATCGGCCGGACTGTCACGTTGCTCGCCCACGATCTGCGCCGCCCAGCGATCTCCACGTCCGACATGCCGGAAGAGTTGCTGGATATTCCATTCGGGACAGGTGGGCACGGGCAGCGCGAAGTCGGCATGCCGGATCGCTTCGCCGAGGAGACGGTTTTGTTCCAAAAGTGCGTCGCTGAAGTTCACGATCGAACAGTAGCGCCCCAAGACGTCGACGAGACAGAATCGACGGGCGAACGAGCCGAATTGTTGTGTGGCGTTCTGCTGAACGGCTGCGCTGCTGGTTATCCGGAGCCGGTGGGCTCCAGATAGGGCGAGGAGAGCCATGTTCCGGTTTCGCGGCTGATGGAGGTCGTCCCCGATACGCCGGTGACCCGTAGTTCGTCGGAACCGGTGACCCATTGCAGGGTGTCCTCGACCGCTGCGGGGGTGCGGAATTCCTCCACGTTGTTTGCGTTTCTGATGACCACGGCTGGGCCGGTGGCGGTTTGCATCAACTGTGCTGAGTAACTGCCGGACGACGAGGTGGTGATTGCGGACAGTGGTTGCTCCGTTGCGGCTGCCGTCGTCGTCGCGGTGGTTGTCGTGGGTGCGGAAGTTGTGGCCGTCGTGGTTGCGGGTGCGGTGGTGGTTGTGGTCGCGGTGGTCGTTGTTGTGGGTGCCGCTGTTTGGGGTGTGGTGGTTGTCGTGGGTGCCGGGGCGGTGGTGCTGGTGGTGGTGGTCATGGGCGCGATTCGCAGGGCGCTGGCCGCGGGCTCAACGCACGCAACCCCGTTGGCCGAGCTTGCGGTGATTTGATGGGATACGAACTCTGTGGACTGTTGCGCGTCGTCCACGCGGGTATGGACTTCAACGTTGGCAGCCGTGCCGGTGAGGCCACCGTTTTGGACGTCGGGATACGAGATCGTTCTACTCACTGGCTGGCCCGCGGCGGTGCCGAACGGTGCCGATACATTGGCGGAGAACGCGACGTTTCGAGTCGCTGGGTCCCGAACGGCCACCCGGTAGGTGTACCCGGCCAGGTGGGGCCAAGACACGGTGGCGGTTTTGGTACCGGCGTTCGTCACGCAGGTAATGGACGCCGGTGGCGGAATGTATCCGCTGTAGCCGGCGACTTGAGGTCCACGGCAAGAGAGGTTTTCGTGGTTGTAAGAGATCGAATCCTGGTACACCCGGTAGCCACGCCAGGCCGACGAGACAGCGCCCCCGGGGAGAATGGTGTGGATCTCGGCCTCGTAGTCCCACTGGGTGGAGCGAATCGGAAATCCGGTGGCCCCAAACGTCACTGACTGGAGCGACAGCGTGGCAGCTGCGGTGCCAGGGTCGATGTCGATGGTTCGCCACACATTGCCGGTGAGATCGCGGAGGATCATTCGGTACTGGTAGGGCGGTCCCATGTGTCTCCAGGTCAGGGTGACCATGCGCGCGTTGGACGCCCCGCCGGTGGAACACGTGACGTACTCGGCACCGAAAACGGGCCAGTTGATCTGCGGGACGAAGTCGGATCGAGATGCAAACGAGCCGGTGGTCGCCGAGGCTTGACTGGTGTAAACCGCAGCAGTTCCCTGCGAATTGGCAAGAGTGACCAGCATGGTCGCCGCGAGTCCGAGGACGATGAGCGGCGGTGCTGATCGGGCCGCATGCTTGGGTTTGTCGGCGCGAGGTGGTTTGTCGGCGCTGTCTTTTTGATTACGGCCGGTGGGGAAGACCACCAACCAGAGGAGGCCGACCACAAACAGGCCGCCGATGACTTTCGCGGCGGGTGTGTCCAGCCATGCGGCCACGTAGCCCAGGCCGTCGACGTGAAAGAGAACACGGTGAGCGGAGTCGACCACGTAGGGGAGGGCATCGGGCACATTGTTCGCGTCGCCTTGCAGGGTGAGTGCAACAGCGTCGCCCGCCGTGGAGTCGACCGACACCACGCGGTGAGTGATTCGGACTCCCTGAGCGTCGTCGACGCTGATCACGTCGCCGGGTTTGATGTCGGTGGCGGACACGTCTTTTGCGATGGCCAGCGCACCTGTGGGGATCGTCGGCTCCATCGAGCCGGACCGAACGATCAGCGGTGTGATGCCGAGGAACATGGCTGCCGCTGCCGCGATGATGCACAGCAGGCCGAGGGCGGCACCCGCCGTCAACGCGATCTCGCGAAAGATCCTGGCGCGTCTGCGATGCTCCGTGGGATGTGGGTGTGTGTGGGTCATGTTGACGTCGCAGTGAACGTGGCGGTGATGGACGAGAGTGTCTGACTCTGGACGCTCAGGGGGGCGGCCGGCACGAGTGCGACAACAAAGCACAGCGATTGGGTATTGGTGCCCGCGGTAGCGCTCAGCGTTTGCGCGGTGGTGATGACCGACACCGAATTGGCAGCGCGCAGAACGGCGGTGCCGATCTGAGTGCCGGTGCAGCTGCCGGTGGCCAGGCCATTGGCGGTTCCGTTTGTGGGTGCGGCACTCGTGAACACCGTCATCCGGAGATTGTTGGCGAGCGCCGGGCTACCCGCCGGGGTACTTGCTGTCATCGTGTAGCTGACCGGAAGTGTCGAAAGGCTGTTCTGAACCTGCAATGTTGCCGCTCTGCTCTCGCCCGGGAGCATGTTGGTCATGGTGAGACCGGTTGCGCCGGTGAACGGATACGACTTGACCCCGTTGACGCGGAGATCGAGGATGCCGGTCTTGAAGTCTCCAGACGTTGCCGCCGCAGAATTGCTCCACAATGCCATCGTTCCGACGGCGCCGAGTCCCAGGACCATGCCGATGGCCAGGATTGCTCGCAGCCGGACACCGAGTGGCCCGGTGAGCGCCTCCCGGAAACGGGCCGAGTCAAAGCTGTGCGACATGATGTGACGTCTCTTCTGATTCGGGCTCCTGCCGACGTGAGCGTCGTGCGTCGCGAACGCTGCCGACAGTCAGCAGAAGGGCGTAGGAGAACAGCCCGATCACCAGTGCGCCGATGGTCCAGGCGCGCTGTTGTCCGGTGAGCCAGTTGTTGACATACCCGAGGTAGGGGATGCTGTACCAGACCTTGCCATTGACCTGTTCGGCCACAACGGGTTTGGTATCGGGGGTGTCGTTGGCGTCACCCTGCGTGGTGTAGGTCCGTTCGCCCCTGGCGTTTTGCGAGCTGGCGATGATTCGGTGGGTGACCACCGTAGGCTCACCCGGCCGCAGTTGGTATGTGATCGCGTCACCGAGCCGGAGGTCTTTGCCTTCCACAGGCTTGACAATGATCAGCGTCCCCGGTGGGTACGTCGGCTGCATGGACCCCGTCAGCACCGTGAACCGGTCGGCACCGGCCGCGACCGGGATCACAATGGTGACCACAAGCACTGCCGACATCGACAGCAGCAACGCCCAGCTCAGTGCGGAGCGTATCCACCACAGGGGCCCGGTGTGCTCGTTTGCGGAGCCTGGAACTGTCATAGCTGTTGATCCGCTCGGAAATTGAGGGTGACAGAGCTTGTGCTGTTCTGTGGTGCCGTATTGCCCACGGTCGCCTGTAAGCACCAGACCTCAGAGGTGTTGATGGGGACGGTTCGGGCCGCGGACGGGAACGCAGTCCATGGTCCGGCCACAATTCCTGTTGGATTGCCACTCGCCGGGCAACCGGCGGTGCTGTTGACGACCGAGGCGGAGAAAGTCAGTGGAATCCCGGACGTAGTCGGCGAAATCGACAACAGCCGGTAACTGACCTTGGTATTGCCCACCACCGTGATGGTCAGCGGGCGTTGCACCACCGAACCCGGGCTGAGGTTGGTCCCGCCGAAGGCCGTCCACGGATACGTGTTCGAGCCGCCGGCGAGAATTTTCAACTCGCCTGATGTGAGGGCTGCGTCACCGATCTGATCCTGATCGCGCCAGGTGGCGCCGGTTTGCTGTGTTGACAGCAAAACCAGAACGGTGATCGTCACGGCGGCCGCAGCCCCCAACCAGAACTTCTTCACGGAGTTAGGGAGCTCAGTTGGTGTTCTGTACCAGGGTGAGCGCGGTAGCGCCGAGATTGATCGTTGCATTCTGCGCGGCCGTGGTGGATGTGGCCGCGTCGAACGCCATTGTCACCGTGATCACCACGGGCTGCTTACCGTCGGTGGGGTTGATCTGTACTCCGGTCGGGCCGCTGGGGAGCGCGACGCCGTTGGCCGTTGCCGCCACCGACGGGTTCAGCGCCGCCTTCAATGCTGCATCTCCGGTGACTGCGCCGAGGTCAACGGACAGTGTTGCAGTGAGGTTGTCACCGGTCGCGTTGACGGCGGTGCTGCAGTTGTACGAGACAACGTCGCCCGGCACGATGCGGAAGGCGTTGATGTCGGCGATGGCGGTGTTGTTTTTGACATCGGTCCATCCGCCGCCGCCGGTGCAGTCGTCGAGTGACAGCTGACCGGAGTTGATCTCCCCGCCAGGCGAGGTGCCCTCGTCATTCCAGTAAGCAAGGCTGCCGGCACCGCCGAGTAGAAGGATGGCTCCTGCGCCGGCGGCAACTGCTGCTTTGGTTTGCTTATTCATGGTCAATCTTCCTGTAGTGGGCCCGAACTGGACCCGCTGAGATGGAACGATGGACACGGCTCAACCCCGAAAACCCAAAATGAAACTCGAGAGGTCGGACAAATACATTTCGTCCTCAGCGCCGACCGGCCCGAAACAAGTACCTCGAAACAGGTACATCACCCAGCGCTCATCTAGTATGTCGCATTTGCGACTTTTCCGTTACGGATATCTTTTTACTCTGCAAACATGCAGGTCAAAGCTTCGATGTGTGGGCCCTCTGGCAAAATATCGCAAATATTCTCTCGGTGTTGCCGATTTTCTTGTGGCAAGAAAGTCCAGATTGGCGGCCCGGCAGAATTCCTGGTCACGCGTTGCGGCAGCAAATGTGCAGCAACTTCTGATCCAGGGTCAGCCACATTGCGCAGAGCAGGCGGGAAGACGTCGGTGGCAGAGGTGGCCCGAAGGGTTGTTTTGCAGACCAGTAGCGCGAACCGATGGGTGAAATGCCCCCACAGACAATGCGATCGACTCGTGGTCCGCATATGTCCAATACACCGACCCAAGAGGTCGGCGTCGCCGTACCTGGCACCCACGCCCAGTTGAGCAGCGAGGTCCCGTCAGCGCACCACGAGCACCGAACAATCCGCGTGATGGATCAGACTCTGGCTGACCGAACCGAGGACAGCCCCGGCGACCTTCCCGTGTCCGCGGCTTCCGACCACCACGAGCTGTGCCGATTGTGAAAGTTCCTTCAGCCCCTTGGCAGGCCCGGTGTCGGTGTACACCTTGTTGACGTGAGCGCCCGGGAATCGTGCACGCAGCGGTGCCACCAGTTCGTCCAGTTTCTGCTCTTGGTTGGACTGCAGCAGATGCAGCAAGTTCCAGTCGACCGGGCCCTCGCCGTATCCGAGCCCGATCGCAGCGCCGGTTTCCCACATGTGTGCGACGGTCACCGGCGCGCGGAGGGTGTCGGCGACTCCGAACGCCGCCTCGAGTGCACGCGTCGAGTTCTCTGACTCGTCCACTCCGACGACAACGGGCAGCGTCTCGCCGGTGTCGGAGCAGGCGGTCCTGCGCCACACCAGGACCGGGCAACGTGAGTTGTTGACGATACGGATCACGTGGCCGCCCAGGATGAGATCACTTGCGGCGCTTGTCCAATGAGATCCGATGACGACCAACTGCGCAGTGGCGGAGATCTTTCCGAATGCGGTGCCAACGGCCTCGTTCACGATGTGCCGCTCGATGGTCAGGTCGGGATGCACCGCCCGGATGGCGGATTCCGCCTCGTCGATCTTCTTGCGGCCCTCCTCGGCGAGTTCGGCGGCCAACGCCTCGGGCGTGAACACCATCGCGTTGGCGAAGTACCAGTCGATACGAGGTATGGCGTGGAACAGGGACAGGGCTGAATGGCTTGCTGCGGCAAAGTCCGCCGCCCATCGGGCGGCGCCGAGTGCGGCCTCGGAACCATCGATCCCCACCACGATTGCCGGTGCGTTGCTGGCGTCGGTGTTCATCTCACATCCTCGGTCCGGTGAACCGGATGATCAAGGCCAGCGCCATCGCTGGAAGTGCCCGGCTCGTCTCGAACCCTATGCCGTGGTTGCAGGCTGCATCAACGCATCGACCTCACTGACCGTCAGACGTACCCTCACTGCCACCGAGCGCGTGGTCACGTTCCTCGCCCGTGCCCTCTTCGCCTGCTTCGTACGTCTTCTTCTGCTCGGCTGTCTCGTCGCTTTCGCCGACAGGCTCTTCGTTCTCGTGCGGGAAAGTCATGCGGTCCTCCTGCTCGTTGATACCTGGTCCTGCTGTCACCACCGTACGGGGCGTCGTTCGCGCCTTTCGATCGTCCATGGTGAGAGACCGAGAGCCCCACGGCGTACGTGAGGCTCTCGGTAACCGTTGCATTCTGCGCTACTCGCGGGCGGCCTCGACGTCATCGATCTCGACTTCGTCCCTCGCGTTCGGAAGGAAGTGATAACCGAGGCAGACGATTGCGAAGAAGAGGTAGCCAAGAGCTATCTCGGGAGCCGCGGCCCACTCGACCTCAGGAGCGTGGATCAGGCCGATGAACGTCAGCGCAGCACCGGCCACGGAGGCGAGGGCCGCGTACAGGAACTTCTTCTCGATGATGAACGTGACCATGGTGCCGAGCACCAGGCCCACCAGAACGGCGCCCTCTCCGAGCGCTTTGAGTCCCTCGTAGACCACGCCGGCGCCGTCGAGTGAGTCGTAACCGACCTCACCTGCCGTGGTGCCTGCGGCGCTGAGGGCGTTGTCGATCAGGCCCGTTGCCCACTGAGCAAGGTTGGGGATGATCGCGATGACCACCGCCACGGCGTGGATCCGGGGAACCGCCTGGAAGG
This sequence comes from Williamsia sp. D3, assembly GCF_000506245.1. Classification (NCBI taxonomy): domain Bacteria; kingdom Bacillati; phylum Actinomycetota; class Actinomycetes; order Mycobacteriales; family Nocardiaceae; genus Williamsia; species Williamsia sp. D3. The sequence goes on along the minus strand of NZ_AYTE01000003.1, from coordinate 197,646 downwards.
CCTGGGCGCCGATGAGCAATCCGATGTACAGGAGGATGGGGACGATCGCCGGGACGGGCAACAGTGAGTCGAGCACCCCGAAAAGGCCGAGGAAGCAGAGCAATCCGATTGCCACGCCACTGGCGAGTGAGTAACTCGTGCGACCGCCGGCGTCCTTCCAACCGGGATGACCGATGTAGACCGCGGGGGGGAAGGGCGAACCGAAGGCCGATCCGATGACCGCGCCGGCGCCGTCGGCGAGAAGCACACTGCGCAGGTTGTAGCTGTCTCCGGCGGCTGCTGCGCTTTCGACGTTGCTCATCGCCTCCGTGAAGTTGTACACGCCTAGCGGGATGGCGGTGCCGAGCAGTGGCGCGAGGTCTTTCAAGCCGTCGAAGAGCATGTCGAATCGTTGGTCGGGAACGCCGACGGCGATGTCGCTCACGGCGTCGGACACCGCCGGAGCATCCATGAATCCGCCGGCCCATCCGATGGCGGTACCCACGAGGAGAGCGGCCAGGCCGACCGGAATGTTGCCGGGCAGACGAACATTCGTGAAAAAGCCGATCAGGATGATCGCCAGGACGGGGAGACCGATCCATGCCGCCTCCCACATCTGGGCTGCCGGGCGCATGGAGATGAACGTGATCGAGATGCCTGCGAGTGTGCCGAGCATGGCCGCCCGTGGAGTGATCTTGCGGATGTACGGTCCGACGAATGCGCCGATCATCACGATCACACCGATCATGAAGGCCCACGCCAGTCCCGCCTGCCATGCCGCCATCGCGTCGTTGGTGTTGAGGTAGACGGGCAGCATCACGACGAACACGACGATGAACATGTGTGGCACGCTCGGCCCGTAGGGCAGGGCGGTGACATCGGTGCGGTTCTCTTTGGCCGCCAGTCGGCGCGCCAGGAACGTGTAGTAGAGATTCCCCAGGATCAGGGCCACACCAAGAGCGGGAAGGACTGTGCCGAGAACATCGCCGGCAGGCACGCTGACGACACCGATCATCAGCCCTGTCAGGGTCAGGACGTTGACCAGGATGTTGAATCCCAGCCCGAAGAAGGCATTGGTGTCGCCGCGGGTCCACCAGGCGACGGTGACCTTGTCGTCGGTGGGGGATGGGGGAGTAGCCGCCGATTGGTTGACTTCTGTACTCATTTGTCGTGCTTTCTGTCAGCTGTGTTGCGAAGGATCGGGGATGAGAGACAGGGCGGCGATGGCCGCCGTGGAATCGGCAACCCAGCCGAAAATTCCACCTTGCGCACTGATCATTTCCAGACCGACGCGCTGAAAATCGGGAAAATACGAACCGACACAATCGGATACGACAAGACACTCGTATCCGCGGTCGTTCGCCTCTCTGGTTGTGGTGTGAACACACACCTCGGTGGTGACCCCGGTTACCAGCAGTTGGGTGATGCCCGCGTCGGTGAGGATCTGCTGCAGGTCGGTGGCGTAGAACGCGCCTTTGCCGGGTTTGTCGATCACGACTTCGCCTGCAATCGGTGCCAGCTCATCGACGATGTCGTGGCCGTACTCACCCTGGATCAGAATCCGGCCGTATCGGCCGGGGTCGCCAATCCTCTTCGATGCCGCCCCACGGCGGAGTTTGCTCGGGGGGCAGTCGGACAGGTCGGGTTTGTGACCCTCGCGGGTGTGGATGATCATGATGCCGGCGGATCGGGCCGCATCGATCAACGCCGCAAGTGGCGGAACCACATCGAGGAGCAGGCTCACGTCGTTTCCGAGACTCTCGCCGAAGCCGCCCGGTAAGACGAAGTCGCGTTGCATGTCGATGACGAGCAGGGCTGTCCTGCCCAGCTCGAGGGGAAATGGAGCCGGCACCGCGGTGTCGACGGTGACCACGGTCATGGGTTCTCCTCGTGGGATGCGATTGGGGTGGTGACTGTTTGGGGAATCTGCCCGGCCCGCGCGGCGTCGCGTGGCTCGTCGAGGAGTCGAGCTGCGAGGTCGAGCACAATGTCGTCGGACAATGCGGGGCCGAGTACTGTCACACTCAGCGGGCGCCCATCAGCGGTGTGACCCACGGGAATCGCTACGCCGGTGAGGTCGAGTAGATTGCCGAAATGCGTGTAGTGCCCCAGCATCGTGTTGCAGTCGATGGGTTGCTCGAGCACCTGCGCAACTGTGAAGGTGGTTCCGATGGTGGGGACCACCAGCACGTCCATCTGGCGCCACAGGCGCCCGACCTGTGCGCGCAACTCCTGCAGCTTCTGTTGTGCGGCGAACGCGTCGACCGCGGTGTATCGCTCACCGCTCCGCAGGATGTCGCGCACAACGGGATGGATCGATTCCGGTTGTGCAGCAAGGAAGTCGGCGAATTCAACCAGTCGCTCGGCCACCCATGGCCCGGAATACAGCAGGGCACCGGCCTCGAGGAACGGCGACAGCGGGGCGTCCACCACTGTCGATCCACGCGAAAGCCGTTCGCGGAAGGCAAGATGGGCGGTTTCCATGTCGGAGTCGCCGAAGAAGTCGAGTTCCTGCGGTGGCGGCAGGCCGACACGAATCGGCGCACCGCTGTGGCTGTTGCCTCGTGCGCGCGACCACGAGTCGTTCTCGTCCTCGGCTGCCATCACGTCGAATGCGCGGTCGACATCGTTGAGCGATCCGGCCATGATCGTGATGCAGTCCAACGACTTACATGCCGGCACCAGGCCCACCGCGCTGATGACGCCCCGCGAAGGCTTGAACCCGACGACCCCATTGAGTGCGGCGGGAACCCGGCCCGATCCCGCAGTATCTGTTGCGACGGCGAAAGGAACCTGGCCGAGGGCAACGGCGAGGGCTGAACCCGAGCTGGAGCCCCCGGAGATCATCTCGTTGCCATATACGCTGCGCGGCACGGTGAGTGGCGTTCGAGTGCCGTTGAGTCCGGTGGCGAACTGGTCGAGGTTGGTCTTACCGACATACAGAGCGCCCGCATCGAGCAGGCGTTGGACCACCGCCGCGGTGACCTCTGGCACGTAGGCGAAGTCGGGGCACGACAGGGTGGTCGGGACGCCGGCGACATCAATGCTGTCCTTGACCCCGAACGGCACCCCGTACAGCGGAAGGGTGCGCGCCCCGGGTCGTCTCTCGATGGCTTCGGCGGCGGCGATCAGTTGTTCACGCGGCACCGTGGAGATCCAGGTGCCGTCGTCTCCACGGGCGGCGATGGCGTCTGCGACACGAGCGGCGGTGGTCGCCGGGGTACCGGTGCCGGTGGCGTGTGATTGGAGTATCTCGGCGATCGAGGGTCCGAGCGTCGGGCCGTGAACCGGTTTCCGGAAAGTCATAATGTCGATTGTCGACAGAATCGTGGCGGCGACGGAACGGTTGTGTGTCGATCGTGTTAGTTGTTGCTCTCAAGTCCCAGATACGCGAGTTGTCCGTGATTCTTGGCCGCCTCCACGGCAACTCGTGCATCGTTGGTTTCGAGTGCTTCGAGAATTCGCTCGTGCCGACGGATGCCGTCACTGGGGTCGTGGACCCGCGCCTCCGCGCGCAGGTTTATGGCCATCGGGAGCTGCAACTTCAGCAGCACGGGTTCCATGGCGATGTCGAGCTGCCGGTTGCCCGCCAACCCGACCACTGCCGCGTGAAAACGACGATGGGCATCGTCCTTCTCGAGGTCGTCGTCGCGCCTACCGGCCTCTCGCATATCGTCGAGCGCGGCCCGCACCGGACTCAGAGCGGTGGTCACGTCGGCGAGCGGCAGAGCCTTCTCAATCGCGTGCCGCTCGAGTAGGTGCCGTAGCTCGAACAGCTGCAAGATGTCCTGTGGCGACCATTCGGTGACCCTTGATCCGCGCCGGGGGAGATGCTCGACCAGTCCCTGCTGCCCGAGTAGTCGCAGCGCCTCGCGCAGTGGCGCCCGGCTGATACCCAAGTCCGCACACAACTGTTCTTCGACGATCTTGTCGCCCGGCTGCAGTGCGCCGCTGAGTATTGCGTCACGAATCCGCCTCGCGGCCACGTCGACCAGACTCACCGGTAAGCCGTCGCCTCCCACAGCTCGTTTCGGTGCTGCCACGGGTGAACCCACCCCCTCCATCGTCGGCGTCCTCACCATTCTGTCGACAATCCTAGAGCGCGCCGACGAACGCGAGCATTGTCGGCCGGAGCGGCGATGCGGCAGGCGGTCGATCAAAGTGTTACCTCGGAGGTCATCGCTCCAACACACCGCGGCGCAGCAGGATGGTCATCACAACATCAACGCAAGACGAAGGAGATGCGATGACCGACATGACCGCCCTGGTCGACGACTACTTGAGCGCCTGGAACGAAACCGATCCAGGCGCACGGCGAGCGATCGTCGAGAAGGTCTGGGACTCCGAGGGTGTCTACACCGATCCGCTCGCTTCGGTGACGGGCACAGAAGCGATCGATCAGGTGCTCGCCGGGGCTCAGCAACAATTCGCGGGGATGCGGTTCGTTCGGGGTGACGTGTTCGAGGCGCACCACAACATCGCCCGCTTCACGTGGGAACTGGTGCCGGCGAACGGGGGCGAGGCCGTGGTGGTCGGCTTCGACGTCGCCGCGGTGAATGACGACGAGAAGATCACCAGCGTCTACGGGTTCATCGACAAGATGCCGGGTCAGACCGCTATGTGATGGTGAGGCCGCCGTCGACCACGATGGTCTGTCCGGTGACGTACCCGCCGGCCGGTGAGGCGAGCCAGACCGCGGTGGCCGCGAGTTCTTCGGGATCGCCACTGCGGGGCAGAACCTGGCGGGCAGCCATCTGCTGCAGATAGCCGTCGGGGTACTGGGCAGTCATCTCTGACTCGAAGAATCCAGGGGCAATCGCGTTCACCCGGATACCTTTTCGCGATCCCCACTGCTGGGCGAGGTCCCGGGTGAGCCCCGAGATAGCGGCCTTGCTCGCGGAGTAGGCGGCCTGCGGAAGGCCTGCGGTGGTGATGCCCAGGACGCTCGAGATGTTGACGATCGAGCTTCCCGGCTTCATCACCCGGCCGCAGGCCTGTGCAGCCCAGTAGGAACCGTTGAGATTGATGTCGATGACCGACCGGAATTGCTCGGGAGTCTCCCGGGTGGCAGGCACGGCCGTTCCCACTCCGGCGTTGTTGATCAAGACATCCACCTGGCCGAACTCGGTCATGGCAGCCTCGACCATCGCGGTGGCCTGCTCGACCTGCGTGATGTCGGTGACAACCGACAGAGAGGTGCCTCCCACGGACTCGACCAACGCTGCAGTCTTCTCGAGCTTGTCGGCGCGGCGGGCGGCGAGCACCACGCGGGCTCCCGCCTCAGCGAACCCCTTGGCGAAGGCAACCCCCAAGCCGGACGAGGCGCCGGTGACGATCACCACCCGGTCATCGAGCCGAAAGCGGTCGAGCACAGTCATGAGAACTCCTCTTCGATCGTCGAACACCCACCCACGGGCAGCAGTCGAACATGCGCTCGGTGCAAAACCCGCAGTCCATAATGCTGACAGATCAACCCGGGAGATCAGTACATGACCGAAGAACAGCGTTACCTTTTCGGTGACCTGCTGCGGCAGTGGCGTACCACCCGCAAGGTGCCGCAACTGGAGCTCGCGTCAGCGGCCGACGTCTCGGCGCGGCATCTGAGTTTCCTGGAGACGGGCCGATCGGTGCCGAGCCGCGCCATGGTGCTCAGACTGGCCGAGCATCTCGATGTGCCGCTGCGTGAGCGCAACCAGATGTTGCTCGCCGCCGGATATGCCCCGTCCTACGGTGAGACGCCGCTCGACGGTTCCCGAATGACCATGGTGCGGAGCGCTTTACGTCAGGTGCTGGCCGCGACCGAACCGTACCCGGCCTTGGCGGTGGACCGGCACTGGAATCTCGTGGACGCCAACGCAGCGGTTGCCGCCTTCACCGACGGTGCTCCCGACGACTTGCTGGAGCCTCCGTTCAACGTGCTCGAGTTCAGCCTCGACCCGCGGGGGCTCGGGTCCAGGATCATCAACCATCGGCAGTGGCGCACGCACTTGTTCGAACGACTCGACCGGCAGATCAGGGTGACCGGCGACCCGGAATTGAAAGCACTGCTGGCCCGCCTCCAGCGGTATCCCGTGCCCGACGCGACGAGGATGCCGACGCAGATGCCACCCTCTCCGGCGATGTTGCGATCTACCTGAGGCTGCGCAGCGACCAGGGTGAGCTGTCGTTCTTCAGCACGGTCACCACGTTCGGTACGCCTCTCGACGTGACGGTCGACGAACTCAGCGTCGAGAGCTTCTATCCGGCCGACGACAAGACGGCGGAGTTCCTGCGACTTCGCTGATCGGTGACGCGGGGAATGCACGGCTGCGGTGAGCGTTGGCACCGAGGGAGAGAAAGAGGCGAACCATGTCGAGAACGCAATTGATCCCTGGCCCAGACCATCCGATCACGGTGGAACCGAGCACCGACTCGGTGACCGTGACCGCAGGCGGCACGCTCGTCGCCGACACCGACAAGACGCTCACCCTGCGTGAGGCGTCCTACCCGCCGGTGGCGTACGTGCCGCTGGCTGCGGTCGATCCAAAAGTGCTGCAACGCAGCGACACCGAGAGCTACTGCCCGTTCAAGGGCAGTGCCTCCTACTTCGATGTCGTCACCGACGAAGGCGTCATCAAAGATGCAGCCTGGACGTACGAGGAGCCCTACGACGCGGTCGCGCCGATCGCCGGGCACCTCGCCTTCTATCCCGACCGGGTCGACATCTCTGTTGACCCTGCGAGCTGAGTCCTCAGAACCCGCCGGCCACCCGCACCACGGCCCGGCCTGAGAACTCTCCCGCTCGAACCTGGTCGATCACGCCGACGACGTCTTTGACGTCGACCTCGGACACGAACTGCTCGAGGTGCCTGGGGGCAAGCGGTCCGGCAAGTGCAGCCCAGATGGTTCGTCGAGGCTCGATCGGCATCTGCACCGAGTCCATGCCGAGCAGGGCGACACCGCGCAGGATGAACGGCAGCACGGTGGTGGCCAACGCAGGTCCGCCGGTCAGGCCGCTGGCCGCCACGGCGCCCCCGTACTTGATGCCGCTCAGCACCTCGGCGAGCGTCTTGCCGCCGACACAGTCGACGGCGCCCGCCCACTGGGCCTTGCCGAGCGGGCGGGGTTTGGCATCCGGGTCCAGTGGCAGTCGGCCGATGACGTCGGCGGCACCGAGTTGTCGCAGCCGATCGCCCGCGTCCGCCTTGCCCGTGGACGCGACCACCTCGAAGCCCTGACCCGCCAAGATGTCGACGCTGACCGAACCGACGCCGCCGGTCGCGCCGGTCACCAGTACCGGGCCGTCGGCGGGGGAGATCCCGCGATCGAGCAGTGCTTGCACGCTCATCGCCGCGGTGAACCCGGCGGTCCCGATCGCGGCACCGTCGCGTGGCGAGAGTTCCCCGAGGGCAACCACCCAGTCGGCCGGAACGCGTGCGTACTCGGCGTAGCCGCCGTGGCGGCCGGTGCCGATCTCGTAACCGTGGGCGAGAACCAGATCGCCGACCGCGAAGTCGGGTGACTTCGATTCCACGACCTCGCCGGTGAGGTCGATGCCCGGAACGATCGGATAGTCGCGCACCACACCACCTTTCGGCGTCAGGGCGAGTGCGTCCTTGTAGTTGACACTGGAGTACAACACCCGGATGGTGACGTCGCCGGTGGTCGCGGTCGGAGTGCCACCCTCGGGCAAGAACGATTCGTCCACGGTCTCGATCGCGGTCTCGATACCGTCGTCGGTCTGTCGCGCCACCAGGGCTGAGAACTGATCCATGAAGCGACGTTAACGCCACCCACGGCACGATGGGACGACGGGGGAGCCCGAACGTATGAACTCATGCCGCAGGCGGCACACCCCTGTCGTCGGCATCGCAGGGCTGGCACCATCGATGGCGGATCATCAGCGGAAGAAAGGTCAGAAATGCCCAGCCCCGTCACTCTTGTTCCATCGCCGGACTCGCACGACGACCGCCGCATCAGCGCGTTGCTGGTCAACGGTGAACGCACTGTCAGGGTTGCGACCACGGCAAACGTTCCCCTGGCGGGTGATGCGACGCCGTGGCTGGCGCCCGCAACCCTGATCGGGATGCGGAACAAACGTGACGTGGTGGTGTACGGCGACGTCAGCGAGACAGCGGTGCAGGGCAGCGTCAAAGCCCAGGACACCCTCGGTTCGTGGTTTCCCGACATCTTGGACGAGGTGACGATCACGGCCCCGATGGCGGTCGAGACCACCAGGACCTCCGGCCGGCGCGGGGTGGGCGCATTCTTCTCTGGTGGCGTGGATTCGTACTACACCGCGCTCAAACACCTCGACGAGATCACGCATCTCATCTTCATCCACGGTTTCGACATCGATCTGTCCAACAACGATCTCGCCGAACGAACCCTCGACGCCTTGCGGAAATCGGCGGCCGAACTGGGTAAAGAGCTCATCGAGGTGAAGACCGATCTGCGCGGCCGGCTTGACCGGAACCGGCTCAACTGGGGTCTGCAGGGCCACGGTGCGCTGCTGGCGCACGTCGGGATCGCGTTGTCGACCGTGGTCGAAAAGATCTATGTCCCTTCGAGTTACACTGCCGACCAGTTGCACCCATGGGGTACCCATCCCGACTTGGATGGGCATTGGTCCAGCGACGCGGTCGAGTTCATCCACGACGGGGTCGAGGCAAGTCGGGCGGCGAAGATGGAGAAGTTCATCGAGGAAGACGCCGCGATGAACAATCTGCGAGTGTGCTGGTGGAACCAGGACAACGCCTACAACTGCGGCGAATGTGAGAAGTGCCTGCGCACCATGATCAATCTCTACATCGCCGGTGGTCTCGAGCGGTGCGCCACGTTGCCCGACAAGATCTCCATCGAGGCGATCGACCGGTTGCACTTCAATCGCGATGCGAAACTCTTTGTGGCAGAGAATCTCGCCGAACTGCGGGCCGGCGACATCGACGACCCGGAGCTCGAAGCGGCGCTACAACGGGTTCTCCACAGGTCGAAGTTCAAGGACTTCACGACGATGGCGAAGTTCGTGGCAATCGGTGTGAAGAACATCCTCACACCGCAAGGTGTGCGATTCCTGATCGGTCTCTATCGGCCGGCGCTGAACAAAGACCTCGTCGCCTGAACGCAGCAACAACGACGTCGCCGCGACCCGACGAACTCTGGGGCGCGGCCGACGGACTGTTGTGGAGCTAGACGCCCAGCGAAGGAGCGAGCGTTCCGTACCACGATTCCTTGAGGCGGTCCTCCCAGTGGGTCCACCAGTGCACACCCTCCGGCGTGATGTGGACCTGCGGGTTGACGCCGGCGACACGGAGGCTGGCGACGTAGAGCTGGCTACTGATCGACGCCGCGGTCTCCAGCGGCACCATCTGGGAGAACTTGATCGGGTCGAACGACGGGCTCGCCGGGTTGAAGATCGGGTTGGTCCGAGGCGAACCCGCACCCGAGGACACGTACACGCGCTTGCCACGCAGGTTTCCGGTGTGCAGCGAGGGGTCGTTCGCCGTCCAGGCTCCGGCCGGCCACACGCCCCACATGTTGACCGGGTTGCCGCCCATCTCGAGCACGGATGCGGCGATGCCCTGTGCAAACCCCGGGGTGCTGACCGTGGGGTAGCCGCTGTACGACGCCACGCCCTGGTAGAAGTTGGGGTGCTTGGAAGCAAGGTTCAACGCGGAGGTGCCGCTCATCGAGAGTCCGGCAATGGCGTTGCGCCGGTTGTCGCTGTTGAACGCCGACTTCAGGTAGGCAGGCAGTTCCCGGGTGAGGAAGGTTTCCCATTTCTGCCGGCCCAGGGTCGGGTCGTCGCGCTGCCAGTCAGTGTAGAAACTGCCGCCGCCGCCGAACGGGATCGCCACATTCACGTTCTTGCCCGCGAAGAACTGCTGCACATCGGTCTCGATGAGCCAGCCGCTGTTGTTGTTGGGTGCACGCAGGCCGTCGAGCAGGTAGAGGGTGGCGTGGCTGCCACCACCTGACGCGGGGAGGACGCGAACGGGGATGTTCTTGTTCATCGCGGCGGAGTAGACGTAGACCGTCTGAGGGGCTGCCGACGCAGTGCCGGGTGCCGCGGCCACCGAGACCGCCACTCCGGCCACAAGGGCAAGGGCTCCGGCGACGAACTTTCGCCAGGCGTGCTTTGCGCGCATCAGTTTCCTTTTGTACGTGGTGCCAGTGAATGGCCCGATCCGGACCGGTGCTCACCCCGGTGCCGCATGCGGGCCCACGGGAAAGATAACAGCAAAATAACAGGGCCTTCTGCTGTATGCACGCCCGGCAACGTCGCTGATGGCGGCTGCGATTGTGAGCTTTGCGAGCGACCCCGCATCACCTGCATCGCTGTCGATATCTAACGCAGAATCAACTGTTCGGCCAGACCGGAGAACCCGATGATGTGCCTTTGTGGCGAAGAAATCCCCAGGTGGGGTCCGCCAGAAGGGCACATCATCGGGATCGGGTGGGGTCAGGCGTCTGCGTAGACCGTCCCGCGGCGGAGCATCAAGGTGAGGCCGACGGTCAAACCGGTGCCGACAAGGATCACGATGGAGACGGTGTTGAGCCCGCTGACGGTGGGCGCGACGCTACCGGCGACCGCCGACGACGCCAGGATGGTCGTGGCGATCGACGTGCCGACGCCCTGCCCGGCAGTGCGAACGACAGTGTTGAGACCGGTTGCCTCGCTGGTGTTCTCGACCGGAACCTCTTCCACGATGAGGTTCGGCAGGGCTGTGTAGGCAAACGACGTCGCGATGGACACGGTGACCACCATGACAAACATCCCGACCTTGGAATCGTGGAACATCATCAGCATCACGCCCGACACCCCGTACACCAGGCCGCCGATCAGGAGCGACACCCGCGATCCCATGGTGCGCGTGATCCGGCCGCTCAACGGGGTGAAGGCGAACCCGAGGAGTGCTGCGACGAATGCCAGCAGTCCGGCGTCGGTCGGGGTCATGCCCAGGCCGAAGGGCGCGCTCGTGGGCGTCTGCAGCACCAGGGGAACGATCATGTTGCTGATACCGAAAGGACCGGCGGCCAGCGTCAGCGTCGCGAGCATCGTCAACGCGACCTTGCGATGGGCCAGGAGTCGCACGTTTGCGATCGGATCGGTGACCCGCAATTCCCACAGCACCCAGAGCGCCAGTACCACCGCACCGCCGATGAGCAGGCCGAGCGTCCTTGCGTCGCTCCACCCCCAGGTACCGGACTTGTTGATGGCGAGCAAGATTGCCGCGATTGCCGGGGCGAAGGCGATGGTGCCGAGGAAGTCCACCTTCTGGCTGGTGCCGACCGGTCGTCGCCAGGGCAGCACGAATAGCACAAGCAGCAAGGTGAATGCGGCGTACGCGGCCGCGACGATGAAGATCATGTGCCAGCTGGCGTGATCGATCATCAAACCGGCAACGTAGGCGGACGCTGCACCGGCGGCCACCGCCGTCCCGGAGATCAGGGCGACAGCGACAGGGACCTTCACATTGGGCAGGTGTTCGCGGGCCAAGCCGATGCACAGCGGCAGGATCGCGCCGGCGACGCCCTGGATCGCACGACCGATGATGATGGCACTGATGCTGTCGCCGAGGGCGCTGATCAGTGACCCGATGGTGGCGGCGGCGAGGATGAACACCAGAACTCTCTCGCGTCCGTACATGTCGCCGAGCCGACCGCAGACGGCCGCTGAGGCCGCGGCGACCAGCAGAAAGGCTGTCACCGCCCAGCCGACCGTCGCAGCGTCGCTGTTGAAGTCGGCGATGATGGTCGGGATCGCCGCGAACACCATCGAGGTCTCGAAGGCGCTGATTATCTCGACGAGGACCAGGATGCCGATGATCACCCCGGTGGAGCGCCGGCGGTTGAATCGTCCACCTTCGGGCAACGGCTTTGCCGGCGCCGTCGGGTCGGGAATTGTTGTCATGGATGTCCTCCAGGTAGACGTGGTGATGTGTGACGAACGCGGCTGTCGCCGACTGCGGCGTATAGGTCTGTGGCGCAGTACATGTGGATTCGATCGGGCGAGGACGGGCTGCCTCCGCCGCGGTGAGCCAAAAGCTACAGTGACGCAGCGCACACCAACTGTTCAGTCCCACTGGCCGGAATCGGATGTCGTTCGGCGCTCCGAATCGTCGCCGGGGCGGCTTGGAGGAGACAGATGAGTCGCTGAGCCGGGCGACGTGTGATGCGGGACGTCCGATGGACAGGCAGGTCTCGCTCACCGGGACTGTTGTGATCCCGAAGGGTGGGCGCTGTCACAGTGCCTGCATGAAAAGAGGCGCACATATGAGCGAAATCGTTGCCGCACTGCATCGTCGGAAGTCGGTGCCCACACGGTGGTCGGCGGTCGCTGCCACGGCCGTGGTCACCCTGGCGGTGGTCTCATGCTCATCCGGCGCGGACGAGAGCGCGGACGGCGACAAGGCGCCCGTGAAAGCAGGCCGAGTGCTGTCCGCGGCCGTGGTCGACGGACCGGTTGCTCTCCGAGATGCGGCCCAGACCAAGTTGATCACGTACTCGTCCGAAGACGCGAGCGGGAACGCCATCGTGGTGTCCGGAACGGTTGCGGTACCGAGAACTCCCGCCCCGGCCGGGGGTTACCCGGTGATCAGCTGGGCGCACGGAACCACCGGCGTGGCAGATGCGTGCGCACCGTCCGCGGCTTTCGGCGGCGGTCCGACCCAGGCGTATATCACCGAAGTCGATGCCGCATTGAATGATTGGCTGAGCAAGGGCTTTGCCGTGGTTCGCACCGACTACGAAGGTCTGGGTACTCCGGGGGTCCATCCCTATGTCAACGCCGACTCGGAGGTGAACGCGCTCACCGACATCGTGCGGGCAGCGCGTGAACTCGACCAGTCGATCGGCACAGACTGGTACGCAGTCGGCCACAGTCAGGGCGGCCAGGCCGCATTGTTCGCCGCCGCAGACGCTCCCGAACGTGCACCAGAGCTCGATCTGCGAGCTGCAGCGGCCATCGCGCCCGGGAGTGGACTCGATCGACTGCCGGAGTACTTCAAATCGGGTGTGCCCGGAATCGCTGCAGCGCAGTCATTTCTCCCACTGATACTCCTCGGTGCGCAAGCAGCCGATCCGTCGATTCGTCCCGAGGACCTGCTGACCGATCAGGCTCGTCCGCTCCTGGACTCCGCCAGGACCGGCTGCCTGGACGACATCCGCCGCGTGCCACCGGTGGTGGACGGCCAGGTGTTCCGGGCCGATGCCGACCTCGGTCCGTTGACGGACTACATGACAAAGCAAGAGCCCGCGGCGGTGAAAGTGGTTGTGCCGACGATGATCGCTCAAAGCTCCACCGACGCGGTGGTGCCGAAATCCGGCACCGATGTCCTGGTCGACACCCTGTGTGCTAGAGGCAACCAGATCGACTACCGACTGTACGAGGGCGCCGACCACCGCCAGACCATCGGCGCCTCGTTGGGTGACATCCAGTCTTTCGTCTCCGCGGTGGAAACCGGGGCACCGGCAGCCGACGGCTGCTGACCGACAACCCTGCCCGCCCGCCCCGGGGCGGGCAGGCAGGGTCAGAGGTCACTGCAGAGCGCCTTCGTTGGTAGCCAGGGCGGGCTTCTCCAGTTCGGCCACTCCGTAGGCGGCGTATGTCTCGTACTCTCCACGGCCGGAGAAGTACGGGGTCAGCCGGCCCGCGAGCTCCTCGGCCGAGAAGGCGGAACCGACTGCGTCGAAACGGTTCTCCACCTCAGGGGCGTGCATCAGCGCGACCATCTTGCCGTACACGACAAACACCTGACCATTGATCTCGTCGGATGCGGGGGAGGCGAGATAGCGCACGAGGGTGGCTACGCGCTCCGGCGCGAGCGGATCGCTGTCGGCGGCACCATCGTTCTCGCCGAAGGCATCAGCGGTCATTGCGGTGCGTGCCCGCGGGCAGATGGCGTTGGCGCGCACCCCGTAGCGTGACAAACCCTGTGCGGTCGAGAGTGTCAGCGCGGTGATGCCCGCCTTTGCCGCCGAGTAGTTCGGCTGGCCGGCCGAGCCGAACAGAAATGCTTCTGACGACGTGTTGATGACACGCCCGAACACCGGTTGGCCGGCGTTTTTGCTCGCTACGCGCCAATGGACTGCGGCGGCACGCGAGGTGGCGGCGTGGCCTTTGAGATGCACACGGATCACGTCGTCCCAATCGGATTCGGTCAGGTTGAAGATCATCTTGTCCCGCAGAATCCCGGCGTTGTTGACCAGGATGTCGAACGACCCGAATCGGGTGACCGCCTCCTGGACAAGGCGCTCGCCCATCGACCAGTCCGAGACGTCACCGGTGAGCGCGACAGCTCGACCACCGGCGGACGTGATCTCCTCGACCACCAGATGCGCGTTGTCACCCATGTCGTTGACGACCACGGCGGCGCCCGCCTCGGCCAGCGCCAGGGCTTCCGCGCGTCCGAGACCCGCGCCCGCGCCCGTGACCACGGCGACGCGGCCGGCCAGATCGAGTGTGTCCACCATATTGAGCTCCTCAGTTCGTTGGCTACTGCAACGAAACTAGTATTCATTCTAATTTCGACGCAAGTGGTCAACCTTCATGTTCGGCTCGGACCCCCTCGGCCAGCAGTGCGCGTGCGTCGGGGCGGCCGTCGAGCAGACGCCCGGTCCGGTAGGTCACCTTCCACGTGCCGTCGATCTTCTGCAGCTCCCAGCGGGTCGCGGTCACCCGCAGGACCGTGAAGTGGTCCCCGTCGCGAATGATCAACTGCGACTTGCATGTTGCGACCGCTGTGTCGCCATCCACGATGATGTGACCCGGCTCCAATACGTGCCCGCAGCCGCCGTCGATCCACGCCTGGTGAGCCTGCGATCTCACCATCGCCGTGATCTCGGCATGTCCGCGCATGACGCCGGTGTCCACGTCGTAGACGCCATCTTCGGTCCACAGGCGGGCCACGGCCTCGGCCGAACCGCTGTCGACGGCCGGGCCGTAGGCCGTCATCAACTCGGTGATCGCCAGTTTGTCCTCGAGCAGGGTGACGCGCTCGGTGAGTGTGTGGATGAGAAGGGCCACGTCAGGGGTGGTATCGGTCATGGATCAGCCTTTCGTTTTGTTGGCCGGAGAGAGCGGGGATTCGTAGCGCCGCCGACAGTGGCTGCTGCGACGCGCTTCCCAGTCACCGGGACTGCTGTTAGTATTACAAGAATTCATTTCAGTTTTGTCCTGGATCTTGGATTCGACCAGGTTATGGAGGCTCGATGACGGTCATTGATTCCGGTGCTGCACACCCCCGCTCTGCCGGTAAGCGGGATCTGCCGCCCTCGATGCTCGAACGAATGACGCTCATTCTCGATTCATTCGGCGGCCCTGCGTCGCGGCTGACTCTCGAAGAAGTGGCCGGGCGCACGCAGCTGCCGCGATCGACGGTGCACCGCATCCTCGACCAACTGGTCCGGTTGAACTGGGTGGAACACGCCTCGTTCGGCTATCGACTCGGCCGGCGGTCGATGGGTCTCGGCGGAGGGGACGGTGGTCATGCACAGGTGCGTGCGGCAGCCGCGCCTCTGTTGCACGATCTGCACATGCAGACCGGCATGGTGGTCCATCTATCGGTCCTCGACGGGGGCGAGAGCATCTACCTCGACAAGGTCGGTGGACGGTTCGCGGCATCGCTGCCGTCACGAGTTGGTGGACGCGGGCCGGCGTATTCCACCGCCGGCGGAAAGTCGATGCTCGCCTGGCTCGACCCGGAGCGCGTCGACGCGATCTATCAGCAGCGGCTGAATCGGTGCACCGACCACACGATCCCTGATCTGCCGACCCTCCATCAGGAACTCAACCGCATCCGACAGCGCAGCGGATTGGCATTCGAACGCGGTGAGTCCGTGCGCGGCGCCGCGTGCGTCGGAGTGGCGGTCCGCGGATACGACGGCCCGGTTGCGGCGATCTCGCTCTGCGGAGACGCACGGACCGCGCAGCTCAAACGGGTTGCCCCCCTGGTCGTGCGGGCGGTCCGGGAAGTCACGCGCACCCTGTATCCCGAGGCCGGTACCACTCGCCGGGGGCGCAAAACCCCTCCGATGCCGGACAACACGTGGTCGGCAGAGGCCTTGGACCGACTGCTCGCCGTGCAGTCCGGACAGTGGCTGTAGTCGATTCGTCACGCGCGATGAACCAGCCGATGCTTCAGGCACGCACAAGCTTTGAAGCCGTGTCGAGGCCGAATCCGCCGCGGAAGAAGATCATCGGACGCTCGTCGGTGACCGACTCCAACCCGAGGATTCGGCCGATCACCACGTCGTGATCGCCTGCGGTGTGCACGTCGTGGATCTCGGCATGTACCCGCATGAGCACACCTGGGAGCGACGGCGTCGCCCACTTGCTCAGATCCCAGTCGAGTCCCTCGTACTTGCGCCCGTTGCTCGATCCGAATCGGGAACACAGATCGGTTTGGTTCTCGTGCAGCACGTTGATGCTGAACCGGCCCGTGTTCCGGATACGGGGCCAAGACCGCCCGCGGTGGTCGGCGCAGAACAGGATCAGGGGAGGATCAAGCGACACCGAGGCGAAGGACTGGCAGGCGAAACCGATAGGTCCCTCGTCGTCCATACCGGCGACCACGGTGACTCCGCTTGCGAACTGACCCAGTGCCTTTCGCATGTCGGTCTGCGACATCGTTTCGATCGACATCCGAACACCTCCGGTTCTGTTGTGTGGCCGATGATGAGGTGAGGCTATTGCGGCCGGCCTCGGCAGCCGTACGAGGTCTCGCTCAGCGGAAGCGCCAGAGTCCAGCCGGCCTTGGCGTGCTGGGGATCTCGCTCAACGAGACCTGGGCTGTGGATGAGGCGCCGGGCTGGCAACGTTCGGGCCATGACGACAGACGTGAGCTACGAGCGCAGTCTGCGGGAGTTGAACACCGATCTCGGGATGCTCCGGTTCCATGAGGCAGGCGAGGGCCCACCACTGCTGCTGCTTCACGGCTCCGGGCCCGGGGTGACCGGGTGGAGGAACTATCGGGGAGTGCTTCCCGAACTGGCCGAGCATTTCCGTTGTTTGGTACTGGAGTTCCCCGGATTCGGGGTCAGCGATCCTGGCGACGGCCACCCGATGTCGATGGCGCAGTCCGCCGTCGGGCTCTTTCTCGATGGTCTCGAGATCGATACCGCGCACATGATCGGGAACTCGATGGGCGGGATTGTCGCCACCAAGGTCGCGATCGATGAACCCAGCAGGGTCGACAAGTTGGTCACCATTGGCGGAATGGGCAAGGCCACCTTCTCGCCGGGGCCCAGCGAGGGAATCAAGCTTCTGATGGAGTTCACCGACAACCCCACCCGCGAAGGATTGGTCCGCTGGCTCTGGTCGATGGTCTATGACCCGGCTGTGATCACCCCTGAACTGATCGACGAGCGCTGGGAGCTGGCGACCGAGCCGACAACCCTCGAGATCGCTCGACGGATGTACAGCAGTAAGGCCTTTGCCGCCTCCATGGTCGCGTCGGCGCGCTCAGACGCGCCGCCGTATTGGTCGCAGCTCGGCAAGGTCAAAGCCCCGACGCTGCTGACCTGGGGGCGAGACGACAGGGTGAGCCCGGTCGACATGGCAATGCTGCCGATGCGAGACATCCCGAACAGCGAACTCCACGTTTTCCCCAAGTGCGGGCACTGGACGATGATCGAGGCCCGAGATGCCTGGGTCTCTGCGGTGCTTGCCTTTCTCACCCGCAAGGACAGGACGTAGACATGGCCGACAACAATCGCTTCGACACCCGACAGTTCGAGACAGTCGTCGACTTCCTGGTCGTGGGAAGCGGCGGCGGTGGCATGGCGGCCGGAATCACCGCCGCGCACAGCGGACTCGACACACTCATCATCGACAAGGGCGCCACCTACGGTGGATCCACCGCCATTTCCGGCGGCGGCATCTGGATTCCCAACGCGCCCACACTCCTGGCGAAAGGCGTGGTGGACAAACGGAGTTCCATCCGTCGCTACCTCGACGTCATCACCGAAGGCAAGGTGCCCGCGGATCGCCTCGACGCTTTTGTCGACAACGGGCCCGCGCTCATGGAACTGCTCGACAAGAGCCCGCACATGAAGCTCTACTGGGTCAAGGGGTACTCGGACTATCACCCCGAGTTCGAAGGGGGTAGCGCGCTGGGTCGCACCATCGAGTGCAAGCCCTTCGACACCCGCGCGCTGAAGGAAGACGAGAAGTTCCAGCGCCCGAACAGCATGAAAGGCCCACTGGGACTCTGGGTCACATCGAAGGACTACCACGACCTCGCCATGGTCAAGAGAACGTGGAAGGGTCGCAGGGCCTCGCTGGTCGCAGCGTGGCGAGTGTCCTCCAACGTGATCCGACGCCGGCACATGGCGACCGGCGGCCGTGCCCTGGTCGCACGGATGCGCATGGTCCTCAAGGACGCAGGCGTCCCCTTATGGCTGAAGACGTCGATGACCGAACTGATCACCGACGACCGCGGAACAGTCATCGGTGTGGTGGCCGAGCGTGATGGCACAACCATTCGTATCGGTGCGCGCCGCGGCGTGTTGTTGGCGACAGGCGGTTTCGACCACAACAAAGAGATGAGGGCACAGTATCTGCCCCGACACGGTGTGGCCGACGTCAGTTCGGGTGCCCGAGAGAACGTCGGCGACGGGATCGTTGCGGGACAGCGTCTCGGGGCGGCAGTAGACCTGATGGACGACGCGTGGTGGATGCCATCGGTCCTTCATCCCATGGGTGCGGTCATCCCGTTGGTTTCTGAGCGGTGTATCCCACCGTCGGTGATCGTGAACAGCGCCGGAAAGCGTTTCACCAACGAGTCGGCTCCCTACGTGAACTTCGTGCACGAGCAGCTGGAGGGCGGGCACGTCCCGGCATGGTTCATCATGGACACCAAGGCCAAGAATCGGTACCCGTTCGCGCAGGTACTTCCGAATGTTCCCTTCCCTCAAGGGTTCTACGACTCCGGTGTGGTGCACAAGGCCGACACGCTGCGTGAGCTGGCCGAAGAGATCGGTGTCCCAGCCGACACGCTGGTCGAGACCATCAACCGTTTCAACGGCTTCGCGCGTTCAGGTGTGGACGAGGACTTCGGTCGCGGCGAGAGCGCATACGACCGTTACTACGGAGATCCGACGATGAAGAACCCCAACCTCGACGAGATCGTCAAGGGGCCCTTCTATGCAATCCGTTGTGAGGCAGGAGACCTGGGCACCAAGGGCGGTTTGGTGTGCGACGCAAAGAGTCGAGTGCTGCGCGAGGACGGAACGGTCATCGACGGCCTGTACGCCACCGGCAACACGTCGGCGTCGGTGATGGGCAACGAATATGCGGGCGCAGGAGCGACGATCGGACCATCGATGGTGTTCGGCTACATCGCGGCCCGGCATGTGTCGGCGACCGAACGGGGCGCAACGCTCGATTCGGCCACAGCCTGATGCTGATCGATGACGAACGCTTGTCGGCCGCCGACCTCCTGTGGTACGCCGAAGCACACCGCTCGCCGATCGATCCCCTCAGTACGACGTTCGAGCAGATCGATGTGGTCGACGCGTACGAGATCGCGCTGATCAACATCCGAAGGCGGCTGGCTGCCGGGGAGAGTGTGTACGGCCACAAGGTCGGCCTGTCTTCCGAGGTGATGCAGGCGATGATGGGTGTCGACGAGCCCGACTACGGACATCTCCTGTCGTCGATGGTGTATTCCGAGGACGCCCCGATCGACTCCGCGCGATTCTGTTACCCCCGTATCGAAGTCGAGATCGGCTACGTGCTGGGCGAAACCCTTCCTGGGGAGGGCTGCACCGAAGAGGACGTGCTCGCTGCCACTGAGTACATCGTTCCGAGTATCGAGCTGATCGATTCACGGATCAGGAATTGGAAGATCGGTCTGGTCGACACCATCGCCGACAATGCTTCGTCCGCGGGGGTCATCCTCGGTGCGGGGAGGGTCCGGCCATCGGACATCGACATCGGAGGTATTTCAGCGGTGCTCTTCGAGGACGGCGTGGAGATCGCTCGCGGCGAGGCGAGCGCGGTTCTCGGGAATCCGACGAAGGCCGTTGCGTGGCTGGCACGCACGGTCGCGGCCTTCGGGGTACGCCTCGAGGCCGGCCACGTCATCCTGCCCGGCTCGTGTACCCGGGCGATCGACGTGCATGCAGGCTCAACCTTCCGGGCTGACTTCAGCGGCATCGGCTCCGTGACAGCGCAATTCAAGTGAGGAAGAACCCATGACCAAGGCGAAGGCCGCCATCGTCGGATCCGGCAACATCGGCACCGATCTGATGTACAAGTTGCTGCGCTCGGACATCATCGAGCCGCGGTGGATGATTGGGGTCGATCCCCAGAGTGAAGGACTTCGGCGCGCCGCCGACGCCGGCATGGTGACCAGTTCGGAGGGCGTCGATTGGCTTCTCTCACAGGATGAGAAACCCGACCTCGTCTTCGAGGCGACCTCGGCCTATGTTCACCGTGCGAACGCACCCCGGTACGCCGAACTAGGTATCACCGCCGTCGATCTGACACCCGCGGCGCTCGGTCCGGCGGTGATCCCGTCGGTGAACATGGGCGAGCACCTCGACGCGCCCAACGTCAACCTCATCACCTGCGGTGGCCAGGCCACGATCCCCATGGTGCACGCGGTGTCTCGTGTTGCCGAGGTCGCCTACGCCGAGATCGTCGCGAGTGTCGCGTCACCGTCTGCGGGGCCGGGAACGCGAGGAAACATCGACGAGTTCACCATCACCACCAGTCGCGGAATCGAGACCATAGGTGGGGCAAAGCGGGGCAAGGCGATCATCATCCTGAACCCCGCAGAGCCGCCGATGTTCATGCGGGACACCGTATTCTGCTCGATTCCGGCCGACGCCGACCGCGATGCCATCGCAGCGTCCATCTACGAGATGGCGGGCTCGGTGCAGCAATACGTACCCGGTTACCGCCTGCGGGCCGAGCCACAGTTCGACGAACCCAGCACGACGAGCGGTGGCTTGGCGCGGGTCGAGATCTTCCTCGAGGTGGAAGGCGCCGGCGACTATCTGCCGCCCTACTCGGGCAACCTCGACATCATGACAGCCGCCGCGACGAAAGTCGGCGAGAGTTTCGCTTCGAACCTGCTCGCCGGCGCCGTCTGAACCGCCCGAACTGATCTTCCTAAGGAACACTCATGCCCTACAGTCCTGATCTCGACATCCGGATCACCGACTCGTCGTTGCGCGACGGGTCCCACGCAAAGCGCCACCAATTCACCGTCGACCACGTCAAGGCGGTCGTGGCCGCCCTCGATGGTGCGGGTGTTCCGGTGATCGAGGTGACCCATGGTGATGGTCTGGGTGGGTCATCGTTCAACTACGGGTTCTCGAAGACTCCTGAGCAGCAGTTAATCCGGGCGGCGGTCGAGACGGCGACGTCGGCGAAGATCGCGTTCTTGATGTTGCCTGGTCTGGGGATCAAGGACGACATCCGGGCGGCGCAGGACAACGGTGCGCAGATCTGTCGTATCGCGACCCATTGCACCGAGGCCGATGTGTCGATTCAGCATTTCGGGTTGGCGCGTGAGTTGGGGCTCGAGACCGTGGGGTTCTTGATGATGTCGCACAGTCAGCCTCCCGAGGTGCTCGCGAAACAGGCGCGGATCATGGCCGATGCGGGTTGCCAGTGTGTGTACGTGGTGGATTCAGCCGGCGCACTGGTGCTCGACGACGTCAGCGATCGAGTGTCTGCACTGGTATCAGAGCTGGGGGACGACGCTCAGGTCGGTTTCCACGGCCACGAGAACCTCGGACTGGGCGTTGCGAACTCCGTCCTCGCGGTGAAGGCTGGTGCGCTGCAGATCGACGGTTCCACCCGCCGGTTCGGGGCCGGGGCGGGCAACACCCCGGTGGAGGCATTCGCCGCGGTGACCGAGAAGCTCGGCATCCGAACGGGTATCGACACCCTCAAGATGTTCGACGCCGCCGAGGACGTCGTACGGCCGATCATGGACGGCGAGTGCCTCCTGGACCGTATGTCGCTGACGATGGGATACGCAGGCGTCTACTCGAGTTTCCTCAAGCACGCCGACAAACAGGGCGAACGCTATGGGGTCTCCGGCGCGGAGATCCTCATCGAGGCAGGTCGCCGCAAGCTCGTCGGGGGACAAGAAGACCAGCTGATCGAGATCGCGATCGGTCTCGCGGAAACAACCTCTGCCTAGGCGTTCGCCGGGTACCTATAGAAAGCCGAGAACATCATGGGCCAGGTTCTGGACAACATTCAGCAATTCGCCGAGGAAATCCGCGCCGAGGGCGTGGAAGGTGACAAGCTCATGCGGCTGTCGGACACCTCGGCAAAACGATTGCGGGACTCCGGGGTCATCCGCATGCTGCAGCCGAAGGAATATGGCGGATTCGAGGCACATCCTCGCGAGTTCGCCGAGACCGCAATGGGTATCGGAGCCATCGACGGCGCGGCCGGCTGGGTGAGCGGCATCGTCGGTGTGCACCCGTGGGAACTCGCCTTCTTCGATCGCAAAGCGCAGGAGGAGATCTGGGGTGATGACCCCGACATGTGGATGGCATCCCCTTATGCCCCCATGGGTGTGGCGAAGCCTGTAGAGGGCGGCTACATCCTCAACGGGCGCTGGTCGTTCTCCTCAGGTACCGACCATTGCGGGTGGATCATGATCGGTGCCGCCGTGGGAGACAAAGACGGCAATCGGCTCATGCCACCGCAGAACCTGCACGTGTTGCTACCGCGCTCGGACTACGACATCGACCCGGACAGCTGGAATGTCGTGGGGCTGCGCGGTACCGGCAGCAAAGACCTCATCGTCAAAGACGCCTTCATCCCCACGTATCGAACTCTCGCGGCAGGCAAGGTGTTCGACGGAACCGCAGCCAAGGAGTTCGGCCGCACCCAGACCCTCTACAACTTCCCGTTCTCGTGCATCTTTCCGCTCGGAATCACGTCGTCGCTGATCGGCATCGCCGAAGGCGCTCTCGCTTGTCACATCAACACCCAGCGCGATCGGGTCACGGTGTCGGGGACGGCGATCAAAGAAGACCCATATGTCCTGTTCGCGATCGGTGAGGCAGCAGCGGAGATCGCTGCATCACGGGCAGCCGTCCTCGAAACGGTCGACCGATTCTGGGACATGACGGAAAAGGGTCAGGAGGTCTCGTTCGAGCTGCGTGCCATCGGTAGGCGAACTCAAACCGCTGCTGCGTGGCGTGTGGTGCGGGCGGTCGACGAGGTCTTTGCACGGTCGGGCGGCGGTGCGCTACAGCTGAAGACCCCGATGCAGCGTTTCTGGCGCGACGCTCACGCGGGCTTGGCGCACGCAATCCACGTGCCGGGGTCGATCTTCCATGCTTCGGCGCTCACCCAGATGGGCGGCGAGCCGCAAGGCCCGCATCGCTCGATGATCTAGATCTGACACGAAAGGTTCACCCATGACCGACATACGAGCACTTGGATATCTGCGAGTCCAGACCCGCGACGTCGACCGGTGGCGCGAACTGACTGTCGACGGATTGGGCATGTCGACGGGTTCGGGTCCAGAAGCCGACGGTCTCTATCTGCGGCTCGACGAGCGTCGTTCCCGCATCGTCGTCTTGCCCGGCGAGTCGGACAAGGCGCTGGCCATCGGCTGGGAGGTGCGTGACCAGTTCGCCCTCGAGCGTGTTCGCCAGGCGATCGAGAAGGCGGGCATCACAGTCGACGTGTTGTCCGAGGAAGAGTCGCTGTATCGCGATGCCGAACAGGTCATCGCGTTCGACGACCCGTCCGGTACCAGGACGGAGATCTTCTTCGGTCCGGTGCTCGACCACAGTCCGGTGGTCACGCCACACGGCGGCCGATTTGTCACCGGCACAGAGGGACTCGGCCACGCCGTGCTCCCGACGTCGGCATTCGACGAGACGTACGCCTTCTACACCGAGGTGCTCGGCTTCCTGCCGCGAGGCGCCATCCGCCTCGGCGGTCCCGACGCGCCCGCACCGGCCCGGAGAGTGCGGTTCCTCGGCGTCAACCAGCGTCACCACAGCCTCGCGCTGTGTCCGGCGCCGGCGAGTCAGGACCCCGGCATGGTGCACCTGATGGTGGAGGTCGACACACTCGACGCCGTGGGGCAGGCCCTTGATCGTGTGAACAAGTTGGGGTTCAGCCTCTCCTCGACACTGGGCCGCCACACGAACGACAAGATGGTGTCGTTCTATGTGCGCGCACCCGGCGGCTGGGACCTCGAGTTCGGCACCGAGGGCATGCTGGTCGACGAAAGCCATTACACCGCTGAGGAAATCACCGCTGACAGCTACTGGGGCCACGATTGGTCGGGCTCCGAACCCCTTGCCGCCTTTGCGCCACCGGTCGACATCTGACCACCTGCCCGCGTCCGACCAAGACAAAGCCTCCCGCTTCGTTCATTTCCTCCAGTTGCAACCGGAGGATGTGACCGAAACGGGAGGCTTTGTCAGTTGTTATTCAGCGGCGTCCGAGCAAGTTGCGCATGCTCTCGGCCGCGCCCTTGACGAGTTTGTCCCGGGGGAAGCCGTTTCGTTTCTGGGCGGCCTCGTAGTTGCCGCCGGCAACCCATACCGGGCCGTCGGTGAGATGCTCAATTCCCTCGCGGGCAACATCTTCCGGCTCGGCAACGTTCATGCCGGGCACATCGAAATTCAACCCGGCCCGGATCATCGCCGGGGTGCGTGTCACCCCGAGCACCAACTCGACCACGTGGACGTCGAACGGCTCGAGCTCCAACCACAGACTCTCGGCGAAGATACGGCCGAACGCCTTGGATGCGGCGTAGATGCTCTGGTCTTCTGAACCCATGTAGCCGGCGAGGGATCCGAGCAACATGATGCCGCCACGCCCACGTTCTTTCATCTTGGCCCCGAAGTGGTGGGACAGGGCGAGTTGAGACGTGATGTTCAGGTCGATGACACCCTGGAATCCGGCGAGGTCGCCGGTGACGAAATCGTGCCCGTAGCTGTTGGCCCCGGCGTTGAAGATCAGCAGGCCCACCTCGATGTCGTCGGTGGCCCGCCGGATCTGCTCAAACGCGTCCGGTGAGAGAAGGTCGAGTGCCAACGTCCGGACCTCGACCCCATTGTTTCGCGCCCTCTCTGCGGTCTCATCGAGAGGCCCGGGTTTTCGGGCTATCAGCACCAGATTGAGGCCGGCAGTGCTCAGAAGATCGGCGAACGATGCGCCGACGCCTTCGGATCCGCCGGCGATCACCGCCCACGGACCGTAGTGTTTCCTGTCGATCAAGGACGTACTCCTTCGGGATGATGCGGACGAAAGTGTGGAACGGACTGTCAATGTGATTGCGCCAGAGGCCGAACCGGCGTGTCATCGGCCACCGGGATGGAACCGGAGCGGGCGGCGTTCTCGATCACGTCGGTCAGCGTCTGGCATCGCTCCAACGGCGCCCCCACGCGGCGGGCAGCACCACCGGCGAGTTCTCGGCATGCCGCGCGGGCATCGTCGTTCCACTGCACCGAGGTGTGTTCCCAGCTGTTCTTCTGGACGAGAACCGCTGCCCCACACTCAGTGCACTGCAATGGCTGCATCGGAACCGATGGCCTTCCGGGCGACGTTGGCTTCCACTTCCTTCTTCCACGACTCCACCGGACGGGTGGTGTCGAGTTCGAACTCGAAGCGTTCGGTCATCTCCGGTGTCACGTCCGCGACGTCGACATAGAACTGCTCGTACCAGCGCCGTAGTTGGTAGACGGGACCGTCCTCCTCGCACAGCAGCGGGTTCTCGATGCGCGTCTTGTTCTTCCAGATCTCGATGTCCTGCTCGAAGCCCTTGGCGATGAACACACCGAAGTTCTTGGCCATCTCGTCTGCGGCGGCTCCTTCGAGCCGCTTGGATTTCTTGACGATCATGCCGTACTGCAGCACGAACTGGTTGGCACTCACCGGGTAATGGCAGTTGATCAGGATGGACTCGACGTCATGGTCCTCGTACTGGTACACGAGGTCGTCGATCATGAAGGAGGGGCCGAAGTACGTGGCATCCGAACGACTCCCGAGCATCTTCGGTTGTCCAGAGGCGTGAGGACGCATGTCCTCACGGGCCTCGCCACGCATGAACTGGCTGGCCACATGCCCTTCGAACACGTTCTTGAAGTAGGTGGGAAACGAGTAGTGGACGTAGAAGAAGTGGGCCATGTCGACGATGTTGTCGACCACCTCGCGGCAGTTGGTGTCGACGGTGACCTGGTACCAGACCCAATCCGACCACTCATCGCTGAGCGCTCCCTCGATTCGGGGAATGGTCACATCTGCCGGCGGTGGCTTGCCTTCGGGATCGTTCCAGACGAACAGCATGCCGTCCTGGTCGAGCACCTTCCAGCTGCGCGTCTTCGCGACCGGGGGCACACGGCGCGCGTACGGGATCTTCTTGCACCGACCGCCCGCGCCCCATCGCCAGTCGTGGAACGGGCACGCCACCTCGTCGCCCTTGATGGTGCCCTGACTCAGGTCACCACCCATGTGCCGGCAGTACCCGTCGAGGACGGCCAATTTCCCTGAGCTGTCGGCGAATACCACGAGTTTGGTGCCAAATGCCTGGACGGAATGGGGCCGACCATCCTTGAAGGATTCGGAGAGGCCGAGGCAGTGCCAGCCGCGGGCGAATCGTGTGGGTGGGGCCCCCGTGTCGATCTCACGGATCTCACCTGTTTCGGACTGCGAGGTGGTCACGATGCGTCCGTCCTTTCCTTGAGGAGTTGCGGCAGAACAGTTGTGACCCGAACGCTAGGTGACCACGGCCACATTCACGGCGGAGGTCTCACTAACCGAGACCTGGTCAATGCGGCGCCCGGGCCCGTCGGCCTACCATCGCGAAACCACTGCGCTGCATCGATGGGGTTCGAAAATGACAAAGGAGACGCTGCACTCGGTCCGAGACCTGCTGCCCGGCATCGCCGACCAAGCGCGGGTGGTCGACGAGACACGTCGGGTGTCCGACGACGTGATCGAGGATCTGCAGAACACCGGCGTGCTGAGGATGTTGCAGCCCAAGCGGTATGGGGGATCGGAGATCGATCCGGTCGAGTTCTACGAAGTGGTGCGCGCCATTTCGGGGGCCTGTGGTTCCACGGGCTGGATCGTGTCGGTACTGGGTGTGCACCCGTGGCACCTGGCCCTGTTCGACCAGCGCGCACAGGAGGACGTCTGGGGCCACAACCGGCTCGAACTCGTGTCGTCGGCCTACGCGCCGATGGGCCAATTGCTGCCGGTGGAGGGTGGATACGAGCTCTCGGGTACCTGGAAGTTCTCGTCGGGATGTGACCATGCATCGTGGGCGCTGCTCGGTGCCCTGCAGTTCGGGGCAGAGGGCCGGCCGGTCGACTTCATGACCGTGCTCGTGCCACGCGCCGACTACACCGTCCAGGACGTCTGGGACGTGGTGGGAATGCGGGGCACCGCGAGCAACGAGATCACCGTGACCAAAGCCTTTGTGCCCGAATACCGGACGATCCGCAACTACGAGACGGCCCAACTGCGGGGCCCTGGCCAGAAGATCAACTCAGGTCCGCTGTACCGGCTGCCGTTTGCCACGATCTTCACCTCCGCCATCGCGGCGCCGATCGTGGGTGTGGTCGCGGGGTCTCACGAATCCTACGTGAACGTGATGCGTGAGCGGGTGCGGCTCAGTCTCGGCGGCGGACGATTCGCCGAAGACCACGTCGCCCAGGTGTCGGTGGCCCGCGCTGCATCCGAGATCGACGCCGCGACACTGCAGATGGATCGCAACGTCCGCGACATGTGGGACCTCGCACGCGCCGGGGGAGGATGTGCCTATGTGGATGCGACTGCGGGCCCGCCGCGATCAGGTGCGAGCCACCGAGCGCGCGCTCGAGGCGATCGACCTGCTGTTCAAGACCGCGGGAGGCAATTCGCTGACCCGCGGCAACCCCATCGAGCGAGCATGGCGGGACGCCCATGCCGGCAGCGTCCACGTCGCCAACGAGCCAGAACGTGCACTGGCCCTATACGGCCGCGGCGCATTTGGGCTGCCCGTCGAGGACAATCTCGTCTGAAGCCGGCGTGGGATCGGTTATCGGATCATGTGCTGGACGGCCCGATAGGCGAACGCCATCGCGGTCCCGAGAGGTACTCCGGGTCCCGGATAGAACCGGCCGCTGAGTGAAGCACTCGTGTTACCGGCCGCGTAGAGGCCGTCGATGGCAGTGCCATCCTGACGTAGCGCGCGGCCGTCGACATCGGTTCGCACACCTCCCTTGGTGCCGAGGTCGCTGAGGATGATCCGGGCCGCATAGAAGGGTCCGGTGGAGATCGGCCGCAAGGCCGCGTTGGGTGCTTCTGCAGCCTTGCTCGGTCGGCAGAAGAACGTGTCGTAGGGGTCTTCGCCGCGTCGGAACTGCTCGTCGACCCCGGCCTTGGCGTAGCCGTTGAACTGCTCGACCGTGCGGCGCAGCGTGCCGGAGGGAACGCCGATCTTGTCTGCGAGCGCCTCGATCGTGTCCGCCTGGACCCAGGTGCCGGCGTCGAGATGTTCTGCGGCCGATGCCTGGGGGATCGAGATGGCCGGCAGCACCGGGCCACCTTCGGCGGAGTCGAAGACGAAATACGAGGGGATGGCGGAGTCGGCGCCCCGGGCGATCATGGCCCGACCGAATTGGTCGTAGGGGAGTGACTCGTTGAGGTACCGTTCGCCCGATCCGTCGACCAAGATGCCGCCGCGGACGCAGACCATGAAAGCGCCGGAGCCGTCCGGCATCTCGACGCCCGGGCACCACCACGCCTCGTCGAGAAGGGCGGTGTCGGCGCCCGCATCCACTGCCGCCCGGATGAGGTCACCCGTGTTGGCACCGTTGGGGCCCATCGTCCATGCGGCGCGGCCGGGTGTGCCGTTGGCCGCTCGCAATTCCGCATTGCTCTCGATGCCGCCGGCAGCGAGGAGGACGCCGCGGTCGGCGCGGATGGAGAAGGTCTCGCCGGTCGCGGTGACGGCCTCGACCCCGACGACCCGTCCATCGTCGACGATGAGTCGGCGGGCCGCGGTGCCGGTACGGAGATCGGCGTGGCCGGTCCCTCGCAACGCCAGGAGCAAACGGCCGATGAGTGCACGTCCACCGATCAGGGTTTCGTCGGGATGTGATCGGCCGGCCCGATCGACATCGGGTTCGGGCCGGATCAATTCACGTAGGTCGCCGATCTCGGCGCTGGGCAGATCGAGGGGATTGATCGCCCGGCCGGCGTCCATCCTGCCCGGGGCGCGGTAGTAGTCGGGGAAAGCCCGCCATTCGAACTCGATGTTCGGGTCGCTCTCGAGGAAGTCGACGAGGGTCGGAGCGGTGGCCAGGTAGGCCTCCTGGCGATCGACGTCGTTGTCTCCGACCACGGCGCGCAGATAGGTGCGCGCCTTCTCTGGGGTGTCGCCGATCCGGGCCCGTTCCTGCACGGCCGTTGCCGGCAGCCACACAGCGCGCCCGAATAGGCAGATGTGCCACCGAACAGGCTGGTCTTCTCCAGGACGACCGTGTCGAGGCCCTGTGCCGCCGCCGTGTATGCGCCGGTCAGGGCGCCGCCGCCGGAACCGACGACCAGTACGTCGCATCGGATGGTCCAGTCCTGCATCGTCATTGCCTCCATCGGGTCTGTCGTTCGTTTTCACGCAATCCCAATACGCGGGGCATTGCTCCGCAGGTCCCACTCACCGGGAAAAGTGCGCAATTTCCTACGGTGATGAGAGAGTCAGTCACCACATGATGTTGGTGTCGCACGACGGGAGATGGACGTTGCCGAGAATTGGCGAGGCGAGGGACGCGGCGGAACCCAGTTCCGACGATCAGCGGGCCCGTCATGTGCGGATGCTGGAGGCCGCGGCCGAACTCGCGACCGAGAAAGAGCTGGCGCGGGTTCAGATGCACGAGGTGGCCAAGCGTGCGGGTGTCGCGATCGGCACGCTCTACCGGTACTTTCCGTCCAAGACACATCTGTTCGTCGCCGTCATGGTGGAGCAGATCGATCAGATCAGGGACAACCTCGACAGGCGACCACCCGCGGGTCAGGGTCCGGATGCGATCTACGAGGTACTGGTCCGAGCGACCCGTGCGCTGCTTCGCCGCCCCGCGCTCTCCACTGCGATGATCCAGTCGAACAGCACGGCCAACGCCGCCACCGTGCCGGACGCGGGGAAGGTGGACCGCGTGTTCCACCAGATCCTGCTCGAGGCCGCGGGCATCGAGAATCCGTCCGAGGACGATTCCACCGCGGTCCGGTTGATGATGCAGCTCTGGCTGGGCGTCATCCAGTCGTGCCTCAACGGCCGCATCTCCATCCCGGATGCCGAGTCGGACATTCGTACCGCGTGCGACCTCCTGCTGACGCGGTTGTCCACGAACTTGTACTGAAATACATTCTTGCTCGCCGCGCGCCGCGGTAGGGGGCTCTCCAGGAATGCAGGCGATTGTGCGCATTGCTGAATCGTCGGAACTAGAATACATTCTAGAAATCTGACGCCGCTCGTTCGGCTCAGGCCAGTCGAAGGAGCCAGAATGAGCAACGTTGTCATCGTGGAAGCAGCCCGCACGCCGATCGGCCGACGCCGGGGAGCGTTGTCGGGGGTGCACCCGGCCGTCTTGCTGGGCGCAGCTCAGCAGGCGGTACTCGACCGGACCGGCCTGCCCGCCGGCGACATCGGCCAGTTGGTCGGCGGCTGCGTCACCCAGGCCGGGGAACAGTCCAACAACGTCACCCGTCAGGCGTGGCTGCACGCCGGCCTGCCGTACACCACGGCCGCGACCACGATCGATTGCGCGTGCAGCTCCTCGCAGCAGGCCGTCCACATCGTCGCCGGACTGATCGCCTCCGGCCAGATCGACGCGGGGATCGCCTGTGGCGTCGAGGTGATGAGTCGGGTCTTCCTCGGGCAGGCCAACACTCCCGAAACGGGCAACCCGTACCCCGATGACTGGGCAATCGACATGCGGGATCAGTTCACCTCGGCCGAGCGCATCGCCGAACGACGTGGCATCAAACGCGGGGATGTCGACGCACTCGGCCTCCTCTCGCAACAGCGCGCAGCCGCCGCCTGGGCCGAGGGCCGATTCGAGCGGGAGATCGTGCCGGTCGAGGCGCCCGTCGTCGACAAGCAAGGCACCCCGAGCGGCGAGATCGCCACGGTCACCCACGATGGTGGCCTGCGCGAGACCACCGCCGAAGGGCTTGCGGCACTCAAGCCGGTCATCGAGAACGGCATGCACACCGCGGGCAACTCGTCTCAGGTCAGCGACGGCGCCGCAGCCGTGATGCTGGTGAGCGAGGACAAGGCGGCCCGGTCGGGTCTGCGGCCACGGGCCCGGATCGTCGCGTCCACCATGGTCGGCGCCGATCCGTACTACCACCTTGATGGACCGGTCGACTCCACCCGGGCCGTACTCGAGAAGTCGGGAATGTCGTTGGGCGACATCGACATCGTCGAGATCAACGAGGCCTTCGCCTCGGTGGTGCTCTCGTGGGCGCAGGTGCACGAAGTCGACATGGCCAAGGTCAACGTGAACGGCGGAGCCATCGCGCTGGGCCATCCGGTCGGATCCACCGGATCGCGGTTGATCACCACCGCGCTGCATGAACTCGAACGCAGCAACAAGTCCACCGCGCTGATCACGATGTGCGCCGGCGGAGCGCTCTCGACCGCCACCATCATCGAACGCATCTGACAACTCGCCGGATGCCCGGCGGACACCGCGCACGACAGGAATTTGAACCAATATGGGAATTGAACTCAGCGACGACCACCGCGACCTGCGCGATTCGGTGCGGGGGTGGGCGGAACGCCACGCCACGCCCGCGGTGATACGCGATGCCGTCGAAGCCAAATCCGAAGATCGGCCCGTCTTTTGGAACTCGCTGGCGGAACTCGGCATGCTGGGACTGCACCTGCCGGAAGAATTCGGCGGAGCGGGAGCCGGATTCGTGGAACTGGCCATTGTCACCGAAGAGCTCGGTCGATCGATGGTGCCCGGGCCGTTCTTGCCG
Organism: Williamsia sp. D3; assembly: GCF_000506245.1. NCBI lineage: Bacteria > Bacillati > Actinomycetota > Actinomycetes > Mycobacteriales > Nocardiaceae > Williamsia > Williamsia sp. D3. The sequence goes on along the minus strand of NZ_AYTE01000003.1, from coordinate 165,716 downwards.
ACCGTCATCGTGTCGGCGGTTCTCCACGAGGCCGGACGTACCGCCGATCTGGCATCTCTTGCCGACGGTTCCATGATGGCTAGCGTTGCGCTGCAACCAGGCTCACTGCGGCTGATCCGCGACGGCGACACCGTGACACTGGCCGGAAGATCTGGTCACGTTCTCGGTGGTCAGGTTGCAGACCTGTTCTTGGTGGCCGCCGACGACAACGGCGACCGTGCGTTTGTGGTGGTTCGCCGCGACCAAGTATCGGTGACAGAACTGCCCAGTCACGATCTCGTGCGACGAAATGCGCAGATCGAGGCCGAGAACGTGGAACTCGACCCCGAAGACGTCCTCGATCTCGATCCGCAGCGGGTACTCGACCTCGCGTCGACACTGTTCTCTGCAGAAGCCGCAGGTCTGGCCGGCTGGGCCACCAACACCGCGGCTGAATATGCCCGGGTACGACAGCAATTCGGCCGGACCATCGGTCAGTTCCAGGGTGTCAAGCACAAGGCCGCGCGGATGCTCGCCTCCACCGAGCAGGCCCGGGTGACCGCGTGGGACGCCGCCCGCGCGATGGAGCCGCCGACAAACCGATCCGAGGCGTCGTTGGCCTCCGCTGTCGCAGGGGCCGTGGCCCCGGAGGCGGCCTTCACCGTCACCAAGGACTGCATCCAGATCCTCGGCGGCATCGGGTACACCTGGGAACACGACGCTCACCTGTACATGCGACGCGCCCAATCCCTCCGGATCCTGCTCGGATCCACCGCCATCTGGCGACGACGGGTGGCGAGCCTGACGATCGATGGGGTCCGTCGGGTACTCGGCATCGACTTGCCTGCGGAGGCCGAGGCTATCCGTGCCGACATCCGGTCAGAGCTGGCCGACGCCACGTCGCTGGACACGAGTGAGCGAGCAAGCTACCTGGCCGACAGAGGTTATACCGCACCGCATTTCGCCGAGCCATGGGGTAAGGGGGCCGACGCGGTGACGCAGTTGGTCATCGCCGAGGAATTGCGCGCGGCGGCTCTGGAGCCGCACGACATGATCATCGGCAACTGGGTGGTCCCGACGCTGATCGCCCATGGAGACGACCAGCAACTGCAGCGCTTCGTGCCGCCGTCTCTACGGGGCGACATCGTCTGGTGTCAGCTGTTCTCCGAACCAGGGGCCGGATCGGACCTTGCCGGGCTGAGCACCAAGGCCACCAAGGTCGACGGCGGCTGGAGACTGCAGGGACAAAAGGTGTGGACGTCCGGTGCGCGCGACGCCCACTGGGGCATCTGCCTGGCCCGCACGGACGGCGACGCCGCGAAACACAAAGGTTTGTCGTACTTCCTGGTCGACATCCAGAACAGTCCTGGCCTCGACATCAGGCCACTGCGCGAGATCACCGGCGAGTCACTGTTCAACGAAGTGTTCCTCGACGACGTGTTCGTCCCCGACGACTGCCTCGTCGGCGAGCCCGGCGAAGGCTGGAAGCTCGCGCGCACCACACTGGCGAACGAACGGGTCTCACTGTCGAACGACTCGTCGTTGGGATCGGGTGGGGAAACGCTGCTGAACCTGGCCGCGTCGTTGCCCGGTGGTCTCGACGACGAGCAGCTGACCGTTCTCGGAAAAGTGCTGTGCGACGCACAGTCTGGCGGCTTGATGGCGCTCCGGACCACACTGCGCTCGCTCGCCGGAGGACAACCCGGAGCCGAGTCGTCCATCGCCAAGCTGCTGGGCGTCGAGCACATCCAGCAGATCTGGGAGGTGGCGATGGAGTGGACCGGGCCTGATGCGCTACTCGGAGAACAGGACCGGTGGTCGCCCACGCAGCAGTTCCTGAACTCGCAGTGTCTGTCCATCGCCGGTGGTACCACCAACGTCCAGCTGAACATCATCGGTGAGCGGATCCTCCGCCTACCTCGCGACCCCGCGCCCGGCCAGTGAGGCAACCCGTTCGCACCACAAAGGAGCCCTGACCGTGGCTATCGATCGACTCGCAGCACTGGCCGCTGAGCCCTCCGTTCGAGAGGTGTCCTGGACCGAGCGGGACGTGTTGCTGTATCACCTCGGGATCGGTGCGGGCGCCGATCCCGTCGATCCGGCGGAATTGCGCTGGGTGTACGAGAAGAACATCAGCGTGCTCCCTACGTTCGCCATGGTTGCGGGACAGGGTGTTTCGGCGGGGGACATCGCACCGCCCGGGATGAACCTGCCGGGAATCGACATCGATCTCCGCAAGATCCTGCACGGCGGTCAGTCGCTCACGATGCACGGCCCCATCCCCGCTTCGGGGTCAGGGGTACTGTCCTCCCGCGTCGCGGATGTTTGGGACAAGGGCAAGGCGGCGGTCATCGTCTTGGAGCAGGCGGCCGCGACGTGGACGGGAACCCGTTGTGGACCAGCGGGATGCAGATCTGGGCCAGGGGTGAGGGAGGATTCGGAGGCCCCGCGGCCCCCGAGACGTCCGCAGTCGCCCCGGACCGTGCGCCGGACAAGGTCCTCAGGTCGCAGACCACCGCCCGACAAGCCCTCGTCTACCGTCTCAGCGGCGACATGAACCCGCTGCACGCGGATCCGGATTTCGCCGCGCACGCCGGTTTCGATCGGCCCATCCTGCACGGCCTGGCATCCTACGGTGTGGTCTGTAAGGCCGTCGTCGATGACATCCTCGGCGGTGATGCCGATGCCGTAGAGACTTTTTCGGCGCGCTTCGCCGGTTCGATCTATCCCGGTGAGGCCATCGAGACATCGGTGTGGCGCGAGGACAACCGGCTCATCCTGCACGCTGCCTGCCCGGACCGTGATGGTCAGGCGGTATTGACACACGCCCACATGGAGATCCGATGACCCTTCACCCCACCGTCGGTAATGCGCCTGACGGAACCGTGCTCACCTCGGCGCCTCAGGACCGGCCCGTCGACCGCGCCACGGCTGCGGCGCGTCGGGTCGTGGACGCCCTGTTGCGCACGGACCGGACGAATGCCAATCTGCAACGGGTCGCCGAGGAGCTGGACAACATCGCCGAGCACCTCGAGGAACACTCGCCGGAGATCGCCGAGCGGCTGATCGACATGTGGCACGGCGAGGGCGTCACCCGTCACGACCCGGTCACCGGACCAGAGAATGCGATTGCGCCGCCGCTGACACTGGCCGGCCGCAAGGACGGTTCAGTAGAAGGTGAAGTGACACTGACTTTTCCATACCAGGGACCACCCGGACACCTTCATGGCGGCGTGGCAGCAATGCTTCTCGACCACACCCTCGGTGTGGCGAATGCCTGGGCGGGCCGTAGCGGTGCCACAGCACAACTCAACGTCCGCTACCACCGTCCTACGCCTCTGTTCGAACCGCTGAGCGTGAGCGGCCGGATGGTCGCCGAAGAGGGGATCAAGATCAATACCGTCGGCGACATTCGCACTGCCGACGGCACCGTATGTGTCTCGGTCGAGGCACTGTTCATCGACAAGACGGTGCCGCGCCCTCGATAGGTGCGGGCCGATGAAGGGGTGTGTCATGGCCACACTGAACGGAAGGGTGGCGTGGTCACCGGCGCCGGTATGGGGATCGGCAAGGGTGTCGCCGGGGCGCTCGCACGCGAGGGTGCATCGGTGATGGTTGCCGAGATCGACCGCACGGCAGGTGAAGCCACCGCGGCGTGGTTGCGGGACGAGTGGGGTGCGGAGGCGGAATTCGTGTCCACCGACGTCACAGACAAGGCGCAGGTCGTCGGAATGGTCGACGCCGCTGTGCGCCGTTTCGGCAGGCTCGACGTCCTGGTCAACAACGCTTGGCGAGGGTCGGGTTACGCGCGGCTGGAGAACATGACCGACGACCAGATGCGTGGCGGTTTCGACATGGCCGTGATGGCGGCATTCTGGGCGATGAAGGCTGCGCTGCCCGAATTGCAGCGGCACGGTGCCGGGCGGGTCATCAATCTGTGCTCCCTCAACGGAGTGAACGCGCACATGTACTCGGTGCAGTACAACGCAGCCAAAGAGGCACTGCGCACCCTGACCCGCACCGCCGCCCGCGAGTGGGCGCCAAAACAGGTGTGCTGCAACGTCATCTGCCCCGGTGCCCAGAGTGAGGCATATCGGCGCATGGCTGATGGGAATCCGCAGATGGCTTCGGCGATGGCTTCAGCCAATCCGATGGGCCGAATCGGTGACCCGCTCGAGGACATCGGACCCGTTGCGGTGTTCCTGGCCGGCGACGCCAGCCGGTACCTGACCGGAAACACACTGTTCGTCGACGGCGGTGCGCACATCAACGGTGTGCAGTGGGCGCCGGCAGTCGACTAGGCGCTGCCCTCTGAGAGAGCCTGGTTGCACACAAGTCGGGGTCGTCCGGCCGGATGTGACGTTGCGGGGCATCTTGTGTGCATCTGGACCCGCGAGGTCCGGCGCCGGCGGTTGACCACCGGCGCCGGAGAACTCACAACGCGATCTGCCTACGCATCATCTTCCCGGTTGCGTTGCGCGGCAACGGCTGGTCGGTGATCCGCCACTGCGTCGGGACCTTGTAGTACGAGAGTCGTTCGGCTGCGAAGGCGCGTAATCCGTCCTCGGTGGTGGTGGATCCAGGGCGGGTCACCACCACTGCGGCCACCTCCTGGCCGAGGTCCGGATGCGGTACGCCAACCACGGCGCATTCGGCCACGTCCGGATGTTCGTCGAGACACTGCTCGATCTCTGTCGGGTAGACATTCTCGCCGCCGCGCAGGATCAGGTCCGACCGGCGGCCGGTGAGCCGCAGCCTGCCGTTGTCGATCAAGCCGAAATCGCCTGTGCGAAGCCAGCGCCCTGGGGCGATGGCGGCTGCTGTGGCCTGCTCGTCTTCCCAGTAGCCGAGCATCACGAACGGGCTGCGCACGCAGACCTCTCCCTCGGTCCCGTCGGGCACCGGGTCTCCTGACGCATCGCGGATCTCCATGCTGACGGTGATGATCGGCCTTCCGAGTGTCCCGGGGAAGGCTTCGATGTCGGCTGGGGTCGCGACGGCGATGGCAGTGCTGCACTCGGTGAGGCCGTAGCTGTCGACCAGCGCGCCGCGAGCGAAGGGGAACTTCTCCTGCAAGCGTTCTTTGAACGCCACCGATGACGGCGCCGAAGCCAATGCAAACGACGCCAGGGACGAGAGGTCGTACTTCTCTACGTTGTCGTGCTCGAGGAGCCGGGTGGCCATGGTGGGCACGGCACCCCAATTGGTGACCCGTTCACGTTCGATGAGCCCGAGCACGGTGTCGGCGTCGAAGGCACCCTGATTCATCACGACCGTGCCGCCGGTCGCCAGGCGCGGGACCACGAGATTGTGCAGACTCGCGATATGGAACAGCGGCGAGGTCAGCAGGTGGCGTGCAGAGCTGGGCGCAGACGGGTCAGGAGTCTGTCCGCGTAGCTCGGCCGTGAACGCTTCGGCGAACCGTTGGTAGTCCACGACCGCCAGGAGGTTGCGCTGTGAGTGCAGAGCGCCCTTCGGGCGTCCACTGGTACCGCTGGTGTAGAGGATCACCGATGGGTCGTCTTCGTCGATGTCGACGGTCGGGAGGTCGGCGCCGCTGAACTCCGCGATCAGCGCGGGGAGGTCGTCTTCCATGGTCAGGACGGTGACGGTGTCCGGCAGTTCCGGCAGGGCGGCAGCCCTTTTGGCGTCGACCACCAGTACCTTCGGTCTGCTGTGCTCGACTCCATAGATGACCTCGCGAGGCACCCACCAGCCGTTGAGGCCAACGGTGATGGCCCCGAGCGACTGTGTGGCCCAGAAGGTCATGACCCACTCCGGGGTGTTCGCCGCCAGGATTGCGACGCGGTCGCCCTTGCCCACCCCGTACCTCTCGGCGAACCCAGCTGCCAGGGCGGCAACTGCAGCCAGATGGTCGGCGTAGGAGATCCGTCGGTCGGTGGTGACGAGGTAATCCTTTGTCCCCCATGTCGCCGACAACGGGAGCAGTTCGGCCACGGCGCGCCTGCGGTGTTTCATCACCGACATGCTGGCACCGAGGACCTCCTCGTCGACCAGCTCGAACGGCCCTCCCGGGCCGACCAGGCGGGCCATCACCTGATCAAGATGCTGCTGGAGATCGGTGGACGCAGTCATGCGGAGGCCTTTCGGTAGTACTGCTGTGCTCGCCACGCTCGGGCTGCTCATCGGGACTGGGATTCTGGTCACAAAATGTCATGGCGCCACGTATTCATGGTGACCGTTACCACTCACCGAGACTTGCCTGTTCGGTATCGGTGGGCGGCGATACGGTTCGGCCCAGTCTCGCAGCTGGAGGAATATCATCATGACCACAGAACTCGGGTTTCCCCCGGTGCACGCCGATCCGCTTGCACCGGCAAAATTGGGGCCGATCTCCCTACGTAACCGGGTCATCAAGGCCGCCACCTTTGAGGGTCTGACCCCCAAAGGGCTTGTCACCGACGAATTGATCGAATTCCATCGCCGTCCGGCCGCAGGTGGCGTCGGGATGACAACCGTTGCTTACTGCGCGGTGTCGTACGAGGGCCGGACCTCGCCCGCCCAGATCTACTGGCGCGATGAGGCCATGCCAGGTCTGCGCAAGCTCACCGATGCCATCCACGACGAAGGTTCGGCGGTGTCTGCTCAGATCGGTCACGCCGGCCCGGTGGCAGGCTCGAAATACCTTGGTACACCTGCTCTAGGGCCTTCCCGCGCCTTCCGGATGACCACACAGAACTTCTCGAAACCGGCCTCCACGGCGGACATCACACGGATCGTTGAGGCACACGCGGATGCCGCACGCCGCGCCATCGAGACCGGTTTCGACGCCGTCGAGCTCCATTTCGGTCACAACTACCTGGTCAGCTCATTCCTGAGTCCACGGGTGAACAAGCGCAAAGACGACTATGGCGGGTCCCTGAAGAACCGGGCGCGTTTCGCCCGTGAGGTCGCTCGTGCGGTGCGCGACGCCGTCGGCGACAGGATCGCGATCCTGGCCAAACTGAACATGGACGACGGTGTGCCCGGTGGATTCTGGGTCGACGAAGCCATCCAGGTTGCGCAGTGGCTCGAGCAAGACGGATCCCTGGACGCGCTCGAACTCACCGCGGGCAGTTCACTGCTCAACCCGATGTATCTGTTCAAGGGTGACGCGCCTCTGCGCGACTTCGCCGCCGTGATGCCACAGCCGACCAAATTGGGAATCCAGCTGGTGGGCAAACACTTCCTGAAGGAGTACCCGTACAAGGACGCCTATCTCCTCGACGACGCCCGGCACATCCGCGAAGCCGTGAAGATGCCCCTGGTCCTGCTCGGTGGGATCACCGGCCGCGAAACCATGGACCTCGCGATGAGGGAGGGCTTCCAGTTCGTGGCCGTCGCCAGGGCGCTGCTCCGTGAGCCCGACCTCGTGAACCGGATTTCCGCTGACACCCACTCGCCGGGCCTGTGTAATCACAACAACAAATGCATGACGGCGATCTACGGCGGCACACACTGTGTGCTGCGTCCACGATGAGGACTGATGTCTTGAACCCGACCACCACCGACGCCGGCTCGGCGGCATCCTCAGCGACAACCCACCACCCTGACGTCGCCCGGATGCTGATGGAGCGGGTAGGCGACCAGCACCTCGGGCTGCGTACCCGCGCCCGGGACTGGACCTGGGATGAGGTGGTGCGGGAGAGCGCGGCACGCGGCGCGCTGGCGCAGTCGCTGCGACGGCCCGGTCCCTTCCACATCGGGGTCCTGCTGGAGAACACTCCCGAGTTCGTGTTCTGGCTGGGTGCAGCGGCGTTGACCGGGGCCACCATCGTCGGCATCAACCCGACCCGCCGAGGCCGAGAACTCGAGGCCGAGGTCCGCTACGTCGACTGCCAGCTCATCGTCACAGACCACAAAGGACGGGAGAAGCTCGCGGGCCTCGACCTGGGCCTCACCGACGGCAGATTTGTCATGGTCGACGCCGATTCGTACATCAACACGGTGTCCGAGCACGCCACCGAACCCTCCGTGGCAGAGGATGTCGACGCCACCACGCTGTTTCTGCTGCTGTTCACCTCGGGCACCACCGGCATGTCAAAAGCCGTGCGGTGCAGCCAGGGTCGGATCACCCGGCTGGCCTACTCGAACTGCGCGAAGTACGACATCGACAGGGACGACGTCTGCTATTGCTGCATGCCGCTGTTCCACGGCAACGCGTTGATGGGTCTGTGGGCACCGGCCCTGTCTCAGGGTGCCACGGTGGCCCTGGTGCCGAAGTTCACGGCCTCGGGCTTCATGTCGGACGTTCGATATTACGGGGCAACGTATTTCACGTACGTGGGCAAGGCGCTCGGTTACCTGATGTCCACCGAGGAATCGCCCGATGACCATGTGAACACGCTGACCCACGGGTTCGGGACGGAGGCGTCCCCCGGTGACAAGGCCGAGTTCGTCCGCCGTTTCGGGGCGAAGCTGTACGAGGCATACGGCTCGAGCGAGGGCGCAGGCTCGGTGAAGCTCGATCCCGATGCGCCCGCCGGAGCGCTGGGTCGGCCGGCCAACGACAACGTTGTCATCGTCGACCCGGAGACACTGCAGGAGTGTCCACGCGCGGTGCTGGACGAGCACGGCCATGTCGTCAACCCCGATGTTGCCATCGGGGAGATGATCGACAAGGCAGGTGCCGCGCGATTCGAGGGCTACTACAAGAACGAATCGGCGGTCGCCGAGCGAATCCGCCACGGCTGGTACTGGACTGGCGACCTGGGATATGTCGACGAAGCCGGATTCCTTTACTTCGCCGGCCGCAAAGGGGACTGGATTCGGGTGGACGGGGAGAACACCTCTGCCCTGATGATCGAGCACATCCTGCGTCGCCACCCCAAGGTGATTGCCACCGGTGTGTTCGCAGTCCCGGACCCCCGATCCGGTGACCAGGTGATGGCAGCCGTCGAAGTGGCCGACCTGGCCGACTTCGACCCCGATGAGTTTGCCGAATACCTCGCGGCGCAAGCAGATCTCGGAACCAAGGCGGCACCCCGGTTCGTCCGGGTGTCGACCGACCTCCCGGTCACCGGGTCGAACAAGGTGCTCAAGCGTGCACTGCAGTCCGAGGGCTGGCGGTGTGAGGAGCCGGTGTTCCACTGGGTGGGTCGAGGAACGCCCCGGTACACGCTGATGACCGACGCCGATCGCCGAGCGCTCGAGCAGGACTTCCGCGGCCACGGTCGCGCTCGCTTCCTCTGACTCCACGCCCCGACTCGACCTTGTGCCCCTGAAATTCTCGAGGAGAACCACGATGGATCTGACCGAATCGCCTGAGCAGCAGCAGCTCAGGAGGGAATTGCGCGCCTACTTCTCCACGCTGCTCCCCGAAGACGAGCGCCGCGCTGCCGGAGAACAAGGTGTGGGCGGTCCGAGATTCCGGGAGATCGTCAAGATGCTCGGACGGGACGGCTGGCTGGGCATCGGCTGGCCGACGGAGTTCGGTGGCCAGGGCCGGTCGATCGAGGATCAGTTCGTCTTCTTCGACGAAGTTCAGCGCGCGGGATTGCCGTTCCCGTTTGTCACGGTCAACACCGTGGGGCCGACGCTGCAGAAGTACGGAACCGAAGAGCAAAAGGCGCGGTACCTCCCCGGAATCCTCTCGGGAGACATCGTTTTCGCGATCGGATACACCGAACCCGACGCGGGCACCGACCTCGCGTCCCTCAAGACCCGGGCAGTGCGCGACGGCGACGAGTGGGTGGTGGATGGCAACAAGATCTTCACCTCCGGTGCCAACACCGCCGACTACGTGTGGCTGGCTTGTCGGACCGACCCCGAAGCGCCCAAGCACAAGGGTATTTCGATCCTCATCATCCCCACCGACGACGCCGGCTTCTCGTGGTCACCGATCCCGACGGTCGGGGGACTGATGGTCACCTCGACCTACTACAGCGGAATCCGGGTCGGTGAGGATGCGCTGGTGGGGAATCTCAACGGCGGCTGGAGCCTGATCACCGCGCAGCTCAACCACGAGCGGATCGGACTGGCGGCCCTCGGTGGACGCACCGAAGGACTGTGGGCCCAGGTGATCGACTGGGCGCGGGAGTCTGGTGCCATCGAGATTCCCTGGGTACAGCAAGAATTCGCGCGCACCCACGCCAAGCTCGTGGCGATGCGGTTGATGAACTGGAAGATGACGGCCGCGGTCGCCACCGATACCCTCTCCGGGGCAGACGCTGGATCGGCAAAGGTCTTCGGCACCGAAACCCACGTCGACGTGTACCGCACGCTGCTGGGCATCCTCGGTGCGGCAGGAAGAATCCGCCCCGACAACCCGGGTGCCATCCTGGCGGGACAGATCGAGCAGATTTCCCGCCAAGGCGTTGTCAACACGTTCGGCGGAGGCGTGAACGAGGTGCTCCGCGACATGGTTGCGACCATCGGCCTGGGGACCGCGAAACTCGGACGGGCGAAATGATCGAAACCCGAGTGCTCGACGAGTTCGTCGGGCGCGAACTCGTCCCGACCACGTGGGCACAGGACCCGGTGAACGTCCCCATGATCCGTCATTGGGTGGAGGCGATGGGAGACACCAACCCGATCTACCTCGATGACGCGGCCGCTCGCGACACCGGACGTGCCGGAATCATCGCCCCTGCGACCATGGTTCAGGCATGGACGATGCGGGGCTACGGGGCAACGATTACCGGAGGCGCGGCCTCGGATACTGCCACCCAGCTGCTCGGCGTTCTCGCCGATGCGGGCTTCACCTCCGTGGTGGCAACAGATTCCGAGCAGGAGTACTTCACCGAACTCCGACCCGGAACGCGGATCAATGTCACCGAGGTGATCGAATCGATCTCCCCGGAGAAGAAAACCGGTCTGGGTGTCGGACATTTCGTGACCACGCTCAAGACCTACCGCGACGAGGACGGCGAGGTTGTTGCCACACAGCGGTGGCGAACATTGCGGTTCCGGCCCGCGGAGAAGCAGAAACCACGACCGCCACGTCCTCGACCGGCGCTCAACCAGGACAACGCTTTCTGGTTCGAAGCCGCCAGAGCGCACCGTCTGGTGATCCAGCGTTGTTCCAACTGCCTCACGCTGCGTCACCCGACCGGGCCCATGTGCGGGCAGTGCCGGTCACTGGAGTGGGACACCATCGATGCGTCCGGCAAGGGCACTGTGTACAGCTTTGTGGTGAACCACCACCCGAAGATCGATGCCTTCGACTACCCGCTGATCGTTGCGGTGATCGAACTGGAAGAGGGCACCCGGCTGATCGCCAACATGGTCGGAGTGGCCCCGGACGAAGTGACCATCGACATGCCGGTGGAGCTGGAGTGGATCGACGCCGATCCGGACCTGACGCTTCCCGCGTTCCGGCCGTCTGTACCCGAGGAGAACTGATGGACTTCACCTTCAACGAAGCGCAAACCGCGATCGGTGACCTGGCTGCGAACATCTTCGCGCAGAGGTCCGGCATCGACCGTGTCAAGGCAGTCGAGGCCTCCGACGAGCGGATTGACCGCGACCTCTGGCGAGAGCTGGCACAGGCAGGACTGGTGGGAATCGCCCTGCCCGACGAATTCGGTGGCGGCGCCATGGGTTTCATTGAACTCTGCGTGGTGCTTGAACAGCAGGGACGATGCGTGGCACCGGTTCCGCTCTGGGAAACGGCGCTCGCCGCTGCGGCCATCGCACAATTCGGCACTGCGGAGCAGCAACGGATGTTCGTGGCCCCGGCCGCCGCCGGCGAAATCTTCCTCACCGTCGGCATCGAGGAGTTCGGACCCCACGATCCGACCGAGCCGACGATGAGTGCCCGCGAGGACGCGACCGGGTCGTGGACGTTGCACGGCACCAAAGCGGTTGTGCCGTCAGCGCACGTCGCCGCCGGCGTTGTGGTCTCGGCCGTGACCGCAGCAGGAACGGGTCTCTTCCTGGTCGACCCGGCCGATCCCGCGGTGCACGTGCAGAACAACGAGACGACCACCCGCGCGATCGCTGCCAACATGACCTTCGACGCCGCGCCGGCACAGCTGCTGGCGGGAGGCGATGCGGTCAACTGGCTCGTCGATCGGGTCGAGGTCGCCCTGGCCGCACTGCAAGTCGGAGTGGGTGCCGGGGCCGTCGAACAGGCGGTGACCTATCTGAACGGCCGCGAACAGTTCGGTCGTCCGCTGGCGACGTTCCAGGCGGTGAGCCACCAGTTGGCGGACTGCTACATAGATCTCGAGGCCATGCGTGTCACATTGTGGCAGGCGGCCTGGATGCTGACGAACGGAGCTGCTCCGGGTACGGCCGTGCTCGTCGCCAAGTGGTGGGCAACCGACGCTGGTCAACGTGTGGTGCACCGAACCCAGCACGTCCATGGCGGAATAGGGGTCGACACCGACTACCCGGTGCATCGGCATCTGCTGTGGGGCAAGCAGATCGCCGCATCACTGGGTGGGTCGAGTGCCGACCTCGCGCGGCTCGGAGCGCAGCTTGCGCTGGGCGCGGCCTCGTGATCACCGATGTGGCGGTGGGTCACGAACTGCCCGAACTCGTTGTCCCGATCACGCGCACGATGATCGTGGCGACGGCCATCGCGAGCCGCGACTACCAAGATGTTCACCATGATCCGGCGCTGGCAGTCGAGCGTGGATCCCCAGACGTGTTCATGAACATCCTCACGACCAATGGTCTTGTCGGGCGGTTCATCACCGACTGGGCGGGCCCCGGTGCATCGCTGCGCAAGGTCGCGATACGGCTTGGTGCGCCCAACTACCCCGGCGACACCATGACCCTCGCCGGGAAGGTGATCGCGAACTACAACGGCGTGGTGTCGGTCCACGTCCGCGGTGTCAACAGTATCGGCGCGCATGTCACCGGCACTGTGACGGTCACCGTCATGAAAGGAGGCAGGTGATGTCCAGCCCACTGTCCGGGTCGGCGGCCATCGTCGGGATCGGGGCCACCGAGTTCTCCAAGGACTCGGGCCGAAGCGAACTGCAGCTCGCGTGTGAGGCGATCGTGGCCGCTCTGTCCGACGCGGGCATCGACCCATCCGAGGTCGACGGCGTCTCGACATATACCGCCGAGACGAACGGAGAGGTGCTCGTGGCCCGCAACTGCGGACTCGGTGAGTTGAAGTTCTTCTCCCGCATCGGATATGGCGGAGGAGCGGCGTGCGCGACCGTACAGCAGGCCGCGATGGCCGTGACCACCGGCGTCGCGGACGTGGTGGTCTGTTATCGCGCTTTCAACGAGCGATCAGGCGTCCGGTACGGGCTGGGCCAACACGATCGCCCGATGGACAGCACCGCAGACCGCGCCGCCTACGCGTGGATGACACCTCAGGGACTGTCGACGCCGGCGCAGTGGGTCGCGATGTTCGCTCGGCGGTACATGCATGAACACGGCGCCACCAGCGAGGATTTCGGGAGGGTTGCGGTGGTGGCCCGCAAGCACGCGGCGAACAACCCCGAGGCGTGGTTCTACCGCCGGCCGATCACACTCGACGACCATCAGAACTCGCGCTGGATCGCCGAACCCCTACATCTGCTGGATTGCTGTCAGGAAACCGATGGGGGCCAGGCACTCGTCATCGTCTCGGCCGAGCGGGCCGCGACCCTCGACAACAAGCCGGCGCTCATCAAAGGCGCGGCACAGGGCAGCGGCAGGGACCAGCACATGATGACCAGCTACTACCGTCCCGACATCACCGGCATTCCGGAGATGGGTCTGGTGGGCCGCCAGCTCTACGCCCAGAGTGGGCTGGGGCCCGAGGACATCGACGCTGCGATCCTCTACGACCACTTCACGCCTCTGGTGTTACCTCAACTCGAAGAGCTCGGGTTCTGCGCCCGGGGCGAAGCGAAAGACTTCATCGCCGACGGCAACCTGGAGGTCGGTGGACTGTTGCCCTCCAACACTCACGGCGGACAGATCGGTGAGGCGTACCTACACGGCGTCAACGGCATAGCCGAAGCGGTCCGTCTCATCCGGGGAACGTCGACCAATCAGCCCGACACGGCCGAGAACATCATCGTCACCGCAGGCACCGCAGTTCCGACCAGCGGCCTCATCCTCGGGGTGGCGTAGTGAAGAGCTGGGAGAACGCGGGCCGGTGGCGAGGCGTCGACCTCGGTACACGCACCGTGTCCTACGACGAACGCGATGCGATCATCTACGCGTTGGCCGTGGGCGCGAAAGCAACCGAGCTGGACCTGGTGTTCGAGGACCAGCTGAGGGTGCTGCCCACGTTCGCCCTCACCCTCGCGCAGTGGGCCCCGGACGAGCTCGGGTCGCGGGGTGCGTTCGACACCCGCACGGCACTGCATGGGTCACAACAGCTGACGGTAATGGCACCTTTGCCACGCAGCGGCGACGTGACACTGTCGGCGTCGGTCGGCAATGTGTGGGACAAGGGCGCCGCAGCGGTCTTCGAGGTCGAGGTCCGCAGTGAGTACTGCATCGCGACGTGGTCGTTGTTCGCACCGGGCGCAGGAGGTTTCGGTGGCGAGCGAGGGCCGGCGAGACCGGTTGATGTGCAGGGCGATCCGGCTTTCGAATCCGTCTTGCACACGCGTGAGAACCAAGCGGCACTCTATCGACTCACCGGCGACCGGCACCACATCCACATCGACCCCGACGCGTCGGAGCGAATCGGTCAGCCGCGGCCGATCATGCACGGACTGTGCACCCTGGCCGCCGGAGCGCTGGAATGCGCCCGTCTGACCGGCGCACATCCGGCAGACCTGGTGAGTCTCGACGGCCGATTCGCAGCGGCGCTCCATCCCGGCGAGTCCCCGGTGTTACGGGCGTGGGGCGATGACTCGGATCTCACGTTCGAACTCGTCAAGAACGGACGGCCGGCGATCTCCGGAGGCAGGGTGTCGTTTGCCGCCACGACAGGGGCACCGAGCGCGTCCCGTTGAGCGGGAGCGGCGGCGCACCGAAGCGCCCGTTCATCTAGTTTCGGCGAGTCGTGTCCACGCAGGGAGAGGCTACACCGGCGATGACAACTGCTGTATCTCAACATAATTCGCGGTCAGTGATGGTGACCGTGGCTGCCGTCGTCGAGGAGACGGCCGAAGCGCGGTCGCTGGTGTTCGACGTGCCCGCCGACCGCAGCGGCGACTTCAGATACAAGCCGGGGCAATTCCTCACCCTGCGTATCCCCAGCGACCGGACGGGGTCGGTTGCCCGGTGCTATTCACTGGCCAGTTCGCCGCTGACCGACGACCGACCGAAGGTCACCGTCAAGCGCACCGACGGTGGATACGGATCGCACTGGCTGTGCGACAACGTCAACGTCGGTGATGTCCTCGAAGTGCTGCCCCCGTCCGGCGTCTTCACCCCGGCGAATCTGGACGACGACTTGCTGCTGTTCGCCGCGGGCAGTGGGGTGACGCCGGTGATCTCCATTCTCAAGACCGCGCTGAGCGGGGGCGCCGGCAAAGTTGTTCTGCTCTATGCGAATCGGAACGAGAGTTCGATCATCTTCCGGCAAGAGCTCCACGACCTCGCAACCCGGTTCGCCGACAGGTTGCTGGTGCTGCACTGGCTGGAGAGTGTGCAGGGTCGGCCGACCGTCGACCAGCTTGTGCCCCTTTGCTCGGCATTCGGGAACCACCGGGTGTTCATGTGCGGTCCCAAACCGTTCATGGACATGGTGCACAAGGCAACCGCGCGATCGGGCCTCCCCCGGGGCCGGGTGCACGCCGAGGTCTTCACGTCACTGTCCGGCGATCCCTTTGCCGAGGTGGAGGTGCCGGATCTGTCCGATGGTGAACACGGCGATGCGCCGACGGTATCGGTGAGTCTCGACGGTGAAGCGCACGAGCTGAGCTGGCCGCGGTCGGCCACGCTTGTCGATGTTCTGCTGTCCAAGGGACTGGATGTGCCGTACTCGTGCCGCGAAGGCGAATGTGGTTCCTGTGCATGCACTCTTGTCGACGGCGAGGTCGACATGGGTGATACGTCGGTCCTCGATGATGAGGACATTGCGGACGGCTACATCCTGGCCTGCCAGGCCCGCCCGCTCAGCGAGCACCTGACCATCGAGTTCTGATAGAGCTCTACCTCACCCGGTGACGCGTGCCGCATTCCCGGCGTCGACCGGAATGACCGTACCGCTGATGTGCGCACTGGCCTTGTCGGTGAGGAACAGCACCACCCGGGTGATCTCGTCGGCATCGAGCCACGGCACCGGCTGGGCGTGCAGTGATGCGAAGACGGGTTCGACGTCCTTGTCGGTCGGATGGTCGAGATCGGGCCGCATCATCGCGTACAGGGCGTCGTTGTGAATCATCGGAGTCGAGATGTTGCCCGGGGCAATTGCATTCACAGTGATGCCATGCGATGCGAGATCGAGGGCAGCGCTCTTCGTCAGGCCGATGACGCCCCACTTGGACGCGGCGTAGCCGACCATGCTGACGTTCCCCGCTCGGCCGAGCATGGAGGAGATCGTCACGATTCGACCGTAACCGCGCTTGATCATTCCCGGTGAGACTGCGCCGACGGTGTTGAAGACACCGGTGAGGTTGGACGAGATGACTTCTGACCATTGCTGCTCGGTCATCGACTGGACGGGCGCGGCGACCGAGACGCCGGCGTTGGCCACTGCGATGTCGATCCGTCCCAGTTCTGCTTCGGCCCGGCCGACCAGAGCGTCCATCGCCGGGCGATCGGCAGTGTCGGCTTTGACCGCAATGCACTGTCGTCCGGCGGCTTTCACAAGACGCACGGTCTCGTCGAGGTCTGCTTCGGTGGCCAGCGGGTAGGCGACCGAAGGACTGTCTTCACATCTGTCACACACCACGATGTCTGCGCCGCGTTCGGCGAAGGCGATGGCGTGGCTACGGCCCTGGCCGCGGGCGCCGCCGGTGATCAGGGCGACCTGTCCGTCGAAACGCTCTGTCATGTGCTGACTCCTTGTTGTTCGAGAGCTGACGCAGTGGTTTGCAGACCTACCGCAGTTTGATGATGCCGCCGTCTGCCATCAGAGTCTGCCCGGTCATGTACTTGGAATCCTCGGAAGCAAGAAAGACGACGATGGGTGCGATATCGGTCTCAGGGTCCCCGATACGTCCGAGGGGCACCTTGGCAGCCGATTCGGCGGCCCGCTCGGGGAAGGCCTTCTGCCAGGCCATGACACCCTCGGTGGCCGCAAACGGACAGATCACGTTCACGCGGATGCCGTCGGCCGCCCACTCGTTGGCGGCGACCCGGCTCACGCCCCGAATGGCTTCTTTGGCTGCGGCATAGGACGTCTGGGTCGGCATCCCTTCCAGGCCCGACCCGGAAGCGAAGTTGATCACCGAACCCGACGCAGCCTTCAGCTGTTCGTAGCAGGCCTGCATGAGATGCACCGTCGGGTAGAACCCGGTGTTGAAGGACAACTCGAACATCTCGGCGGTGTGGTCGACCAGCAACGCCTGGCGCGACGCATGGGCGTTGTTGACCAAGATGTCGACCGAACCGAAATGCGACACGGCGGTGTCGCGAATGGTCACCGCAGCTTGTGGTTTCGAGATGTCCACATTCAGGAATCGTGCTGACGGGCCGAGGTCGCGTTCCAATTCGTGCCCGCGCTTGTCGTCGATGTCGACGAACAGGACGCCTGCGCCCTGCTCGACGAACACGCGGGTGACAGCGCTGCCGATCCCGCCCGCGCCGCCCGTGACAATCGCCGTCTTTCCCTGCAGTTTCATGGTCTGTCCTCCGAAGTGAAGTCGATGTCGAGCTCGGTGCAGGCCTCGTGCAACGCGTCGAGCTGGTCGCAGTAATGGGACACGCTGGTGGCCGAGATACTGACGCTCACGATGGTGGCCCCAATCGCCCTGCGCCGCTCCAGCGATCTGAGGGCACCCGACCGGTTGCCGAGCGGGTCGATGTGACTCGCGGGGAGGACCACTGTGAAGTCGTGGGGCAGTTCGGCGGTCTCGAGGAGCTGCTCGAGGTCCAGCAGCGGCAGGCCGAACGGAACCCATCCGTCTCCGAGCGTGACGGCGCGGCGAAGAGAACGGGGAGTGCGTCCGCCGATCCACATCGGAACGTGCGGCTGTACTGCGTGGGGCTCGACGACAACATTGCCGAAGTTGTAATGAGGGCCGTGGTAGACGGGGTTTGGACGAGAGAGCGAAGCACGCAGCGCGGCGAGGGCGTCGTCGGCGATGCGACCCCGGCCGGCGAAGTCTGCACCGAGTGCGTCGAACTCTTCGCGCAAGCTGCCCACGCCGAGGCCCAGCACGAGGCGGCCGCCGCTGACCAGATCGAGGGTGCCGTACCGCTTGGCGATCTCGAGGGGATGGTGATAGCCGAGGACCAGCACCTGGGTGGCGAGTTTGATCCGAGACGTGTGCGCCGCAACGAAACCGAAGGTGGCGAGCGGGTCCCAGTAGGTACCCCCACGTTCGGCGGCGACGTCGATGGGGACAGCGACATGCTCGCTGCACGTGAGGTGGTGGTAGCCCAGTCGATCGGCCGTCTGGGCGATACGGATCAGCTCTGCGGGCCCGGCGTCACGCTCCCATGCGGATGCGGCGGCCGGGTGCTGGACGACGATGGGTGATGTGATCCCGATACGCATGGCGGTCAGCGCACGCCTTCCAGTGTCACCGAGCGGTCGCGGACACGGCTGTGGGTGGCGACATACCGAGCGGGGTACTCACCACCGCCGTGGACGGCGAGGTCTGCACCGTTGACGTAGGACGCCCATCGGCTCGCGAGGAACAGGCAGGCGTTGGCGACGTCGTCGGGGACGGCCATCCGGCCCATCGGGAGTGTGTTGATGACGGCTGCCCCGCCGTCGTCGCCGTATACCGAGGCCGCGCTCTCGGTGCGAATGAGACCCGTGGTGACGTGATTGATGCGAACGGCCGGCGCCCATTCCAGAGCCAGGGCTTTGGTCAGGACGAGCAGGCCGGCCTTGGCGGCGCTGTACGCGGCAGTGCCCGGCTGGGGGTCGTGGGCCGAGACACTGCCGATGTTGATGATGGAACCGCCCTCGGGATTGGCTTGCATCACCGAGTTCGCGGCTTGGGCGGCGTAAAAGGGCCCGAGGAGATTGAGTGCGAGGATTTTCTCGACAAATCGCGGCGAGACGGTGGCGGCATCGGCATCGGGGGAGCCGCCGGCATTGTTCACCAGCACGTCGAGCCCACCGTGTGCCGCGACGGTGTCGTCGATCAAGCCGACTGCATCCGAGGGATCCCGGACATCGGTGGCGCGGAACGATGCCGTTCGGCCGGCGTGGTGCGGCAGCGTGGCGGGGGTGTACCGACCACAGACCATCACGTCGGCACCGGCCTCCAGGAACGCCGTTGCCACGACAAATCCGATGCCTTTGGTGCCGCCCGTCACGACAACACTTCTGCCTGAGAAGTCCCAGTCGGTGCGCGGATCCATCAGCATCCCTTCCCAGTCGGTGCGCTCTGCGGCGCCTGACACGGACGCTAGGTGTTGTGGTGGTCGCGGTTGGTCGCAGTCCCGCCCACCGGGATCTGAGCAGGGTCTCGGTGAACGGGAGTACAGCACCGCCGGCAGACCTCGGCCATTACCGTCCTGGCCCGTGAGATCTCCCGCCCGTGCCCGCGCAGCACGTGATCAGATCTGACAGAACCTTGAAAGGAAGTGCAGCATGGGAACACTCGACGGCAAGGTGGCACTCATGACCGGAGCAGGTCAGGGGATCGGGCAGGGCATCGCGCTCGCCTTGGCCAAGGAGGGCGCTGCGATCGCAGTGGCCGGCCGAACGGAGTCGAAGCTGCTCGACACCTGTGCGATGCTGACCGATCTGCGCGCGCGTGCTGAACCGATCGTCTGCGACGTGAGCGATCGCGAGGACATCGCGCGCGCGGTCGATGGCACGGTGGCCGCTCTCGGGTCGGTCGACATCCTGGTGAACAACGCCAACGACTGCAAGCCGGGCCCGATCCTGTCGATCGTCGACGAGGACTACGAACGGTCGTTTGCCACCGGGCCGCTCGCGACCCTACGGATGATGCAGCTGTGCCATCCCCACATGAAGGCACGTGGCGGCGGCGTCATCATCAATCTCGTGACCTCAGCGGCAGTGCGCTGGGATGCAAGCAATTACGGCGCCTACGGGTCGATCAAAGAAGGCATGCGGTCGCTCACGCGGGCGGCAGCATGCGAGTGGGGTGGTGACGGAATCAGAGTCCTGTCGGTCGCCCCGCACGCCGCGTCGCCCGCCCTCGACCGGTGGATGGAGAAGAATCCCGAAGAAGCAGCTGCGTTTGTGGCGGGTATCCCGCTCGGTCGTGTAGGTGACCCCGAGAGCGACATCGGCCGGGCCATCGTCTTCCTGGTGGGGCCAGATGCCGGGTATCTCACCGGAGCAACCATTCCACTCGACGGTGGTCAATCACGTTGGGGATGAACCACATCGGCCGGCGACGATGACAGGGCTCCTCATCTGCAGCAGAGTGCTGACAGTATCCGCCGACAACCGCAGCTCGGTGACCTCTGTCCAAGGTGAAGAAGTGAACCACCGTCCGGTGCCCTGACCGTCACTGATGTAGGTGACCGCCACGGTGGACATCATCCAGTCACCGACGGTTCGCGAGACGCAGGAGCTGAGCCGAGAGCGCATACCGCAATGATGCAGTGACCCAGCGCACAGGTGCTGCGCAGTCTCACTGAACGGAAGTCGCTGCGGACAAGGGTGATTCGAGGTCTCACGACGAGCTGTGGAAGCGGGTGCCCGTCACATCGTACAAGTGGTGAACCGGGTCGTGTATGAAGTAGAGCGCGAGCGAGTCCACGGTGAACTCGCTGCCGTCACTGCGGCGGCCGCGTCGGCTGAGCGCTTCATCGGGGACGTTGGCGAACGCGTCCGCGAGTCGGGCGGCGCCCGCGGTCAATTCGTGGGACACCGCGGCCGGATCCTGGTCGTTGTAGCGTTCGGCAACTGCGGTGGCGTCCTGATCCCAATTCTCGAACGCCGGATTGTCGTGCGAGAGCATCGCCTCGAGACGCTCGTCGAACTTGATGAACACATCTCGGACGTGGGCGGCGTACTCGAGCGGCGACCATGTGGAGTCGTCCGGTCTCCGGTGGGGATCAGACCCGGCCAGGGCCGGAGGCCATTGGGCGGCGTTGGCTCTGATCAGTTCCGGGATATCCCGGAAAGCTATCTCGGAGGGGTCGAATCCACAGTCGAGACAAGGACGTTCGAGCACCCACGTCCAGTTCTTGGTGTCGGGCACGATGGCCATGGAGTCTCCCGTCGTCAGGTTGTCTCAGCCTATCGTCCGCGAGCGGGGCGTGGTCCGATTGCTCGCGATCGTGTGGTCAGGACGGTATGTCGAAGACGAGCAGTGCGCTCGATGCGGTCGCGACAGTCTTGCCGCTCTCATCGGTGATCTCTGCTTCGGCGAAGGCAACCCGCCGCCCCGGTTTCTTCACCCAGCCACGCGCTGTGAGCCGGCCCGAGTCGAGTGTCACCCCACGCATGAAGTTCACCTTGATCTCGATGGAAGTGTACCCGGTGCCGCGCGGCAAGGTGGTGTGCACGGCGCACCCCGCAGCCGAATCGAGCAGTGTGCAGATGATGCCGCCGTGCACTGCGCCGATCGGGTTGAAGTGAGATTCGTTGGGCTCGAGGGTGAATACGGCTGTGCCCGAGTCCACCGATGCCAGCTGGGCGTCGATCAGACCGACGATGGGCGGTGCGGGGATCGTCCCGGCCGCCAGGGCCTGAAGATAGTCCAACCCGGCCATCGTTTGCGATACGGCAGCGGGTTTCGACGGGTCGTGCCACGTGACGGTCCGGGATCGGGGCTCACCCCACTCTGCGGATGCAAGTGGGTCACCCATGTGAGGGCCTGCTTCGGACGAAGACGGAGGTCGGGATGGCCACGGTGACAAAGACTGCGGCAGCCACCAGTGCGCAGGTGTGGAATGCCGACTCAAACGCTTCGTCGGCGGGGCGGGTCAGCAGACCGGAAGCGAGCTGCGAGGTGAGTATCGACCCGAGCACGCTTGTGCCGAGTACGCCACCGAGCTGGCGGAACATGTTGACCGTGCCGCTGGCCATCCCTGCCTGAGCGGGCGCCACACTGTTCATGGCGGCAGCGGTGGCCGGCGCGATCAGAGAACCGAAGCCGACTCCCAGGACCACCAGTGCCACGGTCAGGTTTGTCCAACCCTCGTGCGGATGGACTCGCAGCAGCAGTAATGATCCGAGCGCTGTGATGATCAGCCCGGTTGTGAGCATGACCTTGAATCCGATGCGCGGCAACAACCGTGGCGCGATCGCACTGACGACAACGTAGGTGCCCATCAGAGCGAGCAGATGCAGCCCGGTGGTCCAGGCGCTCAGCTTTCCTATCCTTTCGAGAAACAACACGGAGATCAGGGACAGTCCGGTGAAGCCGAAGAGCACCGTCGCGCTGACCACCATGACGGTGGAGAAGGACGCTGACCGAAAGAGGCGCAGATCAAGCATCGGGGCGTTCGTCGAGCGCTCATAGAAGATGAAAAAGGCCAAGGCGCAGGCAAATACGATGATTGCGATGATCGCGTGGGTGGACGTGAAGCCGCTGTGTGAACCGTCGATGACCCAGTAGGTGAGCGCGGCGATGGCTGTGGTGGCGGACAGAAGGCCGGGAACGTCGAGTCTGGCTCCTTGAATTTTGCTGCGTGGCACAACAATCGGGGCGATGACCACGACGACGAGGGCGGCGATGGCGTTGACGAGGTAGACGGCATTCCATGAGAATGCCCCGAGGACCGCTCCGGCTGACAGGGGTCCGATGGCGAGGCCAAGGCCGGAGCAAGCAGCCCAGACGCTGATCGCCTCGGTCCGCTCCTTCGGGTCGGGGAAGCCGTTGCTGATGATGGCCAGACTGTTGGGCAGTACCAGCGCGGCTCCCACACCGGTGATCGCCTGAGCGGCAAGGATCATGCCGCTGCTGTGCGAGAGGAACGATGAGAGGCTGCCGAGCGACATGATCGCAGAGCCGGCGATGAACGCGGTTCGTCTGCCGATGACATCACCGACGGTGCCCGCAGAAAGCACCAGGCTGGCCACCACCAACGCGAAGATGCTCGGGATCCACACCATCGTGGCACTGTCGGCAGCGAGATCGGATTGGATCGCGGGAACGGCCGAAATGGTGGCCGTGATGTTCAGGAACGTGAGCATCATGCCGAAGCACACCGCTGCCAGCGCAAACCACCGGGTGTTGTCGCTGCCGGTCGCCGGCGCGGCCGACTGACTACTAGTAAGCATAGTCAGAAGGTACGGCCTGACTATGGTCAGCGCAAGACAGTGGGATCTACCGCGCCGAGAAGATCGAATTCGGCCTCACCCATGCGCCGGCCGTTCACCTGCACGGCCAGTTCATGGCGGCCGGGGTGGTACCGGCGGGTGGTGACGGGGACAAACGAATGTGACTTGCTCAAACGTAGGTGTTCACCCGGTCTCATCGTCTTCGTGGCCAACTTGAACACCTTGTGGGTGATGGCGCCGTTGGCCTTGCGGAATCCGATGCTGTAGTCGACGACCACGTTCACCGGTGACTCGCCGGAATGCGCCAGAGTTACCGCGAACGCCAGTTTGTCCCCGGTGTCCACGGTTGGGTCGACGATCAACTCGGTGAGGTCGAGACCGGTCGGCGCATCGAAGCCCAGCAGCGCCAGCGCGTCAGGGTCGCCCTTCTTCACCAGCGTCCGCAACGCGTGCCGCACCAGCCTGCCGGTGTTGGCGTCGGGTGCACTCTGCCAGCGTGCCGCAGTAGAGACCACCAGGTCGGGGTGGTGCCGGCTGAGGTCGTTGACGTGATTGGCCACGGACCGTCGAACGTACTCGCTGGGATCGCGGTAGAGCGCATCGACGATCGGGAGGGTTGCCTCTGGATGCCTAAGTAAATCGGGTATCCGGCGTGCCCACGGCAGGTAATGCCGGGTTCCTTCGCTCGCGAGCCGCCGCACGTGGTGGTCCGGTGATTCCGCCCAGGCGCGCGCCGCGGCAAGGGTGCGGTCGAGATCGGCCAGAAGCATGGTGCGCAGAGCGAACTCGGATGTGAGTCGGGGAGTGAGCTCGGCGAGCAACGCCAGGCCGGTGTCGAAGGCTCTGGTTGTCCGTTGCGCGGTGGCACGCAAGGCCACTGCTTCGGTGATCGGCCAGACCATCCACCCGGTGCAGCCCGGCTGGTCGATGAGTTTGTTCACCGCGCCGACGAACTCGGTGAACGGCTCGGGCAGATCGCCGATCAGGGCATCACGGACGAGATCTGATCGATTCTTGAGCGCCATGCCGTCGAACTCGTTGACGGTTGCCGACGTGCGGGCGGTGTCGTAGCCGGCGAGCATCAGGCACGTCGTCAGGCCCTCGACCGCGGAGGCGCCCAGGAGTTCGTCGGCGAATGGCATGGTGCAAATCTACGGGTGGCCACCGACACGTCCCGTGACCACGATCATTCGAGTTGGCTCTTCAGTGCCTCGAGAACCGCCGGGTCCTCGATTGTCGATGGCACCGTGAAGGATTCGTGGTCGGCGATCTGACGCATCGTCTTGCGCAGGATCTTGCCCGACCTCGTCTTGGGGAGCGCATTGACGACGGTGACATCGCGGAAGGTCGCGACTGCGCCGATCTGCTCGCGCACCATGGCGACCAGTTCGGAACGGAGACTCTCCGGATCGATGTCGACCCCTTCTTTGAGAACCACATATCCGCTGGGCCGCTGACCCTTGAGTTCGTCCTGTATGCCGATCACCGCACATTCGGCGACCGCCGGATGTGCCGCGACCACGGCCTCGATACTCCCCGTGGACAGCCGGTGGCCGGCGACATTGATCACGTCGTCGGAACGTCCGAGGACAAACACATAGCCGTCGGAGTCGATGTATCCCGAGTCGCCGGTCAGGTAGAAACCGGGGAATGCCTTGAGATACGAATCGTGGTAGCGCGCTTCGTCATTCCACAGGCCGGTAAGAGTTCCGGGCGGAAGTGGGAGTTCGATGACGATGTTGCCTTCACCGCCTGCCGGAACAATTTTTCCTTCGGCGTCGACAACCTGCACCCGGAAGCCCGGCACCGGCACGGTGGGCGACCCGGCCTTGAGTGGCATGGGTTCGAGGCCACGGAGATTGGCCGCGATCGCCCAGCCGGTCTCGGTCTGCCACCAGTGGTCGACCACCGGGACGCCGAGCACCTTCGTCGACCACTCGTATGTGTCCGGATCGAGTCGTTCGCCGGCGGCGAAGAGTGTCCGAAGCGATGAGATGTCATACTGCGCAATCAGTTTCGCCTCCGGATCCTGCTTTCGGACGGCGCGGATGGCAGTGGGGGCGGTGAACAGCGCCCGCACGCCGTAGTCGTCGATGACCCGCCAATAAGCGCCCGCGTCCGGGGTGCCGACCGGTTTGCCCTCGTACATCACGGACGTGGCGCCCGCGAGGAGCGGGCCGTAGACGATGTACGAATGGCCCACCACCCAGCCGACATCGGATGCCGTCCACCACACGTCGCCGGGGGCGATGTCGTAGATGTTGCGCATCGACCACGTCAGTGCCACGGCGTGGCCACCGTTGTCGCGGACGACGCCCTTGGGTTTGCCGGTGGTCCCGGAGGTGTAAAGGATGTAGAGCGGGTCGGTGGCCGCGACCGGAACAGGTTCTGCGGCAGGCGCTTCGGCAATCAGATCATCCCAGTCGAACCAGCCGTCGTGGTCTGCCGCGCTCCCGGTGACCTGCTCGCGATTCTTGACGATCACCGTGCTGGGTGGGTGATCGGACAGCTCGAGTGCTGTGGTCACCATCGGCAGGTACTCCACGGTGCGCCCCGGCTCGAGTCCACCCGAAGCGGTGATGAGCGCAACCGGGCGGGCGTCGTCGATGCGGGTGGCGAGTTCCTTTCCGGCGAACCCACCGAACACCACCGAGTGCACGGCGCCGATCCGTGCGCAGGCCAGCATGGCGATGGCGGCCTCCGGGATCATCGGCATGTAGATGATGACGCGGTCACCGGCGGTGACACCTCGCTCACGCAGGGCGCCTGCGAATGTGGAGACCTCGGCCAGCAGGTCGGAGTAGGAGAAGGTGCGTGAGACACCGGTCATCGCCGAATCCCAGGTCAGGGCCGGCCGATCGCCGTGGCCGGCGTCCACATGCCGATCCAGCGCGTTGAAACTCGTGTTGAGGGTTGCTCCGGGAAACCACTGGTACTGCGTCTCACCCCGTCGGCCGAGAGCGACGGTTGGGGCGGTGTACCAATCGACAGCTTTGGCCGCGTGAAGCCAGAACTCGTCCGGGTCGTCCACACTCTGCGCAAAAGCCTCCGCGTACAGCCCCATCACTCGCCATCCTCTCGCCGATCAGGACGGCCCTGAAGGGCCGGCCCTGCGTCAGGACGCCGCGAGAGCCGTGGAGCGTCGTCGCTGCGCCCGGTTGATCGCCTTGATCAACACGCCCTGGCGAGGTGCGAACAGATAGATGACCGCAAACGCCAGTCCCTGGGCGAGTACCACCATCGCGCCGGGTGCCACGTCCAGGTAGTACGCATAGTAGATCCCCAGGACTGCGCAGGAACAGGCCAAGATCGGTGCGATGATCAGCATCCGGTTGAAGCGATCGGTGAGCAGGTAAGCGGACGCACCCGGGATGATCAGCATCGCGACCACCAGAACAACGCCGACGATCTGCAGCGCCACAACACATGTGAGAGCCAGCAGTCCGAGCAGCAGCGCGCCGAGGCGACGAGGTGACAAACCGATCGCGTGAGCGTGGGTGGGGTCGAAGGCAAACAGGGTGAGGTCTCGTCGTTTGAGCGTCAGGACCACCACGGCGACCACGGCCAGTCCGAGGATCTGCCACAGGTCTGATTGCGAGACCCCGAGAACGTTGCCGAAAAGGATGTGGTTGAGGTCGGTCTGACTCGGCGTGATCGAGATGAGCACCAGGCCCAGGGCGAACAGTGTGCTGAAGACGATGCCGATCGCGGCGTCTTCTTTGACCCGGCTGGTGTCGCGGACCACGCCGATCAGCAGGACGGCACCGAGGCCGAAGATCAACGCACCCACCGCAAACGGCGCGCCGAAGATGTACGCGAGCACCACGCCGGGCAGAACCGCGTGGGACACGGCATCACCCATCAGCGACCAGCCGATCAGAACGATCCAGCAACTGATCATGGCGCACACCGCGGCCGCGACCGTGGTCGCGAGAAGCATGTTCACCATGAAGTCCTCGGCAAGAGGATCGAGCCACCAGTCGATGATCATGACCGCACTCCCCGTCCCAGCACATCCATACCGAAGGCCAGGGCAAGGCTCTCCGGCCGTAGTACGACGTCGGGCTCGTCGTGCATCAGGACCGTGCGCATCAGCAGTACCGCCTCGTCGCAGAAGGTCTCGAGCGAGCCGAGGTCGTGGGTGGAGATGAGGATCGTCTTGCCCTGTGAGGCCAGGGACGTCAGGAGGGCGATGATCGTGGCCTCCGACTTCTTGTCGACGCCTGCGAAGGGTTCGTCGAGCAGCAGGACGTCCGCCTCTTGGGCGATACCACGGGCGACGAATGCCCGCTTGCGTTGTCCACCGGAGAGTCGCCCGATCTGACGGCCGGCCAACTCGGTCAGCTCGACCTGGGCGAGGGCGTGGTCGACCGCTTCTTTGTCGGCTCGACGTGGCCTGCGGGTGAATCCCTGACGGCCGTACCGCCCGGTCATCGCGACTTCGCGGACCGAGATGGGGAACGTCCAGTCGACGTCCTCGGACTGCGGGACGTAGGAGATGAGACCGTTGCTGCGCGCCTCTGCCGGTGTACCTCCGGCGATCTCGACCGATCCGGAGTCGGGTTTCACCAGCCCCATGATGGTTTTGAACAGTGTCGACTTGCCCGAACCGTTCATCCCGATCAGTCCGCAGATGCGCCCCGGCGCAATGTTGATGGAGACGTTGTCGAGGGCGTGTACGTCGCCGTAGAACACGCTGACCCCGTTGATCGCGATGGCGGGGGTCTCGTCGTGAGGGGTTCGGCCCGGCTGAGGCTGGGAAGGAAGTGTGGTCATTGAGATCCACCTCGGGTCAGTGCGTTGACGATCGTGTCGGAATCGTGGCGGATGAGGTCGAGATACGTCGGCACCGGGCCATCGGATTCGGACAGCGAGTCGACGTAGAGAACGCCCCCGAAGTCGGCGTCGGTGGCGCGCTCGACCTGGCGCATCACAGAGTCACTCACGGTGGACTCGCAGAACACCGCGCGGATGTTGTTCGCGCGCACGAAGTCGATCGTGGACTGCAATTGCTTCGATGTGCCCTGCTGTTCTGCGTTCACAGGCCATACGTATTTCTCCTGCATACCGGTGTCGCGGGCGAGGTATGAGAAAGCGCCTTCGCAGCTGACCAGCGCTCTGCTCTGCGGTGGCAGCTTGGCCAATTCGGAGACCATCCGGTCGTGGACCTCTTGCAACTGCGCCTTGTAGGTGACGGCATTCTGGCGGTACTCGGAAGCATGGTCGGGATCGAGTTCGGCGAGTGCCGATGCGATGTTGTCGGCGTACGTCTGGACGTTCAAGGGAGACATCCAGGCGTGGGGGTTCGCGGTACCGGCTCCGGCGTCGTCGCTAATCGGGATGGGCTGGACTCCCTTGCTGGCGACCACGTGTTCCACGTCGAGCCGGTCGACGAACTGCTCGAACCAGGCTTCCAGGTGCAGGCCGTTGTCGATGATGAGGTCCGCTTCCGCGGCCCGTCGCAGGTCGCCCGGTGTCGGTTCGTAGCCGTGGATCTCCGCGCCGGCCTTGGTCACCGACTCCACCCGGACTTCTGGCCCCGCGATGTTGGCGACGATGTCCTGGAGCACCGTGAACGTGGTCAGCACTGTCAGCCGACCGTCGTTGCGCTCGCGTTTGCCGACACATGCACTGAGGGCCAACACGCTCAGGGCGATGACGAACACCGAGGTCACCCGCACTACCCTGGACCGAGTTCGCATCCTCTCACCTTAGAGTTCGGGTACCCGAACTTTCAACTTCAACCGAGCGGCAGACTCACCCGTCCAGGAAGTCTGCGACCCCTTGCGGCCACTCGCGGAGCTGACCCGGGGTGTCGGCGATGCACAATCGCGCGCCCGGGATGACGGTTGCCAACCGACGTGCGGTGGACAGTGGATGGCCAGGGTCTCCTGACCACGCGAGGACCAGGGTGGGTATACGCAGTGCACGCAGCTCCACGTCCGCCGGCAGATCCGACCGCGCGGCGCCCCGCAGGACCGATGGCAGCAGGGATTCGGGCACAGCGATCGGAGTTCGGGCGTCGGCAAGACCCGACAACACCGCAGGCGGGGGCCCTGCGGAAGCTGCTTCGTAGGCGGCCAGCCCAATGCGTTCGATGAGGTCGGCGCCTGCCCGGTAGGCGGCAACGTGTGCGGCCCGGACCTGCCCGGCGGTCGGTGGGGTGGTCAACACGAGGTGGTGGAACCGATGGGGTTCGGCGGCCGCCGCCCACAGCAGTGTGGCTGTCCCCATGGACGAGCCGATCCCGGCGACCGGCTCGTCGGGGCTCACCGAGTCGAGGAGGCCGAGCAGGTCACGGCCGAGGTTCGGCCAGGTGTACTGCTTCGGATCGGCACCGCCCGTCGATCGGCCGTGGCCGCGGGCGTCGTACCGGATCAGCCGGTGATCGCGGGTGACCGGCGACCAATCGAACATGCCGACGGTCTCCTGGGCGGTGGCGCTGGACGTCAGCCCATGCGCCCAGATGGCGGTCCGGCCTGGCCTGGAGGCGTGGCCCTCCTCTGTCCAGGCGAGTTCGGCGTCCCCGATCGCGGTGGTGTGGATGGATGCAGGCGGACCGCTCACCGGCAGGCCGCCGTTATTTCGACCGCACCTTCTCGCCGAGAGCGTCAACCATCAGGCCTACGCCGATGCCCAGCATCCAGACATCCTTGGCTAGCGCGGTGCCCTGCTGCGTGGGGGCCAGGGTGCCCGGTTCCCGCATGCCGGGGGTGTTCAGGTAGAGGCCGAGGAGACTCGCCGAGAAGGCGGTCAGACCCGCGCCGGCAACGGCGGTGGGGACGATGGGGAGCAACAACGCGGCGCCGAGGGCGATCTCGCCGGTCGAGACAAACCGGATGAACGCAGGTGGGCTGAGCTTGGTTGCCAGTGGGTATGTCCCGGCGGTGAGGCCGTGGAGCTGTGTGGCGGTTTCCTCGTCGGCCTGTCGCTTGGCCAGACCCGAACTGAGGATGAATGCGCCGGTGGCGACCCGGGTGGGGATGTGGCGAACTTTGAACTTCATGATGGCTCCTTTCGGCAGCATCCACTGCCTCAGCCGATGGTATTGCCCGACGGCACCTCAGTCAGGGCGAAGCGGAAGACCGGGTGATCGCGAGGTCGACCAAATCCCTTGCTGGCCCGTGCAACCCGCGATTTCGATCCCATACTGCGCGCAACACCCGCGGCATTGCGACGCCGGACACCTCGATGCGGACCAACTTGCCGTCCGCCAGCTCGGGCGCGACGGACAGACTGGACAGCACGGCCGGTGCGTCGGAACTGAGGACCGCGGCCTTGACCGCAGCTACCGACGTCAGCTCGAGCAACGGATCCGCGGCCTCACCGAGCGCCGCCTCGAAGGTGACTCGCGTGCCCGAGCCGGGTTCACGTTGAACCAGCGGGGTGCGCATCAATTCGGCAGGAGAGATGGCGCGGCCGGCTCGCGCCCAGGGATGATCCGGCCGGGTGACCACCACTAGCTCGTCGTGCGCGACAGCCCGGTGATCCAGACGCGAATCGGTGTGTGGCCCTTCGACAAACCCCACGTCGACGGATCCTGCCAACACATCCCGAATGACATCGGCGGAGTTCATCGGCTGCACCCGTATCCGTGTTTCGGGGTGGAGGCGCCGGAGGGCCAGGGCCCAGGACGGAATCAGAATCTCGGCAACCGTCATCGAGGCCGCGACCGTGACCGTGGCGCGCTTGCTGCCCAGCAACGAGTCGATTCCGGCCGAGAACCGTTCCGCAGCGTCGAGCAGACCCGACGCCCACTCCAGGACTGCGACGCCTTCGGGCGTCAGCTCTGTGCCCGACGGCGACCTGTGGAAGAGCACCACACCCAGTTCGCGTTCCACGGCATGGACGCGTGCGCTGATCGCCTGCTGGCTGAGGTTCTGTTCGCGGGCGGCGGCGCTCATACTGCCTTGCCGTGCCACTGACACGACAACGTCGAGGGCGGAGAGGTCGGGGACTCGGGCGGGCAACACCATCTGCCGAGGCTACAAGCCTGACTTGTACCCGGACAACAACAAGCCCTCTACCTGTCTGGACGAGACGAGGTGACGATGAATCCATGACGCCGAACTGGTTCTCTGCAGTGATGGGCACGGGCATCGTGGCCACGTCGGGTGTGGCGTTGCACTCGGCCTGGCCGGCGATGGGAGTTCTCACCACCTCTTTCTGGGTGATCGCGCTGGCCGGTCTGGTGGTCGCGTCGTGCCTGTTCCTCGGCAAGGGGCCTGCCGATCACGCCGCAGACCCCGGTATGGCTCACTTCTACGGCGCCCCAGCCATGGCCTTGCTCACGGTCGGGGCCGGGACGGTCGAGCTCGGACCGCAGTTCGTCGGTGACTCAGCCGCAGTGTGGGTCGGCGGTGCGTTGTGGGCGGTGGGTACCGCCGCGGGCGTGTTCACAACCGTGTGGGTTCCATTTCGGACGATCACCGGTACGCAGAGTTCGGCGGACGGTGCCATGCCGAGTTGGTTGATGCCGGTGGTTCCGCCGATGGTGTCGGCAGCCACCGGCCCGTTGCTCCTCCCGCACCTGCCACCCGGAGACATCCGATCAGGACTTCTCGCAACGTGTTACGCGCTCTTCGGGCTGACCTTGATTGTCGGGTTCTTGACGATGTCGATGGTCTACTCGCGTCTCATCCATCGCGGACTGCCGTCTGTGCAGGTTGCACCGACGGTATGGATCATGCTCGGGATGATCGGCCAATCCATTGCAGCCGCAGTGTTACTCGGGTCGAGTGCCCACCTCGTGTTCGACGGCGAGCAAGCCTCGATCGCAAACGGTCTGCGCGTCCTCGGTATCGGCTACGGATTGGTCATGTCGGGGTTTGCAGGGTTCGTCTTTGTCCTCGCGGCGCTGATCACCGTGCACAACGTCCGACGGGGACTGACCTTCACGCCCACCTGGTGGAGCTTCACCTTTCCGATCGGAACGTGCGTGACTGGTTCGGCATCACTTGCCGTTGCGGTGGGGTCGACACCCTTGAGCGTCATTGCTGCAGCGTTGTTCGCGCTACTGCTGGTCACGTGGGTTGTGGTGGCGGGATGGAGTTCGGTCTACCTGCGCAGAACAACCATTCAGCGACAGCACTTTTCACGTCTCGAAGTCGCCAACGCAAGTGGCCCTGATCGTGCTCCTGAGCCGGCCCGTGTTGGTAGGGCTGTCGCCTGACCTGCGCCAGTCGGACAGGCGACAGCCCCTGACGCGGTTTCACACTATGGAGTTGTCAGGGCGCGTCCGCGGTTCCGGCGATGTGTCGGGTGCGGTGTTGTGCTGGCTGCGTGGGTCAGGCAGCCTGAGTCAGGCTGCGTGGGTGAGGGTTCGGCGGTTGTAGGCCGGTAGTGGTTGTCGGGTGGGGTCGATGTCGGCGGGTGGGATCAGCCAGGGATGTCCGTCGGCGCCCATGGTGATGTCCCAGTCGGTGTGGTGCACGGCCCGATGGCACGTCCGACAGAGCAGACACCCATTCGCGAGGGTGGTCGGCCCTCCGTCAGCCCAGTGGACGATGTGATGACAGTCCGACCAGGTCGCCGGTGCCCCGCATTTGATGCAGCAGGTATCGCGGATCAGGATCGCTTTGCGCACTGGTCCGGTGAACAGCCGTTTGGGTGGGCTCAGATCGATTGGCACCTGCTGCCCGTCCAGGGTGATCGAGGTGATCACCGCATCACACGCAGCTGCTGCCGCGGTCGCTTCGGTGACCGGACCCATCCACCGCAGTGACGCTCGGTCGGGATGATCAGCCGGAACAGTCACCGCCACTTCCGTTCTCGGCGCCGATATCAACGCCTGCCCACCGCCACCACAATCGAGGAGTTGGTGCAGAGCGTCCGCCCGCCGCTGCGACGGTGTGCGAGTATCGGCGCTCCCGTCCGGTTCAGGACGCGGCCTGGACCACACATCCAGCGCGGACATCATCTTCTCCCCGATCACCGCATCCACATCAAACCTGCCCGACAACCGGCCATCGCCGGTGATCACGTAGTCCAGGCTGTTCAACGAAGCGTCCTCGGCGGCCGGCACCCCACCCGACACCTCGGCGACCTCATTACCCATCGTCCGGGCGATCCTTCCGATCTCCGCGGGCGGTGCACCAGAGAACGCATGAGCCACGAGTTTTCCCTCGACCTCACACCGGAAATTGTCACTCATCACACCCACCATGCGGCCCCGCACATGGCTGATACCCCGAACTATTGCATCGACGTGCTCAGCGGAGAGGAACCCGTCCCGAAAATACCCGGCCGTACGATCCAACCCCGCCAGGCCGGTGCCGATGCGTAACCATCGTGCCGCCGTCACCGGAGCAGCACCATTGGCCTGCAACAACTTCGACGTCGTCGATCCCGCCCGTTTCGCCAACCCCAACCGGTCGATGATCGCCGCACCGGCCGCCAACCGCGCCTCGACAGCATTACGCAGGGTGATCAGATCTTTCACCACCGCCACCACCCCGGCCGGATCATCAGGAAACTCCACACCGATGACCTCATCCACCAGATCAGCAACAGCCATCACCACACCCCCTCCAAGACAACAACACTGGGACAACAGAATTGGGACAGCCGATCACAATGGTGGCGTAGTCACACGTATCTCAGAGTCAGGTCTTGCGGACGATCAGCGTGGTATCAGTCTACGCTGTTCGAACATGCATTCGATAGTCATCTGTTCGGATGAACCTGGCCGGGAACCCGCGCACAGGCGAGAACGTCAAAGGGGGGAAGACGATGAGCATCTACGAAAACTGAAGCAGGAGAGCCGTTATGAACAGACTGAGGAGCCAAAGCGCTGTACATCCACCTGACGATCGGCGAGTCGCGTGCGTCAACCCGCGATGGGTGCAGAGGCCTCGGGGTAGTCCACCCGATGGTGGCAACCCCGCGACTCTTTTCGGGCCAAAGCGCCGGCGACCACCAGTCGTGCGGTGGCGGTCAGGGCAGCATCTTCGTGGTCGGCACCATCCAGCAGTGGTCGACGCGGCACCGCATCGAGGTGGTCGGCGAGAGCCATCAGCCCTGAATGGTCGCGAGACAGGGCCGCGCTCGCAGACATTCGGTCCTGGAGGTCTCGACGTGGGGCGACAGGTGCATCGAGTTCGGGCGCGACGTCCGGTCGCAAAGCGTCGGGGTGCCCGGTTCGGCCGGCGGCTGCCCGCGCGACCCGTAGTCCCATCACCAGTCCTTCGAGCAAACTGTTGGACGCCAACCGATTTGCACCATGCAGGCCTGTCCGGGCGACTTCGCCTGCGGCAAACAACCCAGGAACGGTGGTGGCGCCCTCGGTATCGGTGACAACACCTCCACAGAGATAATGAGCGCCGGGCACCACCGGGATGAGGTCGGTGGTGGGATCGATCCCGATTGCTGCGACACCGGCGGTGACCGTGGGGAAGCGGTGGCCGAAGTCGGCGATGTGGCGGGCGTCGAGGTAGACGCAGCGGTGGCCGGTGCGCGCCATGGCGGCACTGACCGCGTTGGCGACCACGTCGCGCGGAGCGAGATCACCGAGGGGGTGTACGCCTTCGGTGACCGAATTGCCTTCGCTGTCAACGAGTCTTGCGCCCTCGCCGCGTAGTGCCTCGGTGATGAGTGTGCGCCTGCCTCGCTGACCGGGGCGGTACAGCATCGTGGGATGGAATTGGATGAACTCCATGTCCGAGACCGCCGCACCAGCCCTGTGTGCCAGGGCGATGCCGTCGCCCGTCGAACCGAGTGGGTTGGTGGTGGCCGCATAGAGGTGTCCGACCCCGCCGGTCGCGAGAATCACCGTGGGCGCCAAGATGTCTCGGAAGGAGCCACCGGAGCGTCCGACGCGCACCCCGACCGCTGTGCCGTGCTGGTCCTGCAAGATCTGCTGGGCATACGATTCGTCGAGCACGGTGATGGCGGGTTGGGCGAGCGCGCGCACCGCCAGGGACCGTTGCACCTGCGCTCCGGTGGCGTCGCCGCCGGCGTGAATGATCCGACGAACGCTGTGGCCACCTTCTCGCGTCCGCAGGAAGCGCCCGTCGTCTCCGATGTCGAAGTGCGCACCCCAGCTGACCAAGGCCGAGACCGCGGCGTGGCCCTCCGAAAGGATGGACTCGGTGGCTGCAGGGTCGGTGAGACCGGCACCCGCGACCACCGTGTCGCGGGTGTGCAGCGCGACCGAGTCCTCCGCATTGCTGGGCTCGACAACGGCGATGCCACCCTGCGCGAAGTAGGTGGCGGTGTTGGGTGCCGGATCGTCGGGACGCCAGCCGCTGCCCTTGTTGAGAACGATCACCGCGAGCCCGGATTCGGCGGCTCGAACCGCCGCGGTGAGGCCTGCGACACCCGCACCGACCACCACGAGATCAGCACGCAGCGCGGCGTCGGCAACCATGGCTGAGGAGTCTATCCGTCAGCGTTTGACCAGCGATATCCGCAAGTCGTCGAGGGGGACCTCGGTGCCGTCAGGCGTGGTCAGTCCCACGTGCACGGGCTCACCCGTCACGTTGGATTGCAACTGCAGCGGCTTGCCCTTGGGCTGGAAATACTTGTCTCCCCACTGCATGAGTCCGAACAGGACGGGAACCAGGTCGGTGCCCATCTCGGTGAGCCGGTACTCGTAACGGGTGCGTTGACCAGGTTCCTGATACGGCGACTTCTCCAGCAGACCTGCTTTGACAAGTGCTTTGAGCCGCGCGGATGCGACTGCGTCACTGACTCCGACCCGCCGCGCGAATCCGTCGAAACGAGTCGTGCCGTACATGGCCTCGCGCATGATCAGCAATGCAGTCTTGGTCCCGACCACCTCGAGGGCGCGGACTATCGAGCACCGGTCGCCCGGCGTCCACCGATCGAGGTCGGCCAACTTCTCGTCGAGAACTGCAACCATGGCAGCAACTATACGCGGCCTGACTTCGTCCGACAGCAGTCAGAAGAAAGCCTCGGCTACTCCAAGACAAGGCAGAACGGGTGGCCCACCGGGTCGAGGTACACCCGGAAACCGGGATGTTCCTGACCCTCGACCTTGCGCGCTCCGAGGTCGAGTATCTGTGGTTCGGCCGACTCGAAGTCGTCGACCTGGATGTCGAGATGGAACTGCTGACTGCCGTTGGGGTCGGGAAACTTCGGGGGGACATAGCTGGTTGATGGTTGAAATGTCAGTTTCGCTTTACCCAAACCACAATCCAGCGTGACCCATTCGGGATCGCTTGTATCCAGCTCGCCACCGAGAACTTGCTGGTAGAACTGCGCGAGCCCGACCGGATCCGGTCCGTCGAGGGCAATGGCATTAACGAAACCGATCATCAAAACTCCCAACTCGTGTGTCGGACTCGCCACCGCATCGCGATGAGGCCAAGATGTAGCGGTGGCGACCGAATTCGACCTGTGCTGGTCCACGGTAATCGCTGCCTCCGACACGTATGAAGCGTTTGCGCGCGCGCCGGAGAACGGCTGGGTTCAACGATGCCGCCTGGGGCTCGGTCACGACGGGACGCACGGCAGTGACGGGGGAGCCGAGCCGCCCGATGCGCGGCGGACCTGGGTGCTGTGGCTCGACGGCCAGTCCGGCCAGCGTCTGGCGGAGCTCGAGAGCTGTGTGGCATCCGACGGAGTTCACGGAGGCAGTTGCGTTCTGTTCGCCGACCACGGTGGGCCCCACCGATTCGCCCCGCCCTCGAAGATGCGTGGCTTCGGGGCACCGTACCGGCCGGAGCCGCAAATCAGCCGGAACGGTTCTCGCAACGGCACCCTCGTCACCGTCAGTGATGTCGCGCCTCGCGAAATGGCACCGCAGGCCCCACCTCGTCGACACCGCGAACCTGACCCGGAGCAGGTGGAGACGGCGGACTCGCCCCGGGACCCCGCGTCGAGCGGAGTGAGTCCGGCCGGTGATCAACCTGAGTCGAACCGGGAAGCCGGCCACTCGCGTACGCCCACGGTCGACGAAGCGCTACTCGCGGTCGCGGATGCCCTGACCGATCTGGCGCGCGCGTTGCGTCATCGCCCTGCCGAACCCCAACGGTGAAACTCGGGACAGTTACTCACCCGGCCTGGCATCGAGCCTCGACCGCGCCATGTCCGACGCGCTTTCGCCGAGCGATAACCAGATTGCGGCGATGTCGTCGATCAACTGATCGCGCTCGACCGGAAGGTCGCCGTTGACCCACGACAAGATCGTCTGTGCGGTACCGCCGATGACAAACGCCGGGGCCGTGAAGGCCAAAGAGTCCTGTTCCAGTTCGACGTCGTGGATACGCCGTGCATGGTCCACGAGGATGGCCGTCAAGCCACCGATGGCAGCCCGTCGCGTGTCCTCCTGACCTGCGGAGGTCGGTACGCCGCCGAGTAAGACAAGCGCTTTGCGCCGATCGGTGCCAAGGACGTCGACCAAAGCGCTCACAGTGTTCTTGGCCTGCACCTCCAGAGGCGAGTCGAGTGTCGCGAGATACGCCGCAACGGCCGCACCACCGACGTCGGCGGCGACGCTGTCGATGACTGCGTCGGCGAGCCGGTCGAGGTCGTCGAAACTCTCGTAGAAGTACCGCTTGTTCAGTCGGGCCTGAACACACAGGCTGGCGACGGTGGCAGACCGCCAGCGATTCTCGGCCATCTCTGTCAAAGCCGCATCGATGAGGCCGGACCGGCGCTTCTCGACACGTGCAGATGCGGAAGCGCCCCCGTAGTTCCGCGTGCTGCCGCTAGTCACGCCCACAGTTTTGCATCTTCGTCCGCCAACGGTCTTGACTGCCCACGTCTATCTGGTACCGTCACGTTCCAGATAAGAACTGGAACAGAGTTGTACCAAAATTGGGAGGCACGTATGTCGGTACAAGAGCAAGAGGTCGACTCGTCGACGAGGGATGGGAAGTCGGCTTCTGCCGTGTGTTCCATGGCCTCGGAACTGCGGGAGTTGGCAGTCGCACGTCCGACTGTCGCCCGGGGAGCGGCGTGGCAATACATCAAAGAACTCGGTGCCCGAAACGACCGAGAAGCGTTGGCGGAGTTGTTCGGTGAAGGCACGGCCCCCGACGGACCGGACGGCAAGATGGAGGGACTGATCGTCGGCAAGCTGTTCGGGATACCCGAGGCCCACCTGGCCAATCCTTTGATGCGCGTCAACCCGACATGGCGGGGAAAGACCTTCGACCTGGGCGCCGGAACGGGATTCAACAGATTGGCACCTATCGCTCGGCTGGCAATGCCGGTTGTCGCATTCGGGTACCGCGGGCTCCGGCGTGGACGCGGAGAGGTGGAGGGTTTCGACTTCGACCATGCGGTCGACAAAGGCCTGATCGAGCCACGAGTCATGGTGCGCGCGCTCGATTACGGTGTGCCGCAGTACAAGAATCCCAGCGTCCGCACGTTCCCCATCAAGAGGACACGCGATGAGATCGTCGAGCTGGTCCCGGGGGTGTATCTGGGGCGCGCACTGCTCACCATGCCCACCGGGGAGGTCCGACTCATCGCCTACTTCGCGCTTCGTGAGCCGATCGGAAGCCCCCTGTGATCGACCTCGATGGTGCCCGCGTCGGTGTCACGGGCGGTGCTCGCGGGATCGGCCGAGCCACTGCAGCCGCCTTGGCCCAGAAGGGTGCCATCGTGACGATCGGCGACATCGATCTCGATGCCGCATCGGCGACGGCCGACGAGCTGGGAATCCGGGCGGTAGCTCTCGATGTCACGGATGAAAAGAGCTTTCGGGAGTTCTTGCTGGCCGCCGCGGACGGCCACGACATCGACATGCTCGTGAACAACGCCGGAATCCAGCTGATGGGTCGCTTCGTCGATTCCGAACTCCAGGCGCTGCACCGCGAACTGGCCATCAATCTCGGCGCAGTGGTGACGGGGACCCATCTGGTGCTGCCCCACATGATCGTCCGCGGCCGGGGTCACATCGTGAACGTCTCATCGATGGCAGGCAAGGTCTCGACGCCAGGCATGGCGACCTACTGCGCTTCCAAGTTCGGAGTGGTTGCACTCTCGCGTGCCATCCGCGCCGAGATCGTCGGCACCGGGGTGAGCGTGACGACAGTGATGCCCGCTGCCACCCGGACCGACCTGACCTCGGGGGTGACTTTGCGCCTGCAACCGACACTGGAGGCCGACGACGTCGCGGCAGCGATTGTCGCCAGCGCCGGCCACGGTAGATCAGAGGTGACGGTCCCTCGTTGGCTGACGCCGATGGGCGTGGTCGAACAGGGTGTGCCGGAACGGATTCTGCTGCAGGCCAAGCGAATCGTGGGTGGCAAGGAACCGGGTGCGTTCGATCCGGGGGGTCGCCGGGCATACCTCGACAGGACCCAGATCCGATGAGGCCGACGCGGGCAGGGGTCACCGACACTCTGCAGCGGGGTTCGGCCCGCCTGGCCTCGCTGTACCCGTCTTCGGCGGAACCGCTCGCCGCACCCCCCGAAGGCAGTGGACTCGAACCCGTCATGGGCAGCTACGGCATTCCCGGTCTGGGGCACGTCCTGGAGAGCATCGCCCATCCTCTCGACTTCGGGCGTGAGCGATACCGCCGGTTCGGGCCGGTGTCGTGGACCGGCGCCGTCGGCTTCAGGGTTGTCACCGTGACGGGTCCGGAAGCGCTGCAGGAGGTCTGGCTCGACAAGAACAAGGTGTTCTCGAGCGAGCGGGGTTGGCACCCCGTGATCGGCCCCTTTTTCCGTCGGGGCCTCATGCTGCTCGATTTCGACGAGCACATGTTCCATCGACGGATCATGCAGCAGGCGTTCACGCGTCCCCGTCTCGACGGTTACCTCGCGTTGTCGCGGCCGCTCGTCTCCGGGATCCTCGACACGTGGGCACCTGGTGAGCAGCTCCTACTGTTCGACCACACCAAGGAGTTGCTGCTCGCGATGGCGAGTCAGGTGTTCGTCGGCGAATCCCCCGACAGCTCGACCGCAACCGAACTCTCGCGCGCGTTCGACGATGCGGTCCGGGGCGCGCAAGCGGTTGTCCGGCAGCCGGTTCCCGGCGGGCTGTGGGCTCGCGGCCTACGGGGGCGACGGCATCTCGAGCGGTACTTCCGGACGGCAGTACCGAGTCGTCGTGGTCGAAATGCCGACGATCTGTTCACCGTGTTGTGTCAGTCGCGCACCGACGAGGGCAACGTCTTCACCGACGAGGACGTCACCAACCACATGATCTTCCTGCTGATGGCGGCGCACGACACCAGCACCATCGCGCTGTCCATGCTGCTCTATCACCTCGGCAAAGACCCTGAGTTGCAGCAGAACCTGCGAGACGAGGTCGCAGGGCT
This sequence comes from Williamsia sp. D3, assembly GCF_000506245.1. NCBI lineage: Bacteria > Bacillati > Actinomycetota > Actinomycetes > Mycobacteriales > Nocardiaceae > Williamsia > Williamsia sp. D3. The sequence goes on along the minus strand of NZ_AYTE01000003.1, from coordinate 125,319 downwards.
ACCTGCCGATGCTTCGATGGCCGAGCTCAATTCCGCGCATCTGCTGGACTGCGCCTTCAAAGAGTCATTGCGGATGTATGCGCCTGCCGGGACGCTGTTCCGTCAGGCCGTGTCCGACACCAGCATCCTGGGCCATCACATACCTGCGGGCACCGAGATCGCGCTGAACGTGCATCTGTCGATGCGATTGGACACGTGGTGGTCGCGGCCAGACGTCTTCGATCCCGGTCGCTTCGATGACCCTGCGGTTCTGAAGGAGATGCATCGCTACGCGTGGTCGCCCTTCGGCGCCGGCGCCCACAAGTGCATCGGGATGCACTTTGCGGCCATGACCGTCAAAGCGGTGCTGCATCGCCTTCTCCTCGACTTCTCTTGGACGGTGCCCCGCGACTATGTCCCTCTGATGACCTGGGGAACCGGTCCGATGCCCGCCGACGGACTGCCGGTTCGGCTCCGCCGGATCCGATGATCACGCCGCGGCCCATCGGCCCGGCCTCACGTCCCCGCGCCTGAGGGGCCGATCGACTCGATCGCCGCACCTGGGCAGTTCCGTCCGCTCCACTCCTCGACTTAGGTACGGTAGGGGGGTATGGTAAACCGGTACGAACAACGGGCGAAAGAGGGCACATGGCCGACGAGCAGCAACACCACGGCTACATCAACCGTAAGGACGACTACCTCAAGCGGCTGCGCCGTATCGAAGGGCAGGCCCGCGGGTTGCAGCGGATGGTCGAAGACGAGAAGTACTGCATCGACATCCTCACCCAGGTGGCGGCGATGACCAAGGCATTGCAAGCGGTGAGCCTGGGACTGCTCGAGGAGCACATGTCGCATTGCGTCGTCGACGCGGCCCGCCAGAGCGAAGAGCAGGGTCAGGAAAAAGTCAAAGAGGCCACCGAGGCGATCGCCCGGCTGGTCCGGTCGTAGAAGGAGGGCGAACATGAGCGCGCAGACCTACACGGTGGTGGGGATGACATGCCAGCACTGCGTGGCATCGGTCACCGAGGAAGTGTCCGAGGTGCCTGGTGTGGACAAGGTGGACGTGGACCTGAACAGCGGCGGGCTCACCGTCCACAGTGAGCAGTCGGTGGGCCGGGACGAGATCGAGGCCGCGGTGCACGAGGCCGGATACCGGCTGGGCTGAGCAATGAGTTCGACTACGCCGACGAGTTCTACCGGAGACGCGAAAGCGGCTGTCCCACAAGCACATGTCGATCTCGAGATCGCTGGGATGACGTGTGCCTCGTGTGCCAACCGTATCGAACGCAAGCTCAACAAGCTCGACGGCGTGCAGGCGACGGTGAACTACGCGACCGAAAAGGCAAACGTCACCTATTCAGATTCGGTCGCCACCGGCGACTTGATCGCTGCGGTCGAGGCGGCCGGCTACCGGGCGAAAGCGATCGAGGAGCATCCCGATTCCGCCGACGACAACGATGACGACGGTCATGATCAGGAACTGAACCGCCTGCGTCATCGCACACTGGTCAGCGCCGCTCTCTCCGTTCCCGTGATCGCCATGGCGATGATTCCGCCTCTGCAGTTCGACAACTGGCAGTGGCTCTCGTTGACACTTGCAGCGCCTGTGGTGGTGTGGGGAGGCTGGCAGTTCCACCGGGCGGCAGCGATCAACCTGCGTCACGGCGCTGCGACGATGGACACACTCGTATCGGTGGGAACCATTGCCGCGCTGGGCTGGTCGCTGTACGCGCTGTTCTTCGGAGCAGCGGGTGATCCCCAGACCGCACACGGCGGGATGGAGATGAGCTCCTCGGACGGGTCGGCCAACATCTACCTGGAGGCGGCGGCGGGAGTCACCACCTTCATCTTGGCCGGCCGGTTCTTCGAGATGCGATCCAAACGCCGTGCGGGAGCGGCCTTGCGAACGCTTCTCGGTCTCGGCGCCAAAGACGTGACCGTGCTCAGGGGTGACACCGAATCGCTGGTGCCCATCGGAGACCTGGCCGTCGGTGACCTGTTCGTGGTGCGGCCGGGCGAGCGGATCGCAACCGACGGTGTGGTGGAAAGTGGCTCGTCTGCAGTGGATGCGTCGATGTTGACCGGTGAATCGGTGCCGGTCGAGGTCAACGAAGGCGACGCGGTGGTCGGCGCAACGGTGAACGCCGGAGGTCGGATCACCGTACGCGCGACCAAGATCGGCAACGACACACAGCTCGCGCAGATGGCGAGACTTGTGGAACAGGCGCAGAACGGCAAGGCGCAGGTGCAGCGTTTGGCCGACCGGATCTCCGGTGTCTTCGTGCCCGTGGTCATCGCTCTCGCGCTGGGCACCCTGGCTGTGTGGCTGCTGCTCGGATATGACGCTGCCGATGCCTTCACCGCGGCGGTCGCCGTGTTGATCATCGCGTGCCCCTGCGCACTCGGGCTGGCGACGCCGACCGCGTTGATGGTCGGGACAGGCCGCGGGGCCACGATGGGAATCCTGATCAAGGGACCCGAGGTACTCGAGTCCACCCGGCAGGTCGACACCGTGGTGCTCGACAAGACCGGCACCGTGACAACCGGTCAGATGACCTTGACGGAAGTTGCCGTCGCCGACGGTGAAGAGACCGATCATGTTGTGCGCGTGGCCGGAGCGGTCGAGAACGCGTCCGAACATCCGATCGCGCGTGCCATCGCCGACGGCGCACGCGAGCGCACCGGGCCGCTGCCCGCAGTTCGTGATTTCGTCAATTCCGCGGGCCTCGGGGTCCAGGGTGTCGTCGACGAGGTGGAGGTGCTCCTCGGTCGACCACAATTGCTGACCGAGCGAGGCAACGAGATACCCGGTGAGCTGGTCGCCGCATTGGAGCGGGCGGGTTCGGAAGGCCAGACTGCGTCGCGGTCGCCTGGGGCGGACGCGCCCGCGGCGTGCTCGTGGTCTCCGACGTGGTGAAGGCGACGTCGCGGCAGGCCGTTGCGGAGTTGATGGACCTCGGTCTCGAGCCGGTGTTGCTCACCGGTGATCACGACAGTGTCGCCAAAGCGGTTGCCGCACAAGTGGGTATCAATACAGTGATCGCGGGGGTGTTGCCGTCTGCGAAGGTCGATACGATCAAGGACCTGCAGGCACAGGGAAAGGCCGTGGCGATGGTCGGCGACGGTGTCAACGACGCTGCCGCTCTGGCTCAGGCCGACCTGGGACTGGCGATGGGAACGGGTACCGACGCCGCGATCGAGGCTGGGGACATCACCCTGGTCCGAGGTGACCTGCGAGCCGCCGGCGATGCGATTCGCCTGTCTCGCGCAACACTTCGCACCATCAAGGGAAATCTGTTCTGGGCGTTCGGATACAACGTGGCCGCACTGCCACTGGCCGCACTCGGATTGCTCAGCCCCATGATCGCCGGCGGGGCGATGGCGTTGTCATCAGTGTTTGTCGTCGGAAACAGCCTGCGCCTGAGGAGGTTCCGCTGACGTGGGACACCGGCCTACTGGCTGTCGAGGGCGGTGATCAGGGTGCGGACGATGGTGCGCGTGCTCTCGAGTTCGTCCACTGTGATGTGTGTGCGGGTGAGCAACCGGGACCTCTCGACGTCCGACTCCCGCACCAGTTCGGCCAGGATCGCCCCGCCGGCGCTGGTGAGTCGGAGTAGGGGTGAGGTCTGATGGTCGGGATTGTCCTGGCTCTCCAGAAGCCCTTCACGTACGAGGTCGCCGCAGATGCGATGCACGCTCTGGCGTGACAGGCCAAGGCGTCGTGCAGCTCCGGCCACCGTCGACGGTTCCGACAAGACGCTGAGCACGTGCCAGCGGGCAACGGTCTGTCCGGCCCGTCGAGCCACGTCCTCGCTCGTCCGGCGCGATACGCCGGCGAGTTCGTAGACGTCGGCAATGAGTAATCGGTAAGCCTCCGCCTTGTTCACCTACCCAGCCTGGCATATTCGTCAGCAATCTGACAACATGTCAAGATGCTGACGGATTTCAGAGACGGCGACGGCTTGGCCGCCCACTTGCATTCCCCTGGCCCGGCTCGGGGCGCAACTGAGCACTTGCGGGCGTTCGGAAGATTCGTGGGATCCTGGCATATCCGCTGGATACCGGCGGCAACGGACTCTCCCGAACTCGACGGAGAGCTCCACTTCGGGTGGGTCCTGGGCGGTCGTGCGATCCAGGATGTGTGGATGGTGCCCGGGGCTGCTCTTGCGCCACCGGAACGGGGGTTTCGAGCATTTCATGGGTCAACCATCCGGTTCTACGATCCGTCGATCGCAGCCTGGAGATCAACGTGGGTGGAGCCGATCAATGCACGTGTTCGAAAGTTCATCGGCGAAATAGGCGACGGGGATATCACTTTGACCAGCACAGATGACGAACCAACGCTTCGGTGGCGCTTCACCGACATCACCGACAACACCTTCACATGGACAGGGGAGTTCTCCGACGACGGCGAGAACACCTGGACTCTCGAAGAGACGATGCACGCCACCCGGGTTGCGTGACGCCGGAGCCGTCGACCGGGCAAGTTCAGGCAGGCACCGTTGGATTGGGGATCTGATCGAGTTCGGGTTCGTTTGCACCCTTGTCGAAGACGAGCGGGTAGAGAATGCCGGCCAACAGTGCGCCCACGAGCGGCGCGACCCAGAACAACCAGAGCTGACCGGGCGCGCCATTGCCGTTGAAGAACGCCACCGCCGTCGATCGCGCGGGGTTCACCGAGGTGTTGGTGATCGGGATGCTGATGAGGTGAATGAGGGTGAGGGCCAGGCCAATTGCGATGCCCGCGATACCTTGTGGCGCTCGGGTGTCGGTGGCACCCAGGATGACGATGACAAAGATGGCGGTCAGCACGATCTCGGCCACGAGTGCGGCCCACAAGGTGTACCCGCCCGGCGAGTGGTCGCCGAAGCCGTTGGCGGCCATCGAACCCTCGGCCTCGAACCCTTCTTTGCCATTGGCGATGAGAAGGATGATCGCGCCGCCGATGAGGCCACCGATCACCTGCACGACGACGTAGCCCGGTACGTCCTTCCACTGGAAACGCCTGGCCAGAGCGGCGCCCACCGTGACGGCCGGGTTGAAATGTCCACCCGAGATGTGACCGAGAGCGTAGACGCCGGTCAGGACGGTGAGGCCGAAAGCGATGGATACGCCGAGGAACCCGATGCCGAGCTGGGTCCCGTCGTCGTCCGCGATCACCTTCGCTGCGAAAACGGCGCTGCCGCAACCCCCGAGAACAAGCCAGAACGTTCCCAGTGCTTCGGCAGCTAACTTTTGAACTGTCGTCGGAGCAGACATTTTCGGAATACCTCCACTAGTGGTCTAGCTGTGGCACACGATTTAGACTCGGATGGAACGACGCGGTCACCTGACGATTTTCAGTTGAATCGGCTGGTTGCTCATCGAAAGTATTACCACCGTCACCCAATTCGTGAGCCCAGGATTGCGGATTGAAATGTCACGAAATGAGAAATGCTCGCCGACAAGGTGAGGAATGAGGCGTCAGTATGAGCAACGTAATCAACGGTCCGGAAATCGATTGCTCACCGGCCCCGGGAGATCGGCATCACGTGCAGATCCTGACGTCGCGCGACGTTCCGCTGGGCGGTCCGCGTGCCATGACCGTCCATCGCACATTGCCGCAGCGTGCCCGGTCCCTGATCGGGGCCTGGTGCTTCGCCGACCACTACGGCCCGGCGGATGTCCGGACCACGGGTGGAATGAACGTGCCACCGCACCCGCACACCGGGTTGCAGACGGTGAGCTGGCTCTTCACCGGCGAGATCGAGCACCGCGACAGTTTGGGTGTGCACGCCTTCGTCCGGCCGGGCGAGGTGAACCTGATGACTGCGGGTCATGGGATCGCCCACTCGGAGGTCTCTACGCCCGACACCACCACGTTGCACGGCGTCCAGCTGTGGGTGGCGCTTCCTGACGAATCGCGCGACACGGCGCGGAACTTCGAGCACTTCGTTCCCGAACCGATCGCACTCGACGGCGGCCGGGTGAGTGTCTTCATCGGCGATCTGCTCGGAAAGTCGTCGCCGGTCACCACGTTCAGCCCGCTGTTGGGCGCTCAGATCGATCTCGACATGGGTGCGTCCGTCACCATCCCGGTGCATCCCACGTTCGAGCACGGTGTGCTGGTGGACCAGGGCTCGGTCAGTGTGGAAGGAGCCGAGGTGGGGCAGACGGAGTTGGCCTACCTGGCTCCCGGGCACCACCACATCACATTGCAGAGTTCCGATGAACGCCCGTGCAGGATGATCTTGTTGGGCGGCACACCATTCGGCGAGGATCTGGTGATGTGGTGGAATTTCGTCGGACGCAGCCACGAGGAGATCGTGGAGTACCGGACGCAGTGGCAGGCGCAAGCCGACCGGTTCGGACACGTCGAGGGCTACGTGGGTGGCGTGGACCGCCTGCCTGCACCGACATTGCCGAATGCCCGGATCAAACCACGTCTGACGGCTGAGTCCTGATGTCGGTGGAATAGCAGATACCTCGGAAAGGTTGTCGTGGCATGACTCAAAATAGCTCCACCATCACCGACAAGACCGGCGCGCCCGTGACCGTTGCACCCGATCCGGACAAGCGCCGGTACACGGTCTCCGTGGACGGCGAGGTCGTCGGGATCGCAGCCTACGCAGACCGCGAACAGAGTCGGGTTTTCTATCACACCGAGGTCCAAGAGGCGTTCGGAGGACGCGGACTGGCCACGATCCTCGTCTCAGAGGCGCTCGATGATGTTCGTGCACAAGGCAAGCGGATTGTTGCGGTGTGCCCGCTGGTCTCGGCCTTCCTGAAGAAGCATCCCGCTTACGCCGACATCACGGACCCGGTCACCAAAGACATCTTGACCTGGCTGGGCGCCTGACAGTCCGGCTCGGCGCCCGAAGGCCGGTGTCAGGGGAGACCGGCCAGGCGCAGTAGCGCTGCACACGCGGCTGCGGCTGCCACGACAACCACGAAAGGCGCCCGGCGCCAGGCGAGGACGCCGCCGACGGCGACGCCGACGATGCGGGACGGCTCCGCGAAGTGCTGATCGTCGATGAGTGTGGAGGTCGCCACGAGCGCGGCCAGTAGGACCACGCTGCCGACGGTGGTGAGCCGGTGGACGTCCGGAGGCATCGTCACCCGCGCTGCGAGCACCGGTCCAACGAACCGAAAAGCGTACGTACCCAAGGCCAGTACGGCGATACCGACGAGCAGGGCGGGCGTCGAGGTGTTCATCCGCTGGCCGCACGTCGACGGCGGGGAATCGGAACGACGAGCACCAAAGCAGCCAGAGCGAGTAGTACCGGTACGCCCACCGGGGTGAAGAACGATGCACCGACGGCGATAACGGCTCCGGCGAGCGCGGCGTTGCGGGTGGCTCGCTCGCGCATCGCGGGCAGGATGAGGGCGAGGAGGACCGCCGGGAACGCGGCGTCCAATCCGAAGGCGTCGGTGTCGGTGATGAGTGTGCCGCCCGCCGAACCGGCGAGGACTCCGACGTTCCAGGCGACGAAAAAGTCCTGCGCCGCACGCCCAATAGATCGCTCGGCGCATCTTCGGTGCGTCCTGCGTAAGCGTGAAGGCAACCGATTCGTCGATCATCAGGTGCGATCCGAGCAACCGCCATCCGAGGGACTTCCCGAGCACGTCGCCGATCGAGAAGCCGAACAGGATGTGCCTGGCATTGGCCAGCAACCCGGCGGCGACCGCGGCGAAGATCCCACCGCCGGCGGCCAGGATCGCGACGAACGTGAACTGAGACGCTCCGGCGAACACGACTACTGACATCAGCATCGGCATCCACAGGGGGAAGCCGCTGCTGACGGCGATCGCGCCGAAGGACAGTCCGACAACGCCCACGGCGACGCAGACGAGTGCGACGTCGCGGGTAGTGGCGGCATCAAGGGAGATGCCGAGCCGCGGTGTTCGCCATATCGAACGCATGATCAACATGGTGAACGATGTCCGCGGTGTTCGTCAAGCCGAACGAAGGTAGTCTGAGCCGAACGGCACGGGGAGTTGTCGGCGAGACCGGAGGTCGGACATGGCTGGAGCGCCACTGCAGGCGATTGCGGCAGCACTGCAACGCGAACGGAAACGAACGGGGCTCTCGCTCGCCGAAGTGGCTCGCCGCGCGGGAGTCGCCAAATCGACGCTGTCGCAACTCGAGGCGGGCAACGGCAATCCGAGTGTGGAGACGCTGTGGGCGCTCAGTACCGCCCTCGATGTGCCCTTCGCCCACCTCGTCCAGCCACCGACCCCACGCGTGCAGGTGATCCGATCCGGTGAAGGTCCTGCAGTGGCGTCGGAGCAGTCCGACTACATGGCGACTGTGCTGGCTGCGTGCCCGCCACACGCCCGCCGCGACATCTACCTGATCACGGCGCAACCGGGCGAACCGCGGGTGTCCGACCCCCACATGGCCGGAGTGGTCGAGCATCTGGTGATGGGCAGTGGTCGCGCGCTTGTCGGACTCATCGATGACCCGGTCGAACTGGGCCCGGGCGACTACATCAGCTACCCGGGCGATCTGCCGCACACGTTCGAAGCCCTCGAACCGGACTGCACCGCGGTGCTCATCTCCGAACACGTGTGACAGGTGTCGATGAAGAAACGCCGCCGCACCGGTCCATACGGGTGAGAACAACAACACCTGGACCGAAGGAGGTGCGGCGATGGCGGCAATCCGCCGCGGTATCAGCTTGCCCACCTTTGGCCCGTGGGCCGGACCCGATTCGGTGGCGCAGATCGCCCGCACCGCCGATGACCTCGGCTTTCACAGTGTGTCCTCGGCCGACCGTCTGTTGCTACCGGCCGACGCCGGACCCCTCGGCCAGGCCTGCCAGACGCCCCGACCGGTGTGGGATTGCATCGAGATGCTGACCTGGGCGGCCGCGCACACCACCAGGGTTCGGCTCGCGACCACCGTGGTGCATGCGCTGTTCCAGCCGCCGGTGGTGTTGGCCCGGCGGCTCGCCACCCTCGATCGGCTGAGCGGTGGGCGTCTCGATGTGGGGATAGGCCAGGGGTGGACCCCGCACGAACACGAGTCGGCGGGGGTGGCGATGACTTCCCGGGTGGAAGCACTCGCCGAACATCTGGAGTTGATGCGTCGATGCTGGCGCACCGGCGCGGTTTCCTTTCAAGGCGAGCACTATCGGCTGCGACCGAGCTGGGTGGAGCCGAAGCCTGCCCAGCCGACACTGCCCGTGTACATCGCGGCGATGACGCCGCAAGGCATCGCGCAGGCGGCGGCCATTGCAGACGGCTTCATGTATCCGGTCACCACCTGGACCTCGGCCACCGAGGCGATCGGCCTGTACCGGGAGGCCGGGGGCCGCGGCCCGGTTGCGCTACGGCTCAATCCGATCCGCGACTCCCTGCCCGGTGCACTCGACCGGTTCGTCGAGACCCTGCCCGCCGATCTGGCACAGGCGAGTGAACTCGGCGCGAGCGAAGTGCACTGGGAGCTGAACCAATCGACGATGACGCTCACCGAACAGTGCAAGGCCATGGCACTCATCACCGAAATGACCTAAATTAGAACGAGTTCTAGTTTGACGATTAGTCCGATATGGCGGTCGTCCGACGGTCAAACAAGTGAGGAAGTCGCGATGCAGGCGGAGTTGCCCGAGGTAGTGCCCGTTTCCGAGGTGTCGGAATGGTCCGATGAGGTGGACGTCGTGGTGGTCGGGTGCGGCATCTCGGGCGGCAGCGCGGCGGTGGAGGCCGCGTCGGCCGGTGCCCGTGTGCTGGTCCTCGAGCGGGCAGCAGCGGCAGGCGGGACATCGGCGATGGCCGGTGGCCACTTCTACCTCGGTGGCGGCACCCCGGTGCAGCAGGCGACCGGGCACGAGGATTCCCCCGAGGAGATGGAGAAGTACCTCCTCGCCGTTTCCCGCGATCCCGAACCGGACAAGATCCATGCCTATTGCCAGGGCAGTGTCGAGCACTTCAACTGGCTCGAAAGTCTCGGTTTCGAGTTCGAGCGGTCGTACTACCCGGAGAAGGCCGTCATCCAGCCCGGTACCCAGGGCCTGATGTTCACCGGCAACGAGAAGGTCTGGCCGTTCTGTGACAAGGCCAAGCCGGCGCCGCGTGGTCACAAGGTGCCCGTCAAAGGCGACACCGGTGGTGCGGGCATGGTGACCGAGCTCCTGGTGAAGCGGCTTGCCGAGACGGGTAACGAGATCCGGTACGAGACGGGCGCCCGCAACCTGGTGGTCGACGAATCCGGCGCTGTTGTCGGCTTGAAGTGGAAGCGATTGCAGGAGGCCGGTTTCATTCGCGCAAAAGCAGTTGTCATCGCGGCCGGCGGGTTCGTGATGAACGAATCCATGGTCGCCGAGTTCACGCCGGAGCTGGCCGAGAAGCCGTACACCCTTGGTAGCACCTACGACGACGGACTGGGGATCCGGCTGGGCGCGTCGGTGGGTGGCGGACTAAAGCACATGGATCAGTCGTTTGTCACCGCGCCGCTGTACCCGCCGTCGATCCTCCTGACCGGCCTTGCGGTAAACAAAGACGGTCGGCGTTTTGTCAACGAGGACTCCTACCACTCGCGCACATCGGCATTCGTGATGGAGCAGCCGGACGCGATCGCCTACCTCATCGTGGACGAAGCGCACATGGAACGCCCGGAGTTCCCTCTCGTCCCGTTCATCGACGGCTGGGAGACCGTGGCCGAGATGGAGGACGGGCTCGGTATCCCGTCAGGACAGCTGCAAGAGACGCTGGACCGATACAACGAGAACGCCGCCCGCGGTGAAGACCCGGACTTCGGTAAGCGTGCGGAGTGGCTCGCGCCCCAGGACAAGGGACCATGGGCGGCATTCGACATGTCGCTCGGCAAGGCGATGTACGCCGGCTTCACGATGGGCGGTCTTGCCACCTCCGCCGAAGGCCAGGTGCTCACCGACGACGGTTCGGTCATCACGGGGCTCTATGCCGCAGGCGCAGGCGCGGCGAACATCGCCCAGGACGGTAAGGGCTACGCCAGTGGAACGCAGCTGGGTGAGGGGTCCTTCTTCGGTCGTCGAGCCGGCCGGCACGCAGCGTCGCTCTAACGGGTTCTCTGGCCGCCGGCCTCGAGCTGGCGGGCCAGAGCCCGTGAGAAGACGTGCCGGAAGGTGAAGAACCGCACCGCGGTCGCGATCAGATTGACCAGCATGAGCAGGGCCAGTTCCAGCTTGCTCGAAGGGTGCTCTGAGATCTGGTGAAGGACGAACAGTGAGAAGGCGCTCAGCGACCAGCCGAATGCAAACACTGCGATGCCCTGCACGTGATGGAGCAGGATCATCCGCTGTCCCCGAAGGCGGAAAGTGAAGGCGCGGTTGGCGCCGGTGTTGAGAACTGCCGCGATCAGCATCGCGACGAAGTTCGCGGCCTGCGCGCCGATCAGCGGATGAAGACTCAGGTACATCAGCGCATACGCAGTGGTGCACGCGATCCCGACAGCACAAAAGCGCAGAACCTGAACTGAAACAGGTCTGCGCAGAAAGTCGACTATGGTTCGCCGCTCGGCCGGATCGGTCTCCGCCGGAGCGCTTTCGATCTGGTCACCAGGGACCGGGCCTACCGTCACACCCCCCACGATATGGGAGACCCTGGAAAATTGTGTTATCGGCATGCGACTCGGGCCGGGACGGCCGGTCGGGGGGTGAACCGTCCCGGCCCGAATCTTGATCTACCTCAGCTGTGAGATGACACGTCGGACATGGATCACATGGCCGGGGGCATCATCACGGTGTCGATGAGGTAGACGGTTGCGTTGGCGGTTTTCACACCACCACAGACCACTGCCGAATCGTTGGCCTTGAGCGAGTCGCCCGAGCCGGTCACGTTGACGGCCTGGCCCTCAACTGTGGTCTGCTCGCCCGCGACCTGCTCGGGGGTCAGTTGGCCCGGCACGACGTGGTAGGTCAGGATCTTGGTCAGCAACGCGCTGTCGGTCTTCAGCGTCTCGATGGTGGCCGGATCGATCTTGGCGAAGGCATCATCGGTGGGTGCGAAGACGGTGAACTCGCCACCGTTGAGGGTGTCAACGAGGTTGACCTGCGGGTTCAACTGTCCCGAGACGGCCTGGGTCAGGGTCTTGAGCATCGGGTTGTTGGATGCGGCGGTGGCCACCGGATCCATCGCCATGCCGTTCACGGAGCCCGCGCCGGTGGGGTTGGCCTCGGCGTATGCTGCGCAGCCCGGTCCGACCAGCGAAGCCGGCTCGGCGGAAGCGCTTGAGCCCGAGGTCATTTCGGAAGAGGTCATCGGTGCCGATGCTGCAGTGCTCGAGGACGAGTCGGAACTGTCGTCCGAACACCCCGCCACGAGTCCTACTGCCAGGCCGACGCCCGCCACGGTCACTGCAAGTCGCTGAATTCGTTTGAGAGCCATGTTCGCTGTCCTATCCATTGCTGTCTTTTACGGAGGCGCAAACGACTTCGTCCACCACCTGGTGGCGGAGTGTGTCGATCACTTGGTCGATCACTGCAGGTTCGGAGCTGTGCCGGAATCGGATGGGTGCGGATGGAAAAACTTTTTCAAAGAGGTCATGACCATCCGTAACGTTCTCGGCGCCGAATCCCTCATCGATACCGACCCGATGACTTCTCTTGAAAGGCTGAGCAATTGCGAATCGCAGCGATGGCACGCGACGGACTTGCCGGTCTGATCGCGGTCGGCGCCGGCCTTGCCGCCGGCGAACTGGCGGCAGCCGCCGTCTCTTCCTACGCATCTCCCTTCTATGCAGTCGGGTCATTCCTCGTCGACCGAGCCCCGGCTCCGGTCCGCGAGTTCGCGATCGACACCTTCGGAACCAATGACAAGCCGGTTCTGTTGTGGGGCATTGCCGGTGCGGTTGTTGTGCTCGCGATCGTCGCGGGGATAGCCGAACGGCGCACAGTTCCAACCGGTTCAGCGCTCATCGTCGCCTTCGGAGCCTTCGGGGTGCTCGCCGCGCTCCATCGCCCGACATCTGACATGTGGTATGCCGCACCGTCTTTGGTGGCGATGGTGGTCGGCATATTGGTGCTGAGGGGTTTGCGGGGATTTCTCTTCAAAGGCCGGCGCACGGACCGTGACGATGTGGCCACAAAGGAGGTCTCCGCTCCTCTCGACACCGGATCCCACGCTGCCGCGAACTCGTCGGACTCCGGTTCGCGGGGACTGTCGAGGCGGCAGTTCGGCATCTCGGCGGGCGTGGTCGCGGTGGCCTCGGTGGCAGCCGCGTTCATTGGCCGGCAGATGTCGACGATGGGCGATGTGATCGCCGACCGGCGCAGGGTCCGGCTTCCCCGTCCCGCCAGCGGCGCGGCACCGATACCCGCAGGCACCGATGTCGGGATCGACGGCGCGACGCCGTTCATGACGAACAACGCAGATTTCTACCGCATCGACACCGCGCTCCAGGTCCCCAAGCTCACCACCGGTGAATGGAGCCTGAAGATCCACGGCATGGTGGACAACGACATCACCCTGACCTGGGATGACCTCATGGACATGCAGGCGCAGGAGCGGATCATCACGCTCACCTGTGTCTCCAACGAGGTCGGCGGCAATCTGGCCGGCACGGCTCGCTGGACCGGCTACCCGATCAAGGACATCCTGGCCCGCGCCGGAGTGCAGGACGACGCCGACATGTTGTTCTCCACCAGTGTCGACGGCTGGACATCCGGCACGCCCATCGACGCCCTCACCGACGGTCGCGACGCGATGCTGGTCATCGGCATGAACGGCGAGCCGCTGCCACTCGAGCACGGCTACCCCGTTCGGCAGCTCGTGCCCGGCCTCTACGGCTTCGTCTCGGCGACCAAATGGGTCGTCGACTGGGAGATCACCCGCTTCGACAAGGCCGAGGCCTACTGGACCAAGCGGGACTGGGGCGTCAAGGCGCCGATCAAGACCGCTTCACGCATCGACAGGCCCGCCGGATTGGCGAAGTTGCCCGTGGGAGAAGTGGTGATCGCGGGTACGGCCTGGGCGCAGCACCGCGGTATCGCGAAGGTCGAGGTGAGGGTCGACAACGGGCCCTGGAACACTGCGACCTTGGCCACCGAGTACTCCAATGACACCTGGCGACAGTGGTTCTGGACGTGGCAGGCCACACCCGGCCAACACACCGTCTACTGCCGCGCAACTGACGAAACGGGGGCAGTGCAACCCGAAGAGAGGGTCGCCCCCATCCCCGACGGAGCTACCGGTTGGCACAACCGGGTGTTCCGGATCGAGTAGGTGTTTTGATGACTATCGCTAGTGTCATGGATGTGACCGACCGAATTCCCGAAGCTCGGGTAGATCTAGCTGATCTGTTGATCAGAACGGCCGGCCATGATCGACAGGCTTTTGCCGAGCTGTACGACGCGACGGGTTCCCGTGTTTTCGGGCTGATCCTTCGAGTTCTGCGCGATCGTGGCTACGCAGAGGAGACAGTGCAGGAGGTGTACCTGCAGGTCTGGCAGAAGGCGGACAGTTTTGATCCCTCATCGGGGTCGGCTCTGAGCTGGCTGCTCACCATCGCCCACCGCCGCGCCGTCGATCGGGTCCGAAGTGAGGAAGCCGCAGGCAAGCGCGGCCACGAGTACTCCGTCTCCAACGTGGAAACACCCACCGACACCGTCGCCGACTCGGTTGTGGCGGCCGAAGAACGATCCGACGTGATGGTGTGTCTCGGCAGCCTCACCGCCACCCAGCGGCAGAGCATCGAGCTGTCGTACTACGGCGGTATGACTTACCGGCAGGTCGCCGAGCGGCTCGACGCCGCACTCCCGACCGTCAAATCCCGCATCCGCGACGGACTGCGACGCCTCAAGGAATGCTTGGAGGCGACCTCACATGGCTGACCACAGTTGGCTCGACGAGCACGTCGAGCTCTATGCAATCAACGCCCTGGACGACGACGAGGTGGAGCGCCTCGAACGCGAACTCGCCCAGGAAGCCGAACCCGTCCGGTCCCAGTACCTGAGGGAAATCGGCCGCACCCGCGAAGCTCTCGTGGAGATGACCGCAGTGGACGCGACGCCCCCGCCTCCTCAGCTACGCGAGGCGGTGCTCTCGGCGCTCCCGTCGGTGGTGCCGCAGGCCGATGCCGAGCCGGCGAAGGTGATCAATCTGGCCGAACGCCGGCGACGGTTCAGCATCGCTGTCGGTGCCGCCGCAGCGGCGCTGATCCTCGTGATCGGCGGTGTGACGGTCGGACGCGTCACCGCCCCCGAGGAGAAGGCTCCGGTCAGCGCGCTCGAACAACAGACCATGGCGATTCTCGGATCGCCGGACATGCAGCTGAAGCGGGATTCGCTCAGCGACGGCGGCAGTGTCATCGTCGCGACCTCACGAGAGGCCAATCAGGCTGTTGTGATCGCTGAGGGCCTACCGCCCACGCCGCCCGGACAGACGTACCAGATGTGGTTGCTCGGCGAGGGCCACGACCCGACTTCGGTGGGGACGATGGGCGCCGAGCCCGTCCGGCAGGCCGTTCCCATCACGGATCTCACCGGTTCTGACCGGATCGCAGTGACCATCGAACCCGAGGGCGGCTCACCGCAGCCGACAGGCGAGGTCGTCACCGCAGTGCAGTTCTGACAACGCCCGCTGTCTGTTTGCCTGGACCAAATGCGCTGATCAAAGAGGCAACAGCCGAGATCTGTGTCACGCATCGCAGTGCGCTATGCCACACCGGGCGGGCCATTTGATCATGCTATGTTCCATCAAAGTGATGTGGTGTGCGCGTGTCGTGCGCCACATCAGGCATTGGTGGGCAAAAAATTCTGGGCGGCGAAAACCGGGCCGCACCGTGTGACTTGCCCGCACCCATGACGAGGGAGCGTGTATGAGTGTCGGCGTTGTGCGCGAGACGGCTGCGGGGGAGCGTCGGGTCGCATTGGTTCCGAAGGTCGCGGCGTCTTTGGTGAACAAGGGTGTGTCGGTGATCGTGGAGTCCGGCGCGGGTTTGGGCGCGCTCATTCCCGATGAGCTGTACGTGGCTGCTGGTGCCTCGATCGGTGATGCGTGGTCGGCGGATGTGGTGGTGAAGGTTGATGCTCCCACCGATGAGGAGATCGGCAAGCTGAAGTCGGGGTCGTCGCTGATCGGGTTCTTGGCTCCGCGTAATGCCGAGAATCAGATCGGTGCACTCAAGTCTGCGGGGGTGCAGGGGTTTGCGGTGGAGGCGATTCCGCGGATTTCGCGTGCGCAGTCGATGGATGCGTTGTCGTCGCAGGGCAACGTGGCCGGTTACAAGGCGGTGATCTTGGCTGCCGAGCGTTCCACTCGCTTTTTTCCGATGTTGACCACCGCGGCCGGGACGGTGAAGCCGGCGACGGTGTTGGTGCTCGGGGTGGGTGTGGCCGGGTTGCAGGCGTTGGCGACGGCCAAGCGTCTGGGTGCACGTACCACCGGGTATGACGTGCGCCCGGAGGTGGCCGAGCAGGTCAAATCTGTGGGCGGTCAGTGGCTGGATCTGGGTATCGATGCTGCCGGCGAGGGTGGTTATGCCCGTGAACTCACCGACGACGAGCGGGCCAAGCAGCAGCAGGCCCTTGAAGATGCGATCAAGGGGTTTGATGTGGTGATCACCACCGCTCTGGTGCCCGGTCGTCCGGCGCCGCGTTTGGTGACCGCTGCTGCGGTGGAAGGCATGAAGCCGGGGTCGGTGGTGGTGGATCTGGCCGGTGAGACCGGCGGCAACTGCGAGCTGACCGAACCGGGCCAGGACGTCGTCAAGCACGATGTGATGATCTGCTCGCCGCTGAACTTGCCTGCTGGGATGCCCGAACACGCCTCGGAGTTGTACGCCAAGAACATTCTCGCGCTGTTGGAGTTGATGCTCGACGACGAGGGCAACCTCGCCCCGGACTTTGACGACGAAGTGCTGGCCAAGGCGTGCGTGACGCGCGAGACGACTGACGTGAAGGCAGGTGCCTGAGATGTATACGGGTCTATTGGCAAATATTGCGATCTTGGTGTTGGCGGGTTTTGTGGGTTTTGCCGTCATCTCGAAGGTTCCCAACACGTTGCACACGCCGTTGATGTCGGGCACCAACGCCATTCACGGCATCGTGGTGCTCGGTGCGTTGATCGTGTTGGGCCGCTTGCCCGATGACGCCCCGTGGGGTGTGCGGATCATCGCGTTCGTCGCGTTGATCTTCGGAACCCTCAACGTGGTCGGTGGGTTCTTGGTGACCGACCGCATGTTGGGCATGTTCAAGAGCAAAAAGCCTGTGGCCGCCGCCGATTCCGACCCGAAAGCTGAGGCCGGCAAGTGAACAACCTCGTCCAGATCCTCTATATCGTCGCGTTCTCACTGTTCATTTTCGGTTTGTCCGGGCTGACAGGTCCCAAGACCGCGGTCCGTGGCAACTGGATTGCCGCGGCCGGTATGGGTGTGGCCGTTGTCGCGACACTTATCGATATCCGTGACACCTATGCCATCAACTGGATCCTGATCGCAGCGGGTTTGCTGATCGGTGTGATCTTGGGTGTGCCCCCGGCCAAACGCACCAAGATGACGGCGATGCCGCAGCTGGTAGCGTTGTTCAACGGTGTCGGTGGCGGCACGGTCGCGTTGATCGCGTGGGCCGAGTTCATCGAGACGGCAGGGTTTTCCGAGTTCAAGCACGGTGAATCCCCGACCATCCACATCGTGATCGGGTCGCTGTTCGCGGCGATCATCGGTTCGGTGTCGTTCTGGGGCTCGCTCATCGCTTTCCTCAAGCTGCAGGAGTTGATGAACAAGAAGGTCGAGAAGGCATTCGTCAAGAACGCCAAGACCTTCCAGCTCGCCAACATCGCCCTGCTGATCGTTGCTGTGGCGGCGTGTGTGTACATCGGTGTCAACGCCACCCCGGGTGAGGGTTCCTCGCAGTGGTGGATCGTGCTGGTGCTGATCGCCGCCGGCATCATGGGGCTGTTCGTGGTGCTGCCGATCGGCGGCGCCGACATGCCCGTGGTGATCTCGCTGCTCAACGCAATGACCGGATTGTCGGCAGCGGCAGCCGGTCTGGCGCTCAACAACACGGCGATGATCGTGGCCGGCATGATCGTCGGTGCGTCGGGTTCGATCTTGACCAACCTGATGGCCACGGCGATGAACCGGTCCATCCCGGCGATCGTGTTCGGGTCGTTCGGTGGGGGCGGCGGCGCAGCTGCTGCCGGTCCGGCCGGTGAGCAGGGCACCGTCAAGGCCACCAGTGCAGCTGATGCGGCGATCCAGATGGCCTATGCCTCGCAGGTGATCGTGGTTCCCGGTTACGGGCTCGCGGTGGCCCAAGCACAGCATGCGGTCAAGGACATGGCGAGCATCCTCGAAGACAAGGGTGTGGAGGTCAAGTACGCCATCCACCCGGTCGCCGGTCGTATGCCCGGGCACATGAATGTGCTTCTGGCAGAGGCTGATGTGGAGTACGACGCGATGAAGGAAATGGACGACATCAACGGTGAGTTCTCGCGCACCGACGTCACTCTCGTCATCGGCGCCAACGACGTGACCAACCCGGCCGCCCGCAATGATCCGTCGTCCCCGATCCACGGGATGCCGATCCTGAACGTCGACCAGTCCCGCTCGGTCATCGTCCTCAAACGAGGCATGGCATCCGGGTACGCCGGTATCGACAACCCGTTGTTCACCGCACCGGGCACCTCGATGCTCTTCGGCGACGCCAAGAAGTCCGTCGGCCTGGTCATCGAAGAACTCAAAGCCCTCTAGCCGCCTAGGCGCCAACAGTTCCTCCCGGCTTCGGTCAGATCCTCCGGTTGCAGTCGGAGGTTGTGGCCGAAGTCGGAGGGTGTGTGGGTGCGAGCGCCCCTCAGATCAGAACCAGCTGGGGTCGGCGTCCAGAGTTGTGCGGTCCAGGTCGGCCAGCAGATCGAACTGCGGGCCGGTGCGGGGCAGTTCATATCGATAGAAGTACTGGGCCGCAGCACGTTTGCCGTCGTAGAAGTCGCCCTGTGCACCGTCGGCCGCGATGAGTTGCTCGAGCCACATCCAGGCGATCACCACGTGTCCGGCGGCCTCGAGGTAGATCGTTGAATTCGCCAGACTGACCGCCGGGTCACCGGCGGACCACAGCTGTCCGGTGACCTCGACCAGCCGAGCGACGGCTGCCCGCAGGGCCTCTGCCTTGGCTGCGTCCACGCCCGTGGCCCGGTCGATGGTGGCGGAGATGGCGTCGACGAGCAGCTGCAACCCTGCGCCGCCCTTCATCACCACTTTGCGGCCGAGTAGATCCAGACCCTGAATGCCGTGCGTGCCTTCGTGAATGGGGTTGAGGCGGTTGTCCCGGTAGAGCTGCTCGACATCGAACTCTTTGGTGTAGCCGTACCCTCCGAGCACCTGGATGGCCAGGCTGTTCGCTTCCAGACACCACTGCGATGGCCAGCTCTTCGCGATCGGGGTGAGGACGTCGAGCAGGAACTCGATCCGGGCGGCTTCTTCCGGCGAGGGAGCAGTCTGCTGTTCGTCGACCAACTTGGAGCAGTAGAGGCCCAGGGCCAGGGCTCCCTCCACGTATGCCTTCTGCGCCAACAGCATTCGTTTGACATCGGCGTGCTCGATGATGGGCACCGGCGCGGAGGCCGGGTCCTTGCTGGTGGGCACGCGGCCCTGTGTGCGGGTCTTGGCATACTCCAGCGACTGCTGATAACCGGCGTAGCCGAGTGAGGTGGCCAGGAACCCGACACCGATCCGGGCCTCGTTCATCATCCGGAACATGTACGACAGACCGTGATGAACGTCGCCCACGAGATAGCCGACCGCACCGGTCTCCGGCGCCGGCTGATGCTTGCCCTCCCCGAAGTTCAGCAGGGTGTTGGTGGTACCGCGGTTACCCATCTTGTGGTTGAGGCCCACCAGCACAACGTCATTGCGGGTTCCGTCGGCAAGGAACTTCGGCACCACGAACAGCGAGATGCCTTTGACGCCCGGGCCACCATCGGGTGCCTTGGCCAGCACGAGATGCACGATGTTCTCGGACAACTCGTGATCTCCGCCGGAGATCCACATCTTGGTGCCGGTGATGCGATAGCTGCCGTCGTCGACGGGCACCGCCTTGGTGGTGATGTCGGCGAGCGATGAACCGGCCTGCGGTTCGGACAGGCACATGGTGCCGAAGAAACGGCCTTCGAGCATCGGCCGCACCCAGGTGTCGATCTGCTCGTCGGTGCCGTACTCCACCAACAGGTTCGCGTTCGCCATCGTCAGGAAGGGATACGACGACGTGGATGCGTTGGCGGATTGGAACCACGCCATGGCGGCACGGGTCACCACCGTGGGCAGCTGCATGCCCCCGACCTCTTCATCGAATTGGGCCGCGATGAAGCCGGCCTTGCTGAACTCGTCGAGTGCCGCGCCGACCTCGTCGATCATCTCGACCTTGCCGTCGGCACCCATTGTGGGCTCGTTCTGGTCGGCCTTCTTGTTGTGTGGTGCAAACCGCTTGATGGCGATGTCTTCGCTGAGGTCGAGGATGCTGTCGAACGTCTCTCGGGAATGCTCGGAGTAGCGTTCGCGCTCGATCAACGCGGTGACATCAAGCCATTCGTAGAGCATGAAGTCGAGATCGCGTCGGGATAGTGGGGCGGCCATGTGGATCTCCTAGCGTCCGAGCACGGTAAGGCTGTTCGACTTCCATACAACCACCGGACGAGCATGCGGTGGCTCCGAACCTTGCCCCGCCAGGCTCGGCCACGCCGAGCAAAACGCGGTAGGAGCGATCCGGTGTCCGGACGTGCGAATGTGGATTAACTTGTCCGCCTTCGACGGGAGAAATCCATGCCCCGATACCTGACCTACGAGCTCATCGACGACGGCGCCATCGCCCGGATCATGCTGGACCGGCCGAAGACGCTCAACGCTCAGAACCGCGGATTGCTTGTTGAACTCGACGAGGCATTCAAGGCCGCGGAGGCAGACGACCGGGTGCGGGTGATCATCCTCGGCGGCACCGGGCCCATGTTCACCTCCGGCCACGACCTCGGGTCGTCGGACGACCGGGCCGAGCGAGCACCCGGCCCGGACCAGCATCCGACCATGTCGACCTATGGCGGGACCAAAGCGGGCACCGAAGCCCGGATGCTGCAGGAGTGGCACTTCTTCTTCGACAACACCCGGCGGTGGCGCAATCTCCGCAAGATCACCATCGCCCAGACGCATGGCACGGTGTATGCCGCGGGTCTGATGCTGGCGTGGGCCTGCGACCTCATCACCGCGGACACCGACACGATGTTCGCCGACGTGGTCGGGTCGCGCCTGGGCATGTGCGGTGTCGAGTATTTTGGTCATCCGTGGGAGTTCGGGCCGAGACGGGCCAAAGAGCTACTGCTGACCGGGGATTCGATCAGCGCGCAGGAGGCGCATCAGATCGGGATGGTGAGCAAGATCTTCGCCCCCGACGAACTCGCCGACAAGACCCTGGATCTGGCTCGCCGGATCGCTCAGCGTCCGACGGTTGCCTCCCTGCTGATCAAGGAATCGGTGAACCAGTCCGTCGACAACATGGGCTTCTACAACGCGCTGAACGCCTGCTTCTCGCTGCACCAGATCAACCATGCCCACTGGGCCGAGGTGACGGCAGGCGAGACGATCATCGGTACTCCCGACCACGGCGTCGAGAGCTGGAAGACCGCCGCGCCCGTTCACGAACGACAGGTCGATTCGCCCTGGTGAGGGTGCGCCGAGGGCGGCGGTTCGGCGCCCGGACGGCGATCGCGCGCTTGTTACTGACCTGAGACCGCGTGGGTGCGAGGCCGTAGCTCTGGTGCCCTACTGTGGCTGTAGTGACTCATGTTGCGCGTGTGACGCGGATAAACCGGACGTTTGTGGTTGCCGCGGCGGCAATCGGCATGTCCACCGGGGCGGTGGCCATGGTTCCGACCGTGATCAGCCCGACCATCGCCGTGATGCCGACCGCGTCGGCAGGCGACGTGACCGGCATGTACAACGCCGCCCAGCTGGGGTTCCGCACCGGCGACATCGGGACCGGTCTGAACGCCTTGCGCAGGTTGCTCGCGGCGAACCCGCGCGACGCTGATGCACTGGCGCTCCAGGCGCTGTGGTCGGACTACAACGCCGACAGGGTCACCACCCAGGCGGCGGTGAACGCATTGCGGAGTGTCGACCCCGCTCGCGCAGCGGGGATCTCGCGGGCACTGACCGCTGTCGCCACGGGAGTACTGGTCGGTCCCGATCCGGTACCGCGCCTGCTGTCGCCGTCCACCGGCATCGTTCTCATCGGTGTCGGCCCACCGGCGGCCGGTGGTTTCGATGGCGAGACGACCGCCCGGCTGGTGGCGACCTGGCTTCAGGCCGTGGCAGCCCCACGGTCGCCCATCATCGTCGTCGGCAACAACCCCGGCATCCGAGAATGGCTGACGGCAAAGGCCATCGCTTCGTCGATGATTCACGTGGAACCACGTGCAACCACCCTGGTGCAGGGCGCCCTGCTCGGTGCCGAGAAGGCCGCGGAGCTGCGACTTCGCGACGTGGTGCTGGTGACCTCGCCCGACCAGGTGCGCCGCGCGGCCGTCGACTTCCAGGTCGCCGGCGTCAAAGTGGCCCGCGCGACGACAACAATCACCGATCTGTTCGCTCATGTGGCCGTGCCTGCGAAGGTGGACCAGTGGGACATCTACCTCGACGCCTCTCGCGTCCTCGGCCTCCCCGACACGAGGGGCTGAGAGCCGAGCGCACCCTCACGGCGCGGCTGATCCTTGTCTCGATCGTGGGGGTGATGGCGACAGCCTGTGCCCCCGGGATGATCTTCGGTCCCGACTTCGTGTTGTTCACCCCGAAGACAGCCCCGGTGGTCGACCGCGCCGACTGCCTGACCCCGGACATCTACACGGGATTGACCGGCCTGGGGCCGTGGCCCTCGGCGGACATCGCGCCGGCGCCTGAGCTCGGTTACCCACCTGTCGACTTCGCACCGGTGTCGGTGGTGCGGTGTGAACGCGCGCAGAACCCGGCGGGCAACACAACAGTCGACGCCGTGTCGCTGGCCGGCGATGTTGCCGCGGTGGTGGAGGCGTTCTCGATCGAATCGAGGCGCTACCCCGACAACGTATCGATCAGCTGCGCCATCAGTGTGGATCCGGCTGTCGGGCTGTGGTTGGTCGACGCCCGAGGTCGCGCATTCCGGCCGGCCTGGCCGTCGGTCCCGTGCAGTTTTCGGGAGGAGCCCCTTGACGCGCTCAGAGCACTGAACGAAGTCGGACGGGAGTCTTTCGACACCGGGGTCCCGATCACCTTGCCCCGCAATTGCACCGAGCGATCGAGCGGAGGACTTTACGTCGACGATGCCGCACTGAAAGCCGTCCGGCGCGAGGTGGCGGCGGGCGTCGATCCTGTCCTGTCCGTCCTGCCCCTGCCGATCGATGACGTGGGACCGCTGCAGGTGTGTCGTCACGGAGTGGACGAGCCGGTACCCGGCGGGTGGCAGATCTGGCTGTCGGCGCACGAGAGTGCGCAGATGATCCGGTCGTATCTCGACGCACCTGTCGGACCTGCATGTGGCGTTGCCGCCACACAGATGGCTTCGGTGGTGTTGCGTCGACCGGATGGCTCGGGTGGATCGAGTGTGTCGGTGGAGCTCGACGGATGTCGGCGCCTCGGGGACGGCGTCGCACCTGCCTCGCTGATCGACCGCCTCAGCCGATAGTGCGGACCCGGGTGTCAGTCCACCGGCACCGAGCGGAAATGGCTGATCACACGGCCTTCGGCGTACACGTGGAAGGCGAGCCCAGGAGGCTGGCCCTCGTTGATCACCTCGGCACCTTCGAAGGGCAGGTTCAGCGTGGACGCCACCCCCGGCGCGAGGCACACCGGTCGCCCGGCGAAGGCGGTGACCGCACCGGTGTGTGCGTGGCCGCACATGAAGTTGACGATGTTGGGATGTTTGTCGACCAGTGCGATCAGTCGCTCTTCGCCGGTCTGACGAATGGTGTCCATGAACGGCATGTGCAGCATGACCGGAGGGTGGTGGAAGGCGATGAACACCGGGACGTGTGGACCGGCCGAGGAGATCTCGGCATCCATCCACGCGATGGTCGCGTCGTCGAGATATCCCTCGTTGCGTCCGGGAATCGAGCTGTCGCACACCAGGAACAGGCCCCCCGCGATGGTCCGGGAGTGATTGAGGGGCCGGTCGGTGATGTGGGTGCCGAGGAGTCCGTGACTGAACTCGCCGCGGTCGTCGTGGTTGCCCGGACAGATGAGGATCGGCAAATCGCTGCGCAGGGTGGCGGCCGCTTCCTCGTACTGCGACTGCTTGCCGGTGTCGGTGATGTCGCCGGTGATCACGAGCGCGTCGATGCCCTCGGCTCGTGCGTTGATGTAGTCGAGCACAGCGGTGATACGCCGGCGGGCACGGAGGGTCCCGTTGAAATGCAGATCACTCATGTGCGCGACGACGAGCACGTGGCCTCCTTCTGTACGGCTGTGACGACCGATCTGGGGCGACCGATTCGGGCAGCCAGTACTCGGGGTACCCAATTCGGGGCGAACGAGCGAGGGGGTCACGACGAGCGCCAGGCTAGACCGTAACGCGCCGCGAACAACCCGACGCGTTCAGCATCGGCCGATTGCCGGCGTCTCGCGCTCGCCGGCCCGCCGTCACAGGTCCCCGGGCAGCTTGTCCCTGCGAATACCGCGCCAAGAGGGGTGACGCAGATGACCGGTGCTCGTCCAGTCCATGAATCTCACATCGGCCACCAGCTTCGGCAGTACCCATACGGCGTCCGATTCCACCGGCCGATCGAGGCTGCCGATGAACGGCGAGGTCTTGCGACGCAGGGGCTCGAGTTCGTCCATCAGTGACTCGAGCTGGCTGTCGGTGAAACCGGTGCCGACCCGGCCCACATAACGCAGACCGGTTGCCTCCGGTAGCCCCATCAGCAGTGACCCGATGCGTTGACTGCGGCCTCCTTTGCCCGGACGCCAACCGCCGATCACCACCTCGATATCGGTCCAGTTCTTCTGTTTCCGCCACGTCTTCGTGCGACGGCCCTGCTGATAGATGGAATCGCGGCGCTTGGCCACCACCCCTTCCCAGCCCCGTTCACGGCTGAAGGCAACCGCATTCGAGCCGGGACCCTCCAGGAGCGGTGGCAGCTGCACCCGCGAATCCGACGAAAACGCCTGCGCGACTTCCTCGAGCAGCTTGCGTCGGTCCTCCCACTTGAGTTTGAGCAGCGACGAACCGTTGAGGTAGAGGATGTCGAAGAGCAAGAACTTGATGTCGAGGTCGTCGGTGGCCGCGCTGCGCCCGGCGAGCCGGGTGAAGTTGGTCCGGCCCTTCTCGTCGAACGCCACCACTTCGCCGTCGAGCACCACGTCGAGCAGTCCGAGGTCGTCGGCGATGGGGTGGAGTTGGGGGAAGTCCTTGGTCATGTCGATGCCCGAACGCGACGTGAGCTGGAGCTTTCCTTCGATGTAGCGCAACAGGATCCGGTAACCGTCCCACTTGCCCTCGAAAGCCCACTTGTCGTCGGTCAGTTCTTCGATGAGCTCGTCGGTGGCGAGCATCGGTCGTGGGTCGGCGAGGCTGTCGGGCACGATCGGCCGGGGCTCGTCGGACATCAGATGCGCCAACCAGTTCTTGTCGCCGGTCTGGATCAGCGCGTACCGGCCTTGGATGCGTTCGCCGTGCAATCGGACGATGATCTCTTTGTCGCGCCACTTCTCGGTCTCGTAGGTGCCGCGGTCCCAGATCTCGACATGTCCGCCGCCGTATTCTCCGGCGGGGATGTCGCCTGCGAAGTCGGCGTAGTCGATCGGGTGGTCCTCGGTCTGCACGGCGAGCCGATTCTGGTCACCGTCGAGCGGCAGGTTCTTGGGCACGGCCCACGACACGAGCACACCGCCGCGTTCGAGCCGGAAGTCGTAGTGCAGGCGGCGGGCGTGGTGCTCCTGGATCACGAAGATGGGCCCGGCGGCTTGCTCGTCTTCGGATCGGCTGTCGCCGAACGGCTCTGGCGTCTTTCGCTCGTCGCGCTTGCGCCGGTACTCCCCGAGGTCGACCACCGGCGGAGATGCCGCGGCCCGGCCGGGCGCGGGCTTCTCGGGCTTTTCTGGGTTTGCCGCGGCCTCACCGTCGCCGGATTCTGCCTCGAGTCCGATCAGCAGGTCGCCGAACTGTTCGAGCCTGTCCGGCATCTCGTCGAACGGGATGTGCCGGATGTCCTTGTCGGCCAGCTCGTCCCAGTGCCGGGGAGCGGCGACCCAGGGTTCCTCGCGGCCGCGCATCGAGTAGGGCGCCAGCGTTGTCTTGGAGGCGCTGTTCTGGCTCCAGTCCACGAACACCTTGCCGCCGCGCACCGATTTGGTCATCTGGGCAGTCACCAGATCGGGGGTCTCGTTCTGCAACTGGGTGCCGATCTGTCTGGCGACCTTGCGTGCGGAATCCGATGAGATCGCCTTGTCGAGCCGGAAGTAGATGTGGATTCCCTTGGAGCCGCTGGTCACCGGAAAGCACGGCAGCCCGATGCCGTCGAGCATCTCCTTGATACGCAGCGCCACCTTCGCGCACTGGAACAACGTGACGTCGGGCCCGGGATCGAGATCGAGGACCACTCGATCGGTCATGCGATCGACTTTGTACGGGACATCGGCCTGGCCCTGCGGCAGCGTCCACTGCGGCACGTGCAGCTCCAACGCGGCTTGCTGTGCGAGCCATACCAACTCGGCGCGAGAGGTCAGCACCGGGTAGACCACCTTGCGGTCGCTGTGGTCCAGACGGACCCGGCCGAGCCATTCCGGAGCGTGGTCGGGCAGGTTCTTCTCGAAGAACGGGGTCGAGTTCACACCGTCCGGCCACCTCTTGCGGGTCACCGGCCGGTCACGGATGTGCGGCAACATCATCGAGCTGATGTCGCTGTAGTACTCGATGACCTGCGCCTTGACGGTCCCGGTTGCCGGGTAGATCACCTTGTCGAGGTGGGTCACGGCGATCTTGTGGCCGTCGACCTCGAGTGTGTTGCGGCTGGCCATGGTTCGGACTTTCCTGGTGGAGGGGGCTGCGTCTTGTGCGAGATACCTGCACAATGACGATATGCGCTCGATCTGGAAAGGCGATCTCAGCTTTGGCTTGGTCAACGTACCGGTCAAGGTCTATTCAGCGACCGAGAGTCACGATCGCAAATCCCACCAGGTCGACTCGAACGACGGCACCCGCATCCGCTATCGAAAGGTCCGGGAGGGCACCGACGAAGAAGTCGAGTTCTCGCAGATCGCGAACGCGTACGAGAGTGACACCGGTCAGACCGTGGTGCTGACCAAAGACGATCTGGCCGAGCTGCCCGTCCAGCGCAGCCCGGAGATCTCGATCACCGACTTCGTCCCGGTTGATCAGGTCGACCCGATCTACTTCGACAAGCCCTACTACCTGGAGCCGGCCAGCAAGTCGCCGAAAGCGTACGCGCTGATGCGCGAGGCTCTCAAAGACACAGACCGGCTGGCCATCGCCACCTTCACCCTCCGTAACCGCACCCGGTTGGCGGCACTACGAGTGGTCGGAAATGTACTGACCCTCCAGACGTTGCTCTGGCCGGACGAAGTCCGCGAGGCGGCATTCCCGTCACTCGACGAGTCGCCCGACCTCAAGCCGCAGGAACTCAAGATGGCGGCCTCGCTCATCGAGTCGATGTCGGCGGACTTCGACCCGAGCCAGTACGAGGACACCTATCAGAACGAGTTGAGCAAGCTGATCGAGGCCAAGGCCGAGGGCACCGAAGCGTTCACCGCACCCGAGAAGGCGGAGGACGAAGACGACGACTCCGAGGTGGCCGACCTGCTCGCTGCGCTGCGGGCATCGGTGAAGAACCGCACCGGCTCGGCCGACGACTCCGACGACTCCGACGGCAGCGAGGACTCCGATTCGGGCAAGACGCCCGCGAAGAAGACGGCCGCGAAGAAGGCGCCTGCCAAGAAGGCTCCGGCCAAGAAGGCTGCGGCAAAATCAACCGCTGCCAAGAAAGCCCCGGCAAAACGTAAGGCCGGCTGACCCGAAGCCGCGGTTGACCTGCGGTCATACCGAATATCATCCGTGAGGCCGATGGCCGTGGCTCGGTCCTCTGGCAATCTGGACAGATCGAACAGCAACAGAAACAAGAAGCCGGTGGCGCAGTGAGCGAACCGATGAGCGCCAGAGCCCGTCGGCGCGTCACCGCCATCGAGATCGCCGAGGCAGCGGCCCTCGCAGACGTCGCGGCGGCGATCTGTGTATTGAGCCGATTCCTGCCCATCGGGGGCGCGGCCTCATTGGTCGCATCCGTCCCGTTCGCGATCCTTGCCGGGCGTCGGCGACTGCGGGTGAGTCTGCTCGGCGCGCTCACCGGGTACATCGTGGCGTTCTTGTTCGGTGGGTTCTCCGCCGCGAACCTGGTCGGAAGTGCGGCGATCTTCGGCACGCTCTCGGGAATCGCGTTGCGTCGTGGCTGGAACGCTCCGCGGGTCACCCTCACCGCACTGTTCGCGATCGCGGTGCCGTCGGCGGCTGTCGCGACCGGTCTTCTGGCGCTGTTCACCGACTACCGCGAGTTCATGATCAAACAGATCGACAACGGGTGGCGGGGCACCAAGCGATTGATGGACAACGCGGGCTTCGATCAGTTCACGTCCGTGGTCGACCCGGCGGTCAACTGGTGTCTCGACTACTGGTGGATCGCGATCCCCGCGTCCGGAATCGCGGGTGTCACGTTCTCCGCTCTGACCGTGTTCCTCCTTCATCGCCGTCCGGTCCCGCCGATGATCGCCCGACTGGGCACACCGCACACCGACGAACGACGTCCCGACGCCGGCCCCGTCGGCCCCTTGCCCGTGCGTCTGGACAACGTCGCCGTCACGTACCCGGGTGCAACAGAGCCGGTCATCGCCGATGTGTCGATGACCCTCGCGGCCGGGGAACTGGTGGCGGTGACCGGGCCCAACGGCGTCGGCAAATCGACTCTCGCGAAAGTGGTCGCCGGACGTGATCCCACCGCAGGCACCGTCAGCCGGCCGGGGGCGGTCGGACTTGGTCGTCCCGGTGGCACCGCAGTGATCAGTCAGCGGCCCGAGACCCAGGTGTTGGGCATGGTGGTGGCCGATGACCTGGCGTGGGGCAATCCCGGACTCACCGAAACCCAGATGGAGGCATTGCTCGATCAGGTCGGTCTGGGCGGCATGCTGTACCGCGAGACCGGGACGCTGTCGGGTGGTCAGCTGCAACGTCTTGCGATAGCGGCGGCGCTGTCCCGACATCCTGCTGTGCTCATCAGTGACGAATCCACGGCGATGATCGACCAGGAGGGTCGCGCGGCGGTCAACGGAATCTTCCGATCGCTCGCCGACCACGGTGAGACCGCCGTCCTCCAGATCACCCACGACACCGACGAATCGGCCGTCGCCGACCGGGAGATCGCGTTGGATTCCCGGCATTCGTCGGTGTCCACCAAGCTGCGGACCACCACCGGCGCCGGCCGCGCGATCCGCGGCGCTCAGGTCAGTCTGGTCGACGTCGGGTACGCCCACGACGCCGGGACGCCCTGGCACAACCAGATCTTCAGCGGGTTGAACCTGCACTTCGAGCCGGGCTCGGCCGTGCTGCTCACCGGCCCCAACGGGGCCGGCAAATCCACCCTCGCAAGGGTGATGACCGGGCTGCAGCAGCCCACCTCGGGCCGGGTGCTGGTCGACGGGATGCCGGTGCAGAACGGTCGGCAACACGCGTTGCTCGGGTTCCAGTATTCACGCCTGCAGATCGTTCGGTCCCGCGCCCGCGCGGACGTCAAGGATGCCGCGGGTGTCGACGACACCGCGGCCAACGCGGCGCTGCTCGAGCTCGGCCTCAACTCCGCAGTCGTCGGTGATGCGCTGGTGGACGAGCTGTCGGTGGGTCAGCAACGCCGCGTTGCCCTGGCCGGGCTACTCGCCTGCAAGCCGCGACTGCTGGTTCTCGACGAGCCGCTCGCCGGTCTGGATGCCCCGGCCCGCGCCGCGATGGTCACCGCGCTGCAGCGGGTGAAGGCGTCGGGCACCACACTCGTGGTGATCTCGCATGATGTCGGTGAGCTCGACGAGCTCGTCGACAGGACGATTGTCGTCGACGAGGGCACCGTCGACGGGCAGCCGGTCACGCCGGCCCCGCCGCCGTCGAGTCTGAAATCCACTGCGAACCTGGCCAGCGTGGTGCGCACGCTGCCCCACGCCTCACCCGCGCGCAGATGGTGGGTGGGGACAAAACTCGTGGTGTTGGCGGCGATCGCGCTGATGTTCGCACTCGAACCCACCTGGCTCAGTGTTGCCGTCGGCGTCATGATCGCCGCAGGCTGGACCGTGCTGGGCAGGGTGCCGCGCGCTGCCGTTCCCCGATTGCCACTCTGGCTTGTCGGGATCACACTCTTCGGCGGGTTCATCACCGCCCTCGGTGGCGACGAGCCGTACGTCACCGTCGGCGGGGTGGAGTTCGGGCTGGGCGGTGCCGCGTACTGGGGAATCCTCATCTGCATGACGGTCATCTCGCTGTACAGCGCGTTGCTGTTCTGCTGGACCACCCCGATGGTCGAGATACCTGCGTTTGCTCAGCGGCTGGTCGGGTGGGCAGCGCGACTGGGTATCCCCGCGCAGTCGGCCGCGGTGTCGGTGGCCCTTGCCCTGCGGTTGTGTCCCTTCCTGATCAGTGACTTCCGCACCCTGCTGCAGACCATCGCCCAGCGCAGGTCCGACAAAGAGCAGACGGCGCGGGAGAGGATCAACGGGTGGGCGGCCTGTCTGCCGATCGTCTGTTCACTTGCCTGCCAGAACGGACGCGAGCTCGCGGCCGCCATCGAAGCCCGAGGTGGCGTGGGATCGGTGTCCCGATCTGACCGGAGTCCGAGATTTATGGACCTGCTCGTGCTTATCGTGGTCCTCGGGTCGGTAGGCGCGGTCGTCGCGCTGGGATGAGCCCCCGCGGCCACGGCCGCGCGCGGGCAGACGGCCCGGTGCCGCGACAAGTGGAGGTCTGCGCAGTGATTGACGATCAACGGCAAGAGCACATCGGAGGGCAAGAGCGCCCGGAAGTGCCCGACGTTTCTGACACCGACATCCCCTACACCGACGTCGTCATCATCGGTGCGGGGCTGTCGGGGATCGGCGCGGCTTACCGGATCGCCGAGAAGAACCCATCTCTCACCTACACGCTGCTCGAGCGCCGTTCCAGGATCGGCGGCACCTGGGACCTGTTCCGGTACCCCGGAATCCGCTCGGACAGCGACATCTTCACCCTCAGCTTTCCGTACGAGCCCTGGACGCGTGAGGAGTCGGTGGCCGACGGCGACCACATCCGCGACTACATCACCGCCACCGCACACAAGTACGGCATCGACCGGCACATCCGATTCGACACCAGAGTCCGGTCGGCCGATTGGGATTCGTCCACCGACACCTGGACCGTGAATGCCGAGCAGGGCGGCACCGAGGCGACGTTCCGGTGCCGGTTCCTGTTCTTCGGCACCGGTTATTACAACTACGACGAGGGCTACACACCTGAGTTCGAGGGTCTGGAGAACTTCGCCGGCCAGGTGATACATCCTCAGTTCTGGCCCGAGGACCTCGACGTCACCGGCAAGAAGGTGGTGGTGATCGGCAGCGGGGCGACGGCGATCACGCTGATCCCGGCGCTTGCCGAGGCAGCGGACTCGGTGACGATGCTCCAGCGGACCCCCACCTACATCATCTCGATGCCGAAGGTGGAGCCGCTGGCCAATGCGATCCGAAAGGTGCTGCCACGCAAGATCGCACACAACGTGGTGCGGTGGCGCAACGTTCTGCTGAACTCCTTCATCTATCTCGTCGCACGCAAGTCGCCCCGCGTCGCGAAGCGGTTCCTGCGCAACATCGCCGTCCGTAACCTCCCCGAGGGTTACGACGTGGACACCCATTTCAAACCCTCCTATCAGCCGTGGGATCAACGGATGTGTCTGGCGCCGGGTGCTGATCTGTACAAGGCCATCGCCGAGGGCAAGGCATCCGTGGTGACCGACCACATCGAGACGTTCGATTCCGATGGGATCCGGCTCCGGTCAGGGGAGCACCTGGACGCCGACATCATCGTCACGGCTACCGGACTGCAACTGCAGGCGCTCGGCGGGATCGCAGTCAGCGTCGATGGTGAGGACGTCAAACCGAGTGATCGGTTTGTCTACAAGGGCCACATGCTCGAAGACGTGCCGAACATGTCCTGGTGTGTCGGCTACACCAATGCATCTTGGACGCTGCGCGCCGACATGACAGCGCAATCGGTGGCAAAATTGCTGTCGCACATGACGTTCCACGGTTACACGCACGCCTACCCGCATCTCGGCGACGAGGTGCTCACCGAGAAGTTCGCGTGGGATATCAAGGCGGGTTACGTCCTGCGATCGCCGCATGCGCTGCCGAAGTCGGGCACCAGACGTCCGTGGAACGTGCGACAGAACTTCCTCCTCGATTCCCTCGATCACCGGTTCGATCGCATCGGCGAATCGATGATCTTCGGCCGGACCACCACTCCCGCCACTGCACCGACGGTCTCCGAGTCGTCCGTGCGGTGATTGAATCGGTGCGGTGAGCACATCGGACACAGAAACTGACGAGCCGAGGCCTCCGGGCCGGCCTCGCGACGGTTCGATCGACGACCGGATAGTCGCGGTGACCCGCGAAATGCTCCTCGATGTCGGGTGGGAGGGTCTGAGCCTGCGTGCTGTCGCGGCAAAGGCCGGCGTCGGGCGGGCGAGTCTGCGTCGCCGGTGGCGTACCAAGGCCGAACTGGTGTTGCATGCGATCCTCGGGCCGGAGCCCGACATGTCGCGGTTCGACGGATCCGACCGGGTGCAGTGGATCACCGAGACGGTCAACGGAAGTCACGAATTGTTCGCCACCCCGGAGGTACGGGCCGCGGTCCCCGGATTGCTTCAGGCGCTGCGGGAGAACGATGACCTACGCCGGCGCCTGTGGTCGGATTTCAGTGGGCCGCCCGCATCGCTGTTCGCTGCCGACCCGGAGTCGACCAGGTCTGCCGATCCGGATATCGATGCCCGCGCCATCTTGGCCCTCGCCGCGGGGTCGGCGCTGTTCCTCAGCGCGGTGGCCACCGATGACGACTCGGATGTCCTGCGGCGCAGGATCGTCGAAATACTCACGGCCGCTTTGTGATGCATGCCTTCGCCCGATCGGATCACTTCGGTGATGCGGTGGTGAAGGTTTCGAGGATAGCGGTCTCCGCCGAACGCCAGGTCAGGGCGAGTTCGGTGCGGGTCAACGAGTCGTCCGTCGGGGTGGCTGCGGTCAGCAACTGTGCGGCCTCGTAACTCAGTCCGCCGATCGGAACAATCCCGGCCACGGTGTCGGCGATCCGACCCAGCGTACGGAACATGCTGCCCGGCAACGGTATCCGAACGAATCGGCGCCCTGTTCCGCGTTCGAGCAGATCGATCATGCGCGCGAACGTCAGCATTTGACCGCCCATGATGTACCGACGCGGACCGCGTCCAGGCGTCATCATCGCCACGTGTGCGTCGGCCACATCGCGAACGTCGATCATCTGCATACCCCCGTCGACCACCGGCGCGATCCGGGAACGGACGATGGGCGCCCACCCGCGCTCGGTCACACCCGCGGCCGTCTGCAGCGCCGGCCCCACGACGCTCGCCGGGTACGTCACCACCACAGGCGCGCCCGATTGCTGAAGTTCCCGAGCCACCCGGTCGGCATATGCCTTGGTCTGCCCGTAGGCGCTGCGGGCGGTGGCGGTGGGATTGTCCGGTCCGATCACTGGGTCGGGGGAGGGGAACAGTGCGGCATAACTGCTCACCAGGACCACTGGATCGAGGCCGGCATCCACCGCCGTCCGCAAGATCGTCTCTGTTGCGTGAGCGTTGATCTGCCACATCAGGTCGGCCTGCCGGTCGTCTGTGCCGACAACACCGGCTGCATGGATCAGGGCGTCGCAGCCCTCGAGCAGGCTCTTTACAACCGATGCATCCCGCACGTCGCCCGTCAGAACGCAGGCACGTCCCGACGGTGCCAACCGGGCGACGAGGGACGGATCCTCGTGCGGTGCCACCAGTACCCGGAGGTCGAAACCCGCGCGGTCGAGACCGTGGAGGATGTGTGCACCGACGTACCCGGTGCCGCCCGTGATCGCTACCCGCATGCCGGCCCGGTCAGAAGGTCTTGTGGGGGACGCCGGCGAGCAGTCCGCCTTCAACGACGAACTCGCCACCGGTGGTGTACGACGATTCGTCACTGGCGAGGAACAGCACCATTGCGGAAACCTCTTCGGGGTCGCCGCCACGTCCGAGCGGGATGGTGAGGAAGTCCTCGGGGATCGCCTCGGTCATCGGCGTCCGGATGAATCCGGGATGTATCGAGTTGACCCGCACGTTCTTGGGCGCGAGCTCCAGCGCCACGGACTTGGTCAATCCACGGACCGCGAACTTGGTCGCGGTGTAGCCGTGCAGCCCTGGGCTGCCGCGGAAACCCTCCACCGACGACACGTTGATGATCGATGCTGGTGCTGAGTCGGCCAGGGCGTTCGCTGCCGCCTTGATACCGAGGAAGGTTCCGGTCAGGTTGACGTCGAGGATGGCCTGCCAGTCGGCCAGCGAGAAGTCGGCGATCAGGTTGCCGTTCACCATCCCGGCGTTGTTGATGAGCACGGACAAGCTGCCGAAGGTGTCGAGGGTGGTCTTCACGGCGTCGTGCCAGCTGTCTTCCTGGGTGACGTCGAGGTGGACGTACGAAGCTTGGGCGCCGAGTTCGTCGGCGAGTTGCCGCCCGGGCTCGTCGAGGATGTCGCCGATCACCACGCGGGCGCCCTCGGCCAGCAACGCCTTGGCGTGGGATGCGCCCATGCCGCGGGCGCCGCCGCTGATCAGAGCCACCTTGCCTGCTACTCGGTCCATGATTTCCCTCCCCATCGGATCAATTCGGTACCATTGGTACCATAATTATTGACCAGGCGGGTTCAGAATGCCAGCAGGTCAAAGCGGTGGTTAGGCGCCGTAAGGTTATCGAATTGTGATCTGAATCTCTGCATCGTTTACCTGCAACCCTCACGGGTACGCCTTTCTTCGACAGCTCTATCGACCAGAGAGTCCAACCGAAGGAGAGATATGAGCACCACATCGACAACGCTGCGCCAGCAGTTGCGCACCCTTTTGACCCTGACCAACACCGAGATCCAGATCGCCGAGACGCGTACCGCGCAGGCACGGACCGAGGCAGTTCGTCGCGAGCTCACCGAGAACGCCGAGAACGGCCGACTCCGGGCACAGGCCATCGAAGAGGCGATTCGCGACCTGGGCGGTCTGCCCGACGTCATCCGGCCCATCGCCGGCCGTCTGTCCGCGTCCGTGAAGGCCCTGGCCGAGCAGGCACAGCCGCTCGACGAGGCGCTGCTGGGCGACCTTGCGCTCGAGCACCAGTTGCTCGACCGGGCACGCTACGTGAAGGCACTGGCCACAGCTGAGAACGAGACCACCGTGGTCACCCTGTCCGAGCAGCTGATCAACGCGCATGAGTCGACAGTCGTCTGGCTCACCACCCTGCTCGCCGAGGAAGCAATCGGCGGACCGGTTGCACTGCGTCGTGGACCGTTGCAGGCCGCCAGCGGAGCTGCACTTCGTGCCGCCAGCATCCCGGCCACGCTCACCGCACGCGCGTCGACCGCGCAGTCGACGCGATCCGTAACGCCCCGGCGCAGGTCAGCGCACTGTTCGACCGCACCGAAGAGGCTGGCGAAGCCGCGCTGGGTCGGGCCGCCAAGGCTGGGCAGGATGCACTCGCCCGCACCTCGCGCGCTGGAGACACCGCACGGAAGACCGCCAGCGCGAGCCGGGACGCGGCTCTGGAAGCGGCAGAGCAGACTGCTCGGGCCAACGGCGCGAACGACGCCGCGGACCGTCTGCACGCAGCCCGAGAAGGCACCGGCACCATCGACCCCGCGGATCTCCCGATCGATGACTACGAGTCGCTCAACGTGAGCTCGGTTGTCGCGGCGATCAAGGAGCTGGAGAAGCCGTCGGACGTCCGTCTGGTGATCGCATACGAGGAAGCGCACAAGAACCGCCACGGAGTGGTCTCGGCAGCACAGACCCGTATCGCGGCCATCGCGCAAGAAGTCGTCGGCGTGAAGTGACCTGACCTCACGTTCTCGCCGAGAACAAGCCCGCCACCACCGTGACCCGGTGGTGGCGGGTTCTTTTTGTGCCCAAGGTGCCCGGAGCATGCCGACGGGAAATAGGCTGGCATGTGCGTCGCCGGATCGGGCACAGTTGACCGGTGTCCACGCCGACGTCGCTGCCCCGTGCGCTGAAGCCGTTTCGGCATCAGCAGTACCGGTTGCTGTGCATGGGCCTGGTGCTGGCGATGTTCGCCGACGGGATCTGGACTGTAGGCGTGGTGTGGCAGGTCATCGACCTCGGCGGCGGCCCAGGGCAGCTGTCGTTGGTCACCGCCGTGGCTGCGGTCGGCATGGTGGCCTCGACGTTGCTCGGGGGAGTGCTGGCCGACCGGATGTCGCAGCGCACCATCCTGATCGCCCTCGAGGTCGTGAAACTGATAGTGATCGGCCTCGTGGGCGTACTCGGCTTCACCGGCACGCTGCAGATGTGGCAGTTGCCGCTGGTCTCGCTCATCGGCGGGATCACGACGGGCATCTACTACCCGACCTATTCGGCATTGCTGCCGTCTTTGGTGCCGCGCGAGGAACTCATGGCGGCCAACGGTATCGAGGGCACGTTGCGCCCCACGATCTTTCAGACAGCGGGCCCGGCAGTTGCCGGTGGTCTGATCGCGCTGTCGTCGCCGGCCCTTGCGATCACCGCGTCCGCGGTCGCCTCGGCATTGTCGGCGGTGTTCTACCTCCTGATGCGGCCGACGCCGGCCAGGCAAGAGCCCAGGCCGCGCGCAGAACTGGTCCGCGGAACGGTCACCGACATCGCCGAGGGATTCGTGTACATGTGGCGTACCCCTTGGCTTTTGGCGACGCTACTGTTCGCCTTGCTGATGGTGTTGATGGTGATGGGGCCGCTGGAGGTGCTGGTGCCGTTCGCGGTCAAGGAACGCGCCGGCGGCGATGCGGGTTCACACGCAATGGTGTTGGCGGCCTTCGGAATCGGGGGAGCGGTCGGCTCCCTGGTGATGGCGTCCATGCCGATGCCGCGCCGGTATCTGACGGTGATGTTCGTGGTCTGGGGTCTGTCGTCGTTGCCGTTGGTCGTGATGGGCATGGCCACCGAGGTGTGGGTGTTCGTTCTTGCGGGCCTGGTGCTCGGTTTCGCGTTCGACGGACCCATGGTCATCTGGGGCACCCTGCTACAGCGCCGGGTCCCGCCGCACATGCTGGGACGGGTCTCGAGTCTCGACTTCTTCGTGTCCATCGCTCTGATGCCCGTGTCGATGGCGATCGCGGCACCGGTGAGTGAATGGATCGGCCTGACAACCACTTTTGTCATCGCGGGCATCGCTCCCGTTCCCGTGGCCGCCGTCGCGTTCTTCGTCGCCCGCCTGCAACACGACGAGATCGCGCATCCGCTGCGCGACGGGCCGGCGACTGTCGAGGTGCTCACCACGGCCGAAGCAATCCCCGCAGTGGAGGTGAAGGCAGGCGTGTCAGATCAGGAACTGCTTCGCGCCGGCCACGACGAGCTCGGTGAGGTCGTTGACGATCGGTGACTCCAGTTTCCAGTACTGCCAGTACAACTGGATGTCGACGTGGTGATTGCCCAGTGTGCGAACCGTTCCCGCCGCCAGCGCCGGGGTGATCTGCGCTGCGGGGACCGCTCCCCATCCGGCCCCGAGTTCGACGGCTCGGTGGTATTCCACCGATGCGGGGACGTAGGTGATCGGGGGGTCGACGTGACGCCGGGTCAATCGGTTGAGCAGGTCCGTCTGAATGGTGTCCTTGCGGTCGAACGCGACCATCGGCGCACGCGCCAGGTCTGCTGCGCGCAGCCCGTCTGGCAGCCATGTGTCGATGAAGTCGGTGCTGGCCACCGGGAGATAACGCATGGCGCCGAGAGCAATCGCGGCGCAGCCGCGCACGGGGATGGGGTCGGAGGTCACCGCCCCCACCGCTTGTCCCGACCGCAGGAATCCGGTGGAGTGGCTCTCGTCGTCCCTGAGCACCTCCACCGCGACGGGATGGCGCCGCTGTATCTCGGCAACCACCGGTAGCAGCCAGATCGAGATCGAGTCCGCGTTCGCGGCAACCGGCAGATGCATGCGGGGGACATCTCGGGGGTCGGCCGCGAGCGCCTCGGGATGGCCGAGCAGAGCGGACTCGGCTTCGCGCCGGAGAAGGTCCCACTGCGCCGCGAGTCGCAGCAGAACCTCACCGTCCGGGGTGGCCCGTGCCGGTTTGGTGCGTTGCACCAGGACCCGCCCGACCGACGCCTCCAGGGCTTTCATCCGCTGGCTCACCGCGGACGGTGTGATGTGCAGAGCGTCGGCCGCAGCGTCGAATGTGCCCCCTTGGACCACAGCTGCGAGCGTGCGCAGCCCTTCGCTGGTGATGTCCACTTAAGTCAGTCTAATGCTCCATGAAAATCATTCGCTGGATTGAACGGGCGGAGCGACTTAGCGTGGCCTGGTGTCCTACTTCTTCCCGGCGGTTGCCGGCCTCCTGACCGGGGCGGGTCTGATCATCGCCATCGGTGCACAGAACGTGTTCGTCCTGCGGCAAGGTATTCGGCGCGAGCACGTCCTGCCGGTCGTCGCCGTGTGCACCGCGTCCGACATCGTCCTCATCCTCGCCGGCGTCATCGGTCTTGGCGCAGTGGTCACCGCGCACCCGCAGGTGGTCGACCTGGCCACCTTCGCCGGTGCCGGCTACCTCCTGGTGCTGGCGGCACTGGCTGCCCGCCGGGCGATGCGGCCGGCGGCGATCGACGCAGGCAACGCGGTGGCCGCGACGAGCAGAT
Source organism: Williamsia sp. D3 (assembly GCF_000506245.1). NCBI lineage: Bacteria > Bacillati > Actinomycetota > Actinomycetes > Mycobacteriales > Nocardiaceae > Williamsia > Williamsia sp. D3. The sequence continues at coordinate 86,478 of NZ_AYTE01000003.1, read as the reverse complement.
GGGCCGCCGTCGGCACAGCGGTCGCGTTGACCTGGCTCAATCCCCATGTCTACCTCGATACGGTCATCACCCTCGGCGCAATCGCCAACACCCATGGCCCGCAATCGAAATGGGTGTTCGCTGCCGGTGCCTGCGCGGCGTCTCTCCTGTGGTTCGTCGCGCTGGGGTTCGGCTCGGGAAAGCTGGCCCCACTGTTCGCCAAGCCCCGGGCGTGGCGACTGCTCGACGTGCTGGTGGCCGTGGTCATGGGGTCACTCGCGGTGGGTCTCATCGTGAGCGCGCTGTGAAGCAGATCCACCAAGCGGGTTGGTCGGCCGCCCCTTTCTGACTACTCTTGTGCGCAGAATCCCCGAGCAGTGAGGTGTGGATGGACAACGACAAGGCCGTGGCCACGTTCTTCGAGCTCAAGGACAGCCAGGCGGTGAGCGAACCCGCCCATCTGGACGAGCTGTGGGCCGCGTTGGAACCGATCGGGCGCGACTTCATGATCGGTGCCTGGTCCGGGGGCGAGCTTCCCAGCGGACACAAGATGGACGGTCAGCTCGAGCTGGCGCGCTGGCACGGCAAGACATTCAACTCGATCTACGACGTCAAACCGCTGGTGTGCCGCGACGACGACGGCAACCTGTACTCGAATCAGGAACTCGGCAAGGGCGAGGCCAGCCTGTGGGATGTGCAGTTCCGCGGCGAGACCACCGCGTCGATGGTCTACGACGGCCAGCCCGTCATCGACCACTTCAAGAAGGTCGACGACACCCACGTCATGGGCATCATGAACGGCAAGACGTCGCTGGTCCGTGACCGCCACTTCTACTTCTACCTCGAACGCGAATGACCGCTGGGTAATCAATCGGAAGAGCTGAGCCGGACCGGCGGATCCGACACGTGGGCTGTGGCCTTGTGGGACCTCGCGCCGACAGCGACAATTCCGATATGCCCCGCACCGTGCCAGATTGCGTCAACGCACGTGACGGCCACGCGCGGGCGCCTGGCGCACGGGCGGCGCGCTGGTGAGCAGCCTGGTGGCGACCTCTGCTGATCTCGGTGCCGACAGCGGCCTCGAGCCCTTCTCGATGATCGCGCTGGTGTTGCTCATGGCCGCGATCGTGGGGCTTGTCGCCACCCGGTTGCGCCAGCCGATGATCGTGGCTTTCATCGGCGTCGGCGTGCTCGTCGGCCCGGTGGGCACGGGATGGGTTGTCGCCGACGGAACCATCGAGCTGCTGGCTCGGCTGGGCATCGCGGTCCTGCTCTTCCTGGTCGGCTTACGGCTCGACCTCCACCTGATCCGCAACACCGGGCCGATCGCGCTGATCACCGGGCTGGGTCAGGTGATCTTGACAGCGGTCATCGGATATGGCGGTGCCATCGCGTTCGGGATGGACGCCACCGCCGCGCTGTATGTGGCTGTGGCGCTCACGTTCTCGTCCACGATCATCGTGGTGAAGCTGCTCTCGGACAAACACGAGATCGAGCAGCTGCACGGCCGGATCGCACTCGGTGTCCTGATCGTGCAGGACATCGTCGTGGTGCTGGTGATGATCGTGCTCACCGCCGTCGGGCACGGCAGTGGCGACACCAACATCGGGCTCAGTGTGGTGCTCGTGGTGGCCAAGGGCATTGCGCTCCTGGTGGGCGTCGGCCTCATGATGCGGTACGTGTTGCCGTGGTTGCTCGGCCACATCGCGCGATCTCAAGAGTTGCTGGTGCTGTTCGGGGTCGCCTACGCCGTGGGTGTCGCAGCGCTGACCGAGTGGCTCGGTTTCAGCTCCGAGGTCGGTGCCTTCATCGCGGGCATCTCCCTGGCCGCAACGCCGTATCGCGACGCGATGGGTGCACGGCTGGTCAGTTTGCGGGACTTTCTGCTGCTGTTCTTCTTTCTCGACCTCGGAGCACGACTCGAGTTCGCAGATGCCGGTGGGCAAGTGGTCGAAGCGCTGGTGTTCTCGGCATTCGTCCTGATCGGCAAGCCGATCATCGTCATGTTGATCATGGCGGTGATGCGCTACCCGGTGCGCGTGGGATTCGCCACCGGTGCAACCCTCGCGCAGATCTCCGAGTTCTCACTGATACTCGCCGCTCTGGGGTTCGGTCTCGGCCACATCGATGGCGCCACAGTCAGTCTCATCACGGTCGTCGGGCTCATCACCATCGGCTGTTCCACCTACCTGATCCTGTACTGGAGTGCGATCTACGACCGCCTGGAGCGCTGGGTTGCGGTGTTCGAACGGACCGAGAAGCTGCGTCCCGAGGCAGCCGACGTCACGCCCGAAATCGACACGATCGTCTACGGACTGGGCCGGTTCGGTACCCACGTCGCCGAGCACCTGAGCGAGTCGGGACACAAGGTGCTCGTGGTCGACTTCGATCCCCAGCGCGTCGCGCACCACAACAACCGCGGACAGCCGGCAGTCTTCGGCAGTGCCGAGGACGTCCACTTCCTCGAGTCGTTGCCGCTCACGCAGACGCGGTACGTCATCAGCACCATCCCGGTGATCGACACGAGTAGGACTCTGCTGCACAACCTTCGGCAGATGAAATACGCTGGCCGCACGGTGGTCACCGCGCACACCCGCCATGATGCCGAACAACTGCGGTCGGCCGGTGCCGATGTAGTTCTCGAACCCTTTGCATTGGCGGCGGGTGCCACAAGCGATGCGCTGCGGGCCGCGCTTGACGCACTCGATCAGGACGAGTCCGACAGCGCACGCGTGGCCGAGCCCGGTTCCGCCGAATCGGGCATCGACGATCCCGCCGCATCGAGGGGCGGCGTGCCAGAGGAGTTCGGCCCCCGCGACACCCGCGAATGATCGGGTGGTCGCAGATGAAAGTGACTACAGTCAGTGTCAGATGGCGGTGCCGGTGGGGCGTTGTGCCATCCGGTTTCATCGGTCGAGTGGAGGGTGGACATGGTCGCGAGTCGAGCTGCGGTACTCACTGAGGCAGGCGGTGCCCCGGTGCTCGCCGACATCGAGGTCCGTGAGCCGGTTGGCGACGAGGTGCTGATCAAGATCAGTGCTGTCGGTATCTGCCATACCGACATATCCCTTGCTGCCCGATGGCCGGCGAAGCGGATGCCGATCGTGTTCGGGCACGAAGGCTGCGGCGTGGTCGAAGCGGTGGGGCCGGGTGCCACTGTCGCCGTCGGGCAGCGTGTTGTGCTGACCTTCAACAGTTGTGGAGTCTGTTCGCAATGTGCGGCCGGTCGTCCTGCTTACTGCGACCGATCGACCACCTTGAACATGCGCGGTGACCGTGCGGACGGGTCCGGCGCCTTGAGCTGGTCGGGGGTCTCGAGCGGATCAAATGGCCCGGTTGTCGGTGGGTTCTTCGGCCAATCGAGTTTCTCGACGTATGCGATTGCGACACAACGGAACACGATCTCGATCGGCGAGCAGATCGATGCCGCCACAGCAGCGCCGCTGGGATGCAGTGTGCAAACCGGAGTCGGTGCGGTGCTCAATGCCCTGCGACCGGGCATCGGCGACTCGATCGCGGTGTTCGGGGCAGGTGCCGTCGGTCTGTCTGCGGTGATGGGGGCAAGGATAGCCGGTTGCCGCACGATCATCGCAGTGGATCCGATTGCCGAGAGACGTTCACTGGCAATGGATCTAGGTGCCACACATGCCATCGACCCCACCGAATCCGCCGCGGTGGAGGCGGTGGTGGAACACTCCGCCGGCGGTGTTGGCCACGCCCTCGACACCACCGCCATCCCCGCCGTCCTCGTGGACGCCGTGTCAGCGCTGCGTACGCGAGGCCAGTTGGGCATCGTTGGCCTGGGTGCTCCGATGGCTGAGCTCCCCGTCGGACTCGTGATGGGAAGAGGGTTGTCGATCCGGGGCATCGTCGAGGGCGACAGCGTGCCGCAGACCTTCATTCCCGAACTGGTCGATCTGTACTCACGCGGAGACCTACCACTCGAAAAGCTCATCACACCTTACGCTTTCGGCGACTTCGACAGCGCGTGGCAGGCGGCGAGGTCGGGTTCGGATGTGAAGCCGGTCCTGACGGTGTGATGCAGGCGCCGGTCAACCCGCCGTGTCATCGCGGCCGATACCGACGGGCATCGGCAGTATCTCGACGCGCGCAAGACCTGAGGTGATCGCGGGATCGGCGGCGCTGATCGCCCGCACCTCGGCCTCGGAGTCGGCGCGCACCACCCCCAGGCCCCAGTTGCCTGCCGGGTCGACGACGGGCCCGAAGATGACGGCGGTGCCGTCGGACAGCAGCTCCGACCAGTAGGCGCCGTGCCGGCCCATGATCGCGACCTCGTCGTCGGACATGTCGCCGGGACCGAAAGTGGGTCGAGGTGGAACGAGTTTGTACACGAAGTGGGTCATGACGACGCCCTTCCAGGTTTCAGGTGAGTGATGATTCGATAGCGGCGACCGAGGCCGCGAGGGCGGTGGCCCAACCGCCGGAGTATGCGCCCGAGCTGTAACCGCCTGGCGCAGCACAATCTTCGCGGAGTTGCTCTTCGCTGAGCCGTTCCCAGCCGCGGTGTTCCACGGAGACTCTGGTGAGTGCGGGGCCGAGGGCGCTGAACGCCAGCTCGACTTCGGTGGGCTCGGGGGTGTTGAGCCACGACATGACAAACCGGCTCGGCGGTTCCCACACTTCGAGCTGACCCCAGTCGGCGGTGGTGCCGTCGTCCCATGTCTCGTAGACGCGACCGCCGGTGTGCTCCTCGATGGTGACGCTGCGGGCGCGGTCGCCGCCGATCGACATGGGCTGCAGGGGCCACCAGACCCCGATGGTTCGGACGAAGGTGGTGAAGACGTGGTCGAGATCGCTGCGCACGGTAGTGGATTGGCGGATCGGGGGGCGCCGCAGGGGGAGGACCGAGTCGCTACCCGGCCGGGTGGACTGGTTGGTCTCGCGTTCAGCCGGCACGGTTCACCTCGTCACCATCGGTCAGTCCGCGCTCGGCTTCCACCAGTTGCCGCGCGACGTCGAGAGATGACGCCCACATGCCGTCGAGCATGTCTCGGAGTTGGTCGATGCCTTCGGGACGGGTGCGGTACATGCGCCGGGTTCCTTCACGTCGTTCGGTGAGCAGCCCCGCGTCTTTCAGCACCGTGAGGTGCTGAGAGATCGCGGTACGGCTGACCTCGAAGCGCGCCGCGATCTCGCCGGCCGCGAGCTCTTCACCGGAAACGAGTTCCAGGATGGCGCGCCGGCGGGGCTCGGCCATCGCACGTAGGGCCTCGTCGACGCCGGGCTGTTCTGCGGTCATGTCCAAAGCCCGATGGTGTTGCCGTCGGGGTCGGCGAACATCGCGAAGCGGCCGTACCCGTCCGGTAGGTCCGTGGGAGGTACGAGTGCTTTGCCGCCGAGGGTTTCGGCCCGGTCGAGCGATGCCTGCAGGTCGTCGACCCGCATGTACACGCTCACGCCGCCGGTCTCGGTCGGGTCGGTGACGGCGCCTATGCCGCCGCCGATCGCCTCTTCCCCTGCGCCGGTGTCGACCAGTGAGTATCCGGGACCCTGGCTCTCGTCAATCGTCCAGTCGAACAGTTCACGGTAGAACGCGGTGAGGCGGGTGGGGTCGTGCGATGTGATCTCGAAGAACGCGACCGGTGCTCCCATGGTGACTCCTACTGTCAGCTATGTCGGTTATCGCTAACGTTAGCGAGTGCTGACACGGCGCGCAAGGTTCATCTCAATTGCGTCAAGAGGAGACCTGCGGATTGAGCGCGCCTCCTAACGCAATTCGAGCGCTGGTGGCGATCTTTGGAGCGTCCGTGCTGTACGCGGCGTTCGCCGCGGTATGGAAAAGAGCGCCGTCAGTAAGTGCCCATCGCCCATACTGACGGTGGTTCCACGCACGTGGACTGTGCCCACGAGGGAGGCGAAGGCTGATGGCTGATGATGACCACTCCGGAACTCGGCCGGCCGCGTGGCGTGAAGGCCTTGCAGAGGGCGCGGATTCCCTGTTCGCCGGACGGGAGCGGGCCGAACCCGACGCCGAGTATCGAACCCTCACCTACGAGGTCACAGACCGGATCGCGCGGATCACCTTCAACCGGCCCGAGCGGGGTAACGCCATCACGGCCGACACTCCGGTGGAATTGGCTGCTGCTGTCGAGCGCGCCGATCTCGACCCACGAGTGCACGTGATGGTGGTGTCCGGACGTGGCAAGGGCTTCTGTGGTGGTTACGACCTGTCGATCTTCGCGGAGAACGGCGGGAATCCTTCAGACGGTCCAGACGCGGCTGCCGGTACCGTACTCGATCCGATTGTGCAGGCGCGCAACCACAATCCTCATGGCACATGGGACCCGATGATCGACTACGCGATGATGAGTCGATTCAACCGGGGTTTCGCCAGTCTTCTGCATGCCAACAAGCCGACGGTGGCAAAACTCCACGGATTTGCGGTTGCCGGCGGAACCGACATAGCGCTGTACGCCGACCAGATCATCTGCGCCGACGACACCAAGATCGGCTACCCACCGACCCGCGTCTGGGGAATTCCCGCGGCGGGGATGTGGGCGCACCGACTCGGAGACCAACGGGCCAAACGGCTTTTGTTCACCGGTGACTGCCTCAGCGGAAAACAGGCTGCGGAGTGGGGGCTGGCTATCGAGGCGCCCGAGGCGGACCGCCTCGACGAGCGCACCGAGGATCTGCTGAGACGGATCTCGCGGATGCCGATCAACCAGCTCATCATGGCCAAGTTGGCGATGAACAGTTCCCTGCTGTCGCAGGGCGTTGCCAATTCGACGATGGTCAGCACTGTCTTCGACGGCATCTCGCGACACACTCGCGAGGGCTACGCATTTCAGATGCGTTCGGCAACAGTCGGGTTCCGCGAGGCGGTACGCGAGCGCGACGAGCCGTTTGGCGACTACAAGCGCGCCCAGTTCGATAAGCCCGGAGATTCCTGATTTGTCTGCGCACAGCACATCCGGAGACCCGTGGTTCTGTGTCAACTGCGCCAACGAGTATGCGCCCGCTGTTGATCCGCCTGCGGAGTGTCTGATCTGTACCGATGAACGTGAGTTCGTTCCGCCGGGCGGTCAGCAGTGGGCACGGCCGACCGACCTCGACGAGCGAACCATCGACTGCAGTGAGGTGGAGCCCGATCTGCTTGCCATCACTCTCGATCCGCAAGTGGGTATCGGGCAACGAACCTTCCTGATCCGAACGCCGGCTGGAAACCTACTGTGGGAACCGCCTGGGTACATCGATCAGTCGTTGGTCCGGCTCATCAGGTCCCACGGCGGCATTTCGGCGATCGCGTCCAGCCACCCGCACCTCGTGGGAGCCAGTGTCTCACTGAGCCACGAGTTCGAGTCGGTGCCTGTCTATTTCAACCAGGCCGACGCGACCTCACTGACCCGCCCCGACGACGTCATACGGTTCTGGACCCAGCGTCAACCAGTGTTCGGCGGGATCGAACTGGTGCAATGCGGCGGCCACTTCCCTGGCAGCTCTGTGCTGCTGTGGCCGGACGGCGGCAATGGCAGGGGGGCGATCTTCGTCGGTGACACCCTCATGGTCGGCGCGGACAGACGCAGCGTCTCGTTCATGCGTAGCTACCCCAATCTGATCCCGCTGCCCCCACGCCTGGTCCGGAAGATCGAGGCGACGGTTATGGCGTTGTCGTTCGACCGGATCTACGGTGGGTTCGACGGACAGGTGATCGAGTCGAACGGTCCTGCGATCGTTCGATTTTCGGCCGACCGCTACGTCGGCTGGGTCACCGACGAGCTGCGCGACAGGAGCGAGTGACACCCGAGCCCCGCTACGTTCCTGAGGGTGAAGCCCTCACACTATGGAGTTGTCAATGTGCCTGCGCGTTCTCGGCTGTGCCGAGTGAGGCCGGGTGGAGCGGTCTGTAAGTCGCTCTCCGTGTTGCAGGTGAACGAAGGTGCACGCTGCAGTGAACGGTGAATCAGGCTGCGAGGGTGAGGGTTCGGCGGTTGTAGGCCGGTAGTGGTTGTCGGGTGGGGTCGATGTCGGCGGGCGGGATGAGCCAGGGATGCCCGTCGGCGCCCATGGTGATGTCCCAGTCGGTGTGGTGCACGGCCCGGTGGCACGTCCGGCACAGTAGGCACCCATTCGCGAGGGTGGTGGGTCCGCCGTCAGCCCAGTGGACGATGTGATGACAGTCCGACCAGGTCGCCGGTGCCCCGCATTTGATGCAGCAGGTATCGCGAAGCAGAATCGCTTTGCGCACCGGCCCGGTGAACAAACGCTTGGGTGGGCTCAGATCGATCGGTACCTGCTGGCCGTCCAGGGTGATCGAGGTGATCACCGCATCACACGCAGCTGCTGCCGCGGTCGCTTCGGTGACCGGACCCATCCACCGCAACACTGCCCGGTCGGGATGATCAGCCGGAACAGTCAACGCCACTTCCGTTCTCGGCGCCGACACGAAACCCTGCCCACCACCGCCACAATCAAGCAGTTGGTGCAGGGCATCAGCTCGTCGTTGCGCCGGTGTGCGGGTATCGGCGCTCCCGTCCGGTTCGGGACGCGGCCTGGACCACACATCCAGCGCGGACATCATCTTCTCCCCGATCACCGCATCCACATCAAACCTGCCCGACAACCGGCCATCGCTGGTGATCACATAGTCCAGGCTGTTCAACGAGGCGTCTTCGGCGGCCGGCACCCCACCCTGTTCTCCGGCGACCTCATTACCCATCGCCCGGGCAATCCTGCTGATCTCCGCCGGTGGCGCACCAGAGATCGCGGCAGCCAAAAGCTTTCGCTCGATGTCAGACCTGAACTGTTTGGTCATCGCGGAACCGGAACGGCCGCTGACGTGGTTCATACCAGTGACCAACGCATCAACATGCTCAACGGACAAGAACCCGTCCCGACCGTAACCGGCCGTGCGATCCAACCCTGCCAGTCCGGTCCCGACACGTAACCATCGCGCCGCCGTCGCCGGGGCGGCACCATTCTCCTGCAGCAACTTCGACGTCGTCGATCCGGACCGTTTGGCCCACCCCATCCGGTCGATGAGCGCTGCACCCACCGCCAACTGGAAGTCGGCGGCATTACGCAACGTGATCAAATCCCTCACCATACCCACCGCACCGGCCGCATCATCAGGAAACACCACACCGATGACCTCATCAACCAAATCCACAACACGCATCATCAGACCCCCTCCGAGACAACAATATTGGGCAACAACATCGGGACAGCCGATCACAATGGTGGCGTAGTCACACGTATCTCAGAGTCAGGTCTTGCGTACGATCAGCTTGCTATCAGCATAGCTATTCGAACACACATTCGATAGTCGTCTGTTCGGATGACCCTCCCGCGGTAAAAGCCTTACGTCTGGCCGCACCATTGCAACTCGGCCGAGTACAGTCGCGACGATGAGTAGTGACGATGCCCGTTCCCAACATGATCAGCGGGTGGAGTTGCTCACCGTGATCGCCGCAGCGTTGGATCGACCTCATGACGTCGTGGACGTATGCATGCAGCGCGGTGACGAGGAGGCAATGCGCACAGCGCTTATGGATCTTCTAGGTGTCACTGCACTCGGAGCCGATGCGGTGGTATCGATGCAGTTGAGACGGTTTCGTCGGGATTCAGCTGAGGGAATCCGCAGAGAGCTTGCTGAGTTGGTGCAGAACCCTCCCCGCCTTTGACGGGGTTTGTCTCAAACTCGACAACAGGTTCACCGGTGCCGCAATGCCCACCTGCTCAACTGAATACGGGATGAAGCCGCATCTCCGCGCATGTGCCATACGCGACCGCTACGAACAGTGCAGCGGGTGTCGCGGCCCCTCAAGCGCGCCCAAGCACCTTCGCGATCAACGGCAGACGTTCGGTCCGCATCTTGTGTTTCATGTCGTCGACAAAAGCCGGGTCCGCAGTATTCGGCGAGCCCGCGTCGAAAGGCGGTGCCGGGTCGTACTCGATCATCAGCTGGATGCGGCGTGCCACATCCTCGCCGAAGATGGTTGCGGCGACCGTCAAGGCAAAGTCCATTCCGGAGGTGACGCCGGCTCCGGTGATCACGTTGCCGTCCTGGACAACTCGCTCACCGACGGGTTCGCATCCGAACTCGCTGAGCATCGACATCGACGCCCAGTGGCTTGTCGCCTTCTTTCCCGAGAGTAGGCCGGCCGCCGCGAGGGTGAACGAGCCGGTGCACACCGAGGTCACCCATCGAGCGCCGGTAGCCTGTGTGCGTAGGAAGTCAAGCGCAACAACATCTTCGAACAACTCGAACGCTCCCCGCCCGCCGGGGACGAACAGCAGGTCGGCCTGCGGCGCCTGGTCAAGGGTGACGGTCGGAACGATGCTCCAACCACAATCGGTGGTCACCGGTTCGAGGTTGTGCCACGCCAAGTGAACGTCGGTGTCGGGGAAGTGCGAGAAGACCTGGGCGGGGCCGGTCATGTCCAGTTGCGTGACGTTCGGGAAGAGCAGCACGACGATCTGCAGTCTGGTCATGACCGACCCTAAACCAGGGTCACGGCCGGTGGGGCTGTTCGAGTCCCACTCTCACTCGGCGACTCGCACCAGCGCCTTGCCGAAGTTGCGGCCACTGAGCAGGCCGCGGAATGCCTCGGGCACGTTGTCCAAGCCGTCCGTGATGTCTTCGCGGTACTTCAGCGACCCATCGGCCACCCACTGTGTGGCCTCCTCGAGGAAGCGAGGCATCTGCTCGGCTGCGAACTCGGTCTGGATGAACCCGCGGATGGTCAGGCTCTGGGTGAGCACGGCGCCCATCAACGCACCGGACCGGTCCGGGCCATCCGGGGCCGACGTCAGGTTGTAGTTGGCAACCAGGCCACACACGGGAATGCGTCCGTACAGGTTCATCCGGGGCAACACCGCGTTGAAGACCGCGCCGCCCACGTTCTCGAAGTACACGTCGATGCCATCGGGGGTCGCGGCCGCGAGCTGGTCTTTGAAGTCGTCGGCACGATGGTCGACGGCTGCGTCGAAGCCGAGCTCGTCCTTGAGGTAGGCAACCTTTTCCGGTCCGCCGGCAATTCCGACAGCGCGGGCGCCTTTGAGCTTGGCGATCTGCCCGACCGCTGACCCGACCGGGCCGGCAGCTGCGGCCACCACCACCGTCTCGCCCGGCTGCGGTTTTCCGATGGTCAGCAGCCCTGCGTATGCGGTGAACCCGGGCATACCGAGAACGCCGAGCGCGGTGGATGGTGAGATGGCCTTTGGATCAAGCTTGCGGAGGTATTTCGCCTGCTCGATCGAGTGGGTGCGCCAGCCGGCGTACCCGAGCACCACGTCACCCGGCGCGAAGTCGTCGACTGTTGAGGTGAGGACGCGTGAGACCGTGGCGCCCACCATGGTGTCGCCGATCTCGACCGGTGCGGCGTACGACTTGGCCGCACTCATCCGGCCACGCATGTAGGGGTCCAGTGACAGATACAGGGTTTCCAGCGCCACCTCGCCCGGCCCCGGTTCGGAGAGATCGAACTCTTCGAATCGGAATTCGGAATCCTTGGGTTCGCCGTGTGGGCGTCCTGCCAGGACGATGCGGGTGCCGTTGGTCATGTATCTCCTCGTCGAGAATTGTTGCGGTCTCTCTCGTCAACAGCCGAGGGCGACCGTGCTGTTCCGTCGGCTGCCGAATGTGAGGCAACTCAAGTCACCATCGTCGCTCATCTGGTTCGCTACGGTGGGCCGATGAGCAGCAACAAGCGACCGGCGTCGGATCTTTCCGGCCGGGCTCGACAGAACCAGATCTACACCGACGGCGTCTTCGGTCGAAAGCCCAAGGTACCCACCAATTTCGGTGACCTGGAACGCGCTGCCGAGCGCAAGATGTCCGCCAAGGCGTGGGCCTATGTCGCCGGTGGAGCGGGTGAAGGCAGCACCATGCGGGCCAACCGCCGCGCCCTCGACAGCTGGGCGATCGTCCCCAGGATGCTGCGCGACGTCTCGGTGCGGAGTCTGTCCACCGAGCTGTTCGGACAGCAGTTGCCGGCACCGATCCTGTTCTCCCCGGTGGGTGCGGGCGGCCTGGTCTTTCCGCAGGCCGACGTCCACATCGGCCGGGCCGCCGCCGAACTCGGTGTCCCGTACATCTTCTCCAGCCAGGCCAGCGCACCGATGGAGAGCACTGCCGCGGCGATGGACGAGGTGTCGCCGGGGGCTCCCCGCTGGTATCAGCTGTACTGGTCGAGCGACGAACAACTGGTGGACAGCTTCCTGCAGCGCGCCGAGAAATGCGGTGCGGCGGCCATCGTGGTCACGCTCGACACCACCATGCTGGGATGGCGGCCGCAGGACCTGAACCTGGGGTCGCTGCCGTTCGCACAAGGGTTGGGCATCGACCAGTACACCTCCGATCCCCGCTTCATCGACATGGTGCGAGCTCGTATCGCTGCGGCCGTACCCGGTCCCAAGCCCCAGGTGACGGTCGGCGCGATCAAGTCCCTGGTGTCGATGGCGAAGAACACCCCCGGCAGTGTGCTGGCCAACCTTCGCTCGCCTGTGCCCAGGGAGTCTGTGCAGACCTTCCTGGAGACCTACTCGCGTCCCTCGCTCAACTGGACGGACATCGCTGGGCTGCGCGAGCGGACGTCGCTGCCGATCGTCCTGAAAGGGATCCTGCACCCCGACGACGCACGGCAGGCCGTTGATGCCGGGGTGGACGGCATCCTGGTCTCCAACCATGGCGGCCGGCAGGTAGACGGATCCATCGGCTCGGTCGAAGCACTCACTGACGTGGTGGCCGCGGTTGACGGCAAGGCGAAGGTGCTCCTGGATTCGGGCATCCGCGGCGGCGCGGACGTCTTCAAGGCGTTGGCGCTGGGTGCGGACGCGGTGTGTATCGGCCGACCGCACATGTACGGACTCGCGCTGGCCGGATCGGCAGGTGCGCGAGATGTGGTCGCCAACATCATCGCCGAGCTCGACCTGACGCTGGGACTGTCCGGGAACACCAGCACCGCCGACTTGTCGCCGGCGGTGTTGAAGAAGGTACGACTCGACTAGATGAGTTTTCGGCCGGTCCGGATCCGCGTCGGACGTCCCACAGGTAGGCGTTGAACGGGAATGCGCGCATCGGTTCGGGTAGCCGCGTCACAACGGAGCGGACGATGCGATTGTGCAGGTCGAAGAGTCGTTGTTGCCGCGGCGTCCACTCGAGGCCCATTTTCTCGCGGAACTCGGGTGGCAGGAACCCGGCGGTGAGGAACAGGCCGAAGTCGCCGATCAGCATGGACACCGGCTTGGGCAGGAACTCGAACTTCGCGATGCTGATCAGCAGTCCCCGGATGGTGTCGTCGATTTCGAGCTGCGCCACAGTGCCATCCCAGTACTCCTGGAAGTCGGCGCGTGTGGCCGGCCACATCTCGCGTGGCATCTGCAGCGTGGTGCCCATGAGAGCGCCCTGCTGGTATGCCTCTTCGGTGATCGCCGATGGGTCGCCGTAGAGAATCTGCATGTCTTCCCAGCCCTTGTACAGGCAGGCGGCAACCCACAACTGCAGGCGGGGATCAAAGGCGTTGTACTCGACCGGGCTCGACTCGGTGGACCGCACCTGCGCGTGTGAGTGGCCGACGGCTTTGCGATACGCCTTGCGGTCTTCCGGGGTGCCGTTCACCGCGACCGCGAGGTACGACAGCGTGGTGCGGCCCCGCTTAATGGGGTGCTTGAACAGGTTGCCGGTGTCGACCTTGCTCTCCGCGACGCCGTATCCGACCGCAGGGAGTGCAAGTTGCATGATCACGTTGGCGGCCCCGGCGAGTGCGGAGATGCCCGGCATATCCAGCAGGTCGCCCGGTGCGCTGTCGGTCTCTGCGCGATTTCGGGTGCGGATGGGCTGCGGCATGTCGATGGACAGGGCAGCCGTTCCGTCAACGGTTCCAGACGTCATTGTCGGCCTCCAAGGTTGCTTCTGATAACAACCGTTATCTCTTTCGTATTGAAGCGGCGATCGGACCGAAAGTCAATCGTCGTTAACCGAAGGTGGAAGGATGAGGTCCATGGCAGATCCTTTGCGCCCATATGGCGGCGAGAATGGAGCTGACCGGGTCAAACGTCGCCGGGCAGCGCTGATCGAAGCTGCGCTCGAGATCCTCGGCTCGGCCGACGGGGTGGCGATCAGTGTTCGCGGGGTGTGCCGGCAGGCCGGACTGACCGCGAGATACTTCTACGAGAGCTTCGAAGACGTGGACCAGTTGGTGGGCACCACGTACGACGCCGTCGTCTTCGACATAGCCGAGGCCGCCCAGACCGCGGTGACATCCGGCGGGCAGTCTCCGCGCGAGCAGATCCGTTCCGCGGTGGGCGCCATCGTTCGGCTCATCGACACCGATCGGCGCAGGGGCCGGGTGCTGTTCTCGCAAACATTGCTCAGCGGAACCCTGGCCACCAAACGGATGGACGCCGCCATGATGTTCGCGGCGCTGACCATCCAGACCTCGGGATCCCAATTCGACGACGCGACCACCCAAGGAGCAGCCCACTTCTACGTCGGCGGGCTCGGGCAAGTGCTCAACGCGTGGATCGACGGCCGAATCGATTGCCCCACCGACGAATTGATCGAACTGTGCGTGACGATGATGTTCGGTGCGATCTACGAACTGCTGCCCGAGAACGCTCAACGCACCGATTGACCGGCGCGGCGTTTGTTCCAGCGGTCGAAGACCAGCCACGCGAGCAGACCGGCCACAGCTACACCGATACCGCTCAGGCACACGGCAATCCAGCCGCCGGCGCCGTATGCGTAGCCCGATGAGACCGAACCCGCGACCGCGCCTGCGAAGTACGTGACCATGTACGCCGTGGTCACGCGGCTGCGCTCCTCCGACGCCAGCGAATAGATCGCGGACTGATTCGCCAACTGCGAAGCCTGAACCCCGAAGTCGAACACCACGAGGCCGATCACCAGCGCTGCCAACGGTGTTCCGGGCCACGCGAGCGACAACCAGCCGATGATGGTGACAACCCACGCGGCCGTGGTCGCCATCCGCAGATGCCCACGGTCGGCGAGCTTTCCGAACAGCGGAGCCGCCGCAGCGCCGGCGACCCCGGCAAGACCGAACAGGCCGATGGCAGCCTCCGAGTAGGAGAAGTGCTCGCCCCGACTTCCGGAGAGTAGGAACGCGATCGAGGTCCACATGGCGCTGAACCCGAACATCGTCATGAACCCGAGCAGCATCCGTTGCCGGAGCATCGTCTCGGCACGGACGATCCGGGCCACCGAGATCAGCAGTTGGCCATAGGGTTGCCGGGGACGGGGCGCGTCGGGTGGCACCGAGACGTAGACCACCACGGCCAGCACGACCATCAAGGCCGACCCCGTGAACAATACCGATCGCCAGCCCCCGATTTCGGCGATGAGCCACTGACGACGCGGGCCAATAGGATGCCCAGCAACAGCCCGCTCATCACCATGCCGACCACGCGTCCCCGATCTGACGGCACCGCAAGGGACGAGGACCACGGCAACACGATCTGGGCGGTGGCCGCACACACGCCGGCCAGGATCGATGCGACGAAGAGGGTCCCGAAACCGGGAGCCAGTCCCGAGAGCAACAGGGCGACTGCTGATGCGACCATCATGCTGGGCGCCAACAACTTCCGGTTCAGCAGATCGCCCAGCGGGACCAAGAACAGCAGCCCGGCCGCATACCCGAGTTGAGCGGCGGTCACCACCAGTGCGGCAGTCGACGTGGAGACATCGAAGTCCTGGCGGATCTCCTCGAGTACCGGTTGCAGGACGTAGAGCGACGACACCGAGACGCCGCACGTGATGGCGAACAACACCACGAGGGACCTGCTGATCCCCTGCCGGTCGCCCGGTGAGGCCGGGTTCGTCGACGACGGATCGGTGGGTGGGCCTGGCGTCGGTCGCATGATCCCCAGCCTGCCGGATACGTCGCGGTGACGCGTGATCGGAGCCCTGCGGCGACGTCGGTCAGGAGGCTGCGCGGCGGCATCGGAAGGCTTTCCGAGGCGAAACGCCCATCGACCGACCCGTATTCGCGTGAGCGTGATCGAGCGGCACAGTAGGTTGATGACATGAACACCGTGCCCGAGCCGACGCCGAGAGACCACGGCGGCGACAGTTGGCGCGAATACGGCCAGGAAGATCTGCCTGCGCCGCTCGCGGCAGCGCTGTCGGCCTTTGCCGAACACGGATATCACGGCACCTCGGTACGCGACATCGCCGCACGCGCAGGCCTGAGTGTGCCGGGGCTCTATCACCACTATCCGTCGAAGCAGTCGCTTCTCAAGGGTTTGCTCGAGCTCACGATGAGTGATCTGCTCGGCCGTTCCGAGGCGGCGCTTGCCGAAGCCGGTCCGACGCCGCTCGAACGCTACGACGCCGTGGTGGAGTCCTTGCTGCGGTTCCATATGTACCGGCGGGCCCAGGCGTTTGTGGGCTCCACCGAGATCCGCAGCCTGGATCCGTCGTTTCGCACCGATTACATCCAACTGCGCGATAGGCAGCAGCGGATGGTCGACAGGCTCGTGATGGACGGCGTCGAGTCGGGTGACTTCCGATGCCCCAACCCAGAGGACGCCGGACGGGCGGTCACCACCATGTGTGTGGGGGTGTCCACCTGGTACCGGCCACAGGGCCGTCTCGGTCCCGACGAACTCGTTGCCCGTTATCTGCTGATCGCCAGACGGATGGTGGGGTACTTTCCGGATCAGCCGTAAGGGGTGACGTCGACCGGCTTGACCGTCGAGTCCGGGCGTGACATTCTGGGCCCATTACCGAACGAGCGCTCGGTCGGGATCGCAACCACGGGTTCGCCGGCGCCGCACAAGGAGGTGCACATGGCGATCAGCCTTTCCTACGATCCAGCCGTCGAGGACGTGGTCACGAAAACTCGTGACTTCGTCCGCGACCACGTGATGCCGATCGAGGACGAGTTCGCCGGTGACATCACCGCC
Source organism: Williamsia sp. D3 (assembly GCF_000506245.1). Classification (NCBI taxonomy): domain Bacteria; kingdom Bacillati; phylum Actinomycetota; class Actinomycetes; order Mycobacteriales; family Nocardiaceae; genus Williamsia; species Williamsia sp. D3. The sequence goes on along the minus strand of NZ_AYTE01000003.1, from coordinate 69,612 downwards.
GCCGGCGGCGACAAGCGTCGACTGGAACTGCGTGACCAGGCGCGCGACGCCGGTGTGCTCGCGCCGCACGCGCCCGTCGAATACGGCGGCCTCGGCCTCAACATGTCCGATCGCGCCCCGGTCTTCGAGGCCGCCGGGTACTCGGTGTTCGGTCCGATCGCGCTGCACATCGGGGCACCCGACGAGGGCAACGTGCACATGCTCGCGCACATCGCCGGCGCGGACCAGAAAGAGAAGTACCTCGCTCCACTCGCCCGCGGTGACGTGCGGTCGGCCTTCGCGATGACCGAGCCCGCACCGGGAGCCGGTGCAGACCCGGCAGCACTGCGCACTGCGGCCACCAAGGTCGACGGTGGCTGGAAGATCAACGGCGACAAGTGGTTCATCACCGGCGCCGACGGTGCCGGATTCTTCATCATCATGGCGCGGACTGCGGGGTCCCCCGGTGACCGCGGCGGCGCGACGATGTTCCTCGCGCCGGCAGACACCCCCGGCATCACGGTGGGACGCCACATCAACACCATCGACCGCGCGATGATCGGCGGCCACTGCGAGGTGGCATTCCGCGACGTGTTCGTTCCGGACGAAGACGTGCTCGGCGAGGTTGATGAGGGTTACCGCTATGCGCAGGTGCGGCTCGGCCCAGCGCGTATGACCCACGTCATGCGATGGATGGGCAGCGCCAACCGTGCCCAGGACGTCGCACTCGACTACGTCGCCCGCCGGGAAGCCTTCGGCGGCAAGCTCGGCGATCTGGGCATGATCCAGCAGATGGTGGCCGACAACGAGATCGATCTGGCTGCTGCGCGGGCGTTGCTGGTCAAGGCCTGCTACGCGCTCGACCAGGGTCAACATGCGGGCGACGAGACGTCGATCGCAAAAACATTTGCGGCCGAGGCATTTTCGAGGGTCGTCGACCGCGCGATCCAGATGTGTGGCGGCCAAGGAGTGTCCGACGAGCTGCCATTGGCCCGTCTGCAGCGTGAGCTGCGGCCGTTCCAGATCTACGACGGCCCGTCCGAGGTCCATCGCTGGGCGCTGGCCAAACGGGCCGTGGGCAAGGCGAAGAAGGCGGCAGCCGCTGCCGCAGCGAACGGAACGTCGTCGTGACCGAACTTCCGGGCATGGACGTCCCAGCCCTACGCGCCTTCCTGGTCGACAGCGGTGTGCCGGTATCCGGCGAACTGGTGGTCGAGCTCATCAGCGGTGGGCGCTCGAATCTCACATTCACTGCGCGCGATGATAATTCGCACTGGGTGGTGCGCCGTCCCCCGACGGGCGGACTGACGCCTTCTGCGCACGACATGAATCGTGAGTGGACCGTCACCCGCGCACTGCAGGACACGCCGGTGCCGGTGGCGCGCACCGTCGCTTTCGACAAAGAGGGGACTGCCCTCGGTGCGCCGCTCACCGTGGTCGAGTTCGTCGACGGCCTCGTGGTGCGCAGCGCCGATGAGCTCGACGCTCTCGACGACGCAGCCGTGGAACGCAACGTCACCGGACTCGTCGAGGCACTTGCAGACTTGCATGCCGTGGACTACCAGTCGGTCGGGCTGGGTGAGTTCGGCCGTCCCGACGGTTTTGTCGGACGACAGGTGAAGCTGTGGGCCCGGCAGTGGGAACACGTGAAGACTCGCGAACTCGACGATGTCGCGACTTTGCATGCGGCACTCACTGAGTCGATCCCTGCCCAGACCAGCAACTCGATCGTGCACGGTGACTTCCGCGTCGACAACACCATCCTCGACGCCGGTGATCCGGGCATCGTGAAAGCCGTTGTCGACTGGGAGATGTCGACGCTGGGTGACCCGCTGACCGACGTCGCACTGATGTGCACGTACCGGGAACCGATATTCGACGCCGTCCTGGGGATGAAGGCGGCGTGGACAAGTGATCGGTACCCCTCGCCGGACGACATCGCCCAGCGGTACGCACTGGCATCTGGTCGTGAATTGTCCGACTGGAACTTCTATCTCGCGCTCGCCAACTTCAAACTCGGAGTGATCGGCGAGGGCATCACCCATCGGGCACTGAATGGTTCGTCATCGGGGAGCGGCGCCGAAAATGCAGCTGCCGCGACCGGCGAGTTCATGGCGGCAGGATTGCGCGCCATCAAGGGAAAGAACTAGAGGGGCACACACGTGACACTTGGTGCAGAACGCAAGGTGGCGTTGGTGACCGGCGCCTCGCGCGGTATCGGCGCGGCGATCGCGACCCGATTCGCTGCGGCGGGCTGGGATCTGACGATTAGTGCCCGCAGCCTGGAACCGTTGCAGGACTTGGCCGGACGCCTTTCCCGCGAACACGGGGTGCGTGTGGAGGTGGTCACCGCCGACATGTCCGACGAGGAGCAGTTGCAGACACTGGCCACGGGTCATCTCGACCATTTCGACAGGGTCGACGCGTTGGTCCTCAACGCGGGGATGGGACAGAAGGGGGCGATCGGTGAATTGCCGGTTCGCCGATTCGACAAGCTGTACCAGGTCAACGTCCGCTCGGCGTACGTGTTGCTCCAGTCGTTGCTGCCGACTCTGCGCAGTACCGCCGAGACTGCTGGAGCCGCGAAAGTGGTTGCCATTGCATCGATCACCGGTGTACACCCTGAGCCTGAGCTGTCCGCATATGGTGCCACGAAGGCGGCACTGATCTCACTGTGCGAAACGTTCAACCTCGAGGAATCCGAGAAGGGCGTCTCGGCGACCACCATCTCGCCCGGCTACGTCAACACCGACATGTCCTCGTGGACCGCGATCCCGGCTGCGGAGATGATCACCGCCGACGACGTGGCCACCATGGCGTTCGCGGTCACCGAGTTGTCGCGGTACGCGGTCCTTCCCGGCATCGTCCTCACCCGGCCCGGCACCAACCTGGGTCGGGCCTGACACCAGCGTTGAACTCGTGGCGCTCAAACCTCGTGCGAGTGTGTAGGACTTCGTTGTGCCGGCCGTTACGCTAGCCGGGATGTATATCGGGGAGGTTGAAGGGAAGGTTCTCGAATGGTTCCGGCGGTCTGGCGGTCTCGCCGACGTCGAAACACTGCGTAGGTGCGGACCGGTACGCAGGGACCAGTTCGACAATTTTATTTTTGAAGCCACCCTTTGGGCGATGGACGAAGGCGCTGCGAACTCGTTCTCGTATGCCTGCAGCGGATTCAAGGCGGCGTACCGGTCAGATCAGACCGCCCTCGGCAGTCCGGTGCCTCTTGTTCCGCCGGCGGTCACCGAACACGTCGGCCGCATCGTTTCTCGATGGCAGCTTGGTAAGCAGGTCGCCGGGGCTATCGATCTACCCGACGAAGAGGCTCGGCTTCGCGCGGAGCTGTATCTGAACCTTGGCGGCGACCTTGGGGATGGGCTGGCGGCCGCGGGGCGCCGACTCTGTAGCCGCATGTGGTCGGCACGTATCGGAGACGGCTTTGTCCACCCCGTGGTTGGCGGACACATCTGGAACAGCAACGCAGGGAGTTACGGCGGCGACGACGTTGGTGGCGGAGGACCGCTCATCGACGCGATCTACGCTGTCGGTGATATGACAGGACGGTGGCAGTCCGAGCCGGATGACCGTCCCGTCATCGACCGCGAAATTATCGACCTGGCACACACTTTGGGCTGGAAGCTGTAGGAGAAAGCCCCTATCAAGACGCCCCGGGCCCGTGCTGCTGCCGTCACTGCAGCCATGGGCCGTCGCTTCACCTGAACCTGAATCTGAGTTGAAATCGTTGCATGTGACTACTCGATGGCGTAGCCGAGCGCCCATCCGTGATCGGCAAGTGACTTGAGCAAATTACGATCGCCGTGCTCGCAAGCTATCGCGGCGTAGGTGTTGTTGGGTAGGTGGGCCGTCGCGAACACGCCTGGGCGACTGCCCACGGAGTCTCGCAGCGTTGAGGCCGCCAGATACTCGCCGTAATACAACCGAACCCCTGGATCGACTTTGCTCCTACAGTTGCCGCCCGCCACTGTGCCAGTCAACGGACCAGTGTCCGCGCTGCGCGTTCCGGGCGAACAAACAATTTCGAGAGCAGCCGCCAGCGATGGGCCCGCAGGGTCCGACGTCTCGTTGCCGATGACGATGATGCCGGCAGAAACCAGCGCCGCCAGAATCGCCCCAGGAACGATAAAGCGCCAGCGGCGTGCCCCGACTCGCTGGCGCAGTGTCGTCATCACCAAACCTTGCCACATGGGTGACGCAGATCCGCTGCAGTGAGGTTCTGTTTCGTCGCTGGTGTCGAAACGTCCTGCAGCGAAACTATTTACGTCGGTAAAATTGGCTACGTCGGGTTGAATCCGGGAGAGGTAGGCCTCGTCGGAGGGCTACTGCGGGGCGGCGAGTATCTGTTCGACGAGGATGTCGGCGTGGCCCGCGTGCCGTGCCAGCTCCTCGATCATGTGAAGCCCTATCCAGTGGAAGGTCACCTCGCCGCGGCGGTAGTGCACGAACCGGTCGGCCGGATCAGGTCCTTGCGCGATGTGTCGTGAACGGTCAGCGGCAGCTTCGTATTCTGCGATCACGTCTGCGAGCGTTTGTTCGGGATCCACCAGCCATCCGCGGTCGTCGCCCGCCGCATAGCCGTCGCACTCGGCCTCGGCAAGACCCGCGACAGTGCGTTGGAACCAGACCCTTTCCGCCGCGGCGCAATGTTTGACAAGTGCAATCGGAGTGGTCAGTGAAGGCACCAAGCGCGACCGGCTTTGAACGTCCGTCAAGCGGGCCACCGAGTCGATCAGGGCCGTACGGTTCGCGTCGAGGACAGCGGCAAGCTCTTTGTCGATCATCGTCAGATTCTGGCGTGGTGGACCGTTTTAACCAAGATCGAGGTACCCATTGGCTCTCCGGCGACTTGGATAGAGTTCGGTTGACTGTTAGTCATTGACAGTCGGTCAATCATTCTCTAGGTTTGTGCTGCGAGTCACACTAGGGAGGGTCGGGGATGGAGGTTCGCTTCGCACGAAGCGTCGGCCGGTGCGGGGCCCACGCGTCGGATCCGTTGAGTCTCAATCGTTGCCGTCGTGACCGTCACACTTGCGGTGGCATTCGGGACAGTGTGACGGTGTGCACGACGGATGCACAGATCGCCGCGTGGGTCACGATTCCCGCAGGGCGGTGGGAAATCTTGTGGGGGGCGAACGCGGCGGGATTCATCGCGAGACGGCGTGAGCAAGTGGTGAGCGTGCAGCGGGCACGAGGGCGGAGTCCGATCAGCATCGGTTTCATCGGCATATTGGTGGTGCTGATGACCTCTACTTCAGCGTTCTATCTCAATTCGATGCCATTGTTTGGTGCAGGCATCAGGTACACCGCCGACTTCTCTGAAGCTGCGGGTCTAAGACCACGCGCGGAAGTGCGAGTGGCCGGTGTCAAAGTTGGTCGCGTGCAGTCGGTCGAACTCGACGGCTTCAAAGTCGTTGTGCAGATGAAAGTTCAGGGAGCGTGGATCGGCAACCAGACCACGGCGTCGATCCAGATCAAGACAGTCCTGGGCCAGAAGTACATTGCGCTCGATCCGCAGGGCAGTGAACTCGCCGATCCCAAGGACGTCATCCCGCTGAGTCGTACCACCTCGCCGTATGACGTGATCGAGGCGTTCTCCGACGCCGCCGATCAGATCGAGGAAGTCGACACCAACCAACTGGCGACCAGCATGCGCACGTTGTCGGATGCCTTCTCGGGCACGCCGGCCGACCTGCGTGCCTCGCTTGACGGGCTCACCCGGCTGTCGGAGACCATCGCGAGCCGCGACCAGAAGGTCCAGGAACTGTTGGAGGCGACCAAGGACACCTCCAAGATCCTCGCCGACCGCAACCAGGAGTTCGAGCGGTTGATCAACGGTGCGGGCCAGTTGCTCGAGGAACTGAACAATCGTCAGCAGTCGATCTCACGGCTGCTCTCGAGCACGATCACGCTCTCCGATGCCCTCAGCGGAATCGTCAAGGACAACCAGGAGCAGATCGGCCCGACGCTGGAAACTCTGCGTCAGGTGATCGAGATCCTCAACGACCAGAACGAGAACCTGCGTCAATCACTCACGTACATGGCGCCGTTCTACCGGCTCTACGCCAACGTGCTCGGTAGTGGTCGCTGGTTCGACTCGGTGGTCACCAACATCCTGCCGCCGGCTCTGCCGCAGCAGAACACGACAAGGCTCCCGGTGCAGCAGAAGCAGCTCAACAATGGCGGCGGAACGGTGGCCGGACAATGATGACCTCGGCGAGCAACACTCAGGACACTCGCGGTCCGGGCCGCTGGTTCACCCCGAAGCACATCGTCTTCATCGTCATCGCGCTGATCCTGGCGCTGTTGGTGGCGGGGTCGTTGTGGTGGGTGTTCAAGCGTGTCAACAGCACTCAGGTCACCGCGTACTTCAAGAGCAGCGTCGGTATCTACGACGGCAGTGACGTGCGTGTGCTCGGCGTTGCGGTGGGAACGGTGGAGAACGTCAAGCCCGAAGGCGATCAGGTGCGCGTCAAGATGCGCGTCGACGGCAACGTCAATCTGCCGAAAGACGTTGGCGCCGTGCAGATCACGCCGTCCGTGGTGGCCGACCGCTACGTGCAGTTGACGCCCGTCTACACCGGTGGCCCGAAGGCGCCGAAGGACATCAACCTGCCGGTCTCCAAGACGATGGTGCCCGTCGAGGTCGACGAGCTGTACTCATCGGTGCAGAAGCTCTCGACCGCGCTCGGTCCCGACGGCGCGAACAAGAACGGCGCGGTGTCCGAACTGGTCACCACCGGTGCGCAGAACCTCGCGGGCAACGGCGAGGCCCTGCAGTCGACGATCACGCAGCTCTCCAAGGCCGCCAACACCCTCAACGAGTCGCGGGGCAACATCGTCGACACGGTCAAGAACCTCGACAGCTTCATCGGGATGCTCGCGGCCAACGACCAGCAGGTGCGACAGTTCAACACCCAGATGGCCGACTTCAACAACTTCCTCGCCGGCGAGCGCGAACAGCTCGGAACCGCACTCGACAAGCTGTCGGTGGCGCTCGGTGACGTGGCCGGATTCGTCGAGGACAACCGCGAGGCACTGGGCGACCGGGTCTCGGAGTTGATCCCGACCACACAGATGCTCGTGGACACCAAGAGCTACCAGAAAGAGATCCTGACGGCGCTGCCGCTGGCACTGTCCAACCTGGTCAACGCTTACAACGCCGAATCGGGAACTCTCGATCTGCACCTGACCATCCCCGAGCTGCAAGACCTGCTCGGCGCTCAGTGTGGGCTGCTCGATCTGGGCAAGCTCAAGCCAGGTGACCCGGCGTTCGAACAGTTCAGCAAGACGCTCCAACCGCTGATCGATCAATGTACAAATGTTGCCGACCAGATCACCGCAGGAATCAAGACGCCGACGCTCAACCTGCCGTTCGGCATCCTGAGCAACGACAACCTGCAGAATCGCGGACCCGTGCCGGGCACGGTTCCGGGCAACCCGGATCCGGCACTGGAGGGTGGGAACTGATGAGGTCACCCCTTCGTAAGAACGCTGTCGGTCGTCAGCGACTGGTGCAGGTGGGTGCCGCGGCACTGGCCGGTGCCGCGCTGATCGCGGTGAGTGGCTGTGGCACGCAAGGGCTGCAGTCGGTCCCGCTGCCCGGTGGCGCCAACCTCGGCGAGTCGCCGCGTACGTACAAGTTGCAGTTCCTCGATGTGCTCGACCTGGTCCCGCAGTCGACGGTCAAGTTCAACGGCATCGAGGTCGGCCGCGTGGATTCGATCCAGGTCTCGCCTGATCAGTGGACTGCGGAGGTGAAGATCGAGGTGCAGAACAACGTCGATCTGTCCGACGCGTCCACCGCGGAGATCCAGCAGACGAACCTGCTGGGTGAGAAGTACGTGGCACTGGAAGATCCGCAGGAGAACGCGGGCCTGCCCCGGCAGAACCCGGCCGAAACCATCGGTTGCCCCGCGGTGGGTGCACCGGATTGCCGGACGCGCACGGCGACGGACATCGAGCAGGTTCTCGGTGCGTTGTCCTTGCTGCTCAACGGTGGTGGTATCTCGCAGATCAAGCCGATCGTCGACGAATTGAACACCGCACTCGACGGCCGCGAAACCCAGGTGAAGAGTCTTCTCAACGAGACCGCCACCCTGATCAGCGGACTCGAAGAGCAGAAGAACAACATCGTGACCGCGCTCGACGGCCTGGACAAACTGTCGAATCGGGCTCGGGCACAGACCGATCAGATCAACCGGGTCCTCGATGAACTGCCCAAGGGCATAGCGGTACTCGAAGAGCAGCGGCCTCAGCTGGTGGCGATGCTCGAACAGGTCGACCGCCTGGGTGTTGTCGGGGTGCAGGTGCTCGGCACCGCTCGCGAGGAGATCATCACCGACCTCAAGGCGCTGCGGCCGACGCTGCAGGCTCTCGCCGGTGCGGCTCCAGACCTGATCACCGCGTCACCGCTGCTGTTCACCTACCCGTTCCCGGACGCACTGCTCCCGGGTGTGAAGGGTGACTCGACCAACCTGTTCGCCAACCTGGACCTGCGGCTGCTCAACCAGCTCGAGGCTCTCGGGGTGGGACAGGGTGAGCCGGTGTACAGCCCGCCACGGACCGGACCGCAGCCGATCATCGACCCTGCGAACCCGTACTACAACGGCAACGGCCCGCGGCTCGGCTGGCCGACCATCACGTTGCTCCCGCTGCCGAACGCCCGGCCGGGGCCGAACACGCCGCCGTCGGGTGGGCAGTATGCGCTGATGCCGGAAGAACGCGGGCAGCAGAGCTTCCTGCAGGGGCCGATGAACATGCTGGCCAACGCTAATGTCGGAGCTGGATCATGATGACCAAGATCGTCCGATGGCAGCTGATCATCTTCGTGGTGATCGGTGTGGTTGCCATCGTCTACGTGGGTGCCACCTACGCCAAGCTCGACCGGTTGGTCGGCGTCGGGTCGTACTCCGTGAAGGCCGAATTCCCGGACTCCGGGGGCATTTTCACCAATGCCGAGGTGACGTACCAGGGTGTTCCCGTCGGCCGCGTCGGCGCGTTGACTTTGCAGCCCGAGGCGTCCAGGTCGAGTTGGTCCTCGACTCCGATGGCGCCGATATCCCGGATTCGGCTGTGGCCGTCGTCGCCAACCGATCGGCGATCGGTGAGCAGTACGTGGACCTGCGTCCGAAGAACAACGACGGTCCGTACCTCAAGAACGGCTCGGTCATCACCGACACCAAGACTCCGCCGCCGTTGCAGGACGTGCTGAAGTCGGCTGTCGACTTCACCGGGTCCATCCCGGTGGACGATCTACGCACGGTTGTCACAGAGTTGGGCAAGGCCTTCAACGGCAATGCGGAGAATCTGCGGTCGCTCGTGGATTCGCTGACCAACCTGTCCCAGGCAGGTCTCGACAACCTGCCCCAGACGATCTCGCTCATCCAGAACAGCGACACCGTTCTGAGCACCCAGGCCGACCAGTCCGATGAGATCCTCAGCTGGTCACGCAATCTGGAACTGGTGACGCAGACCCTGCAGGCATCCGATCCGGCCATCCGGCGGTTGCTGACCACCGGAACCACCAGCGCCACACAGATTTCCAGGCTGCTGCAGGACAGTGGCGGCGACATCACCACCGTTGTCCGCAACCTCGCCGAGGACGTCCGTACCGTATCGCCGACCTTCTTCGCGGCGGGCCCGGCGCTGGCGCTTCTGTCGGCGCTCTCCAGCGGCAGCTACAGCCCGGCGCCCGGCGACGGCACGATCCACTTCGGCATCGTCCTGGAGGTCAACAACCCGCCTGCGTGCACGCTCGGATACGAGAGCACTCAGGACATCATCGCCGCCGAAGAGGCCCGCAACCCGGACTTCGACATCAACTACGACGACTTCCCGTTCAACACCGAGGCGAAATGTACGGTCGCGCAAGGTAATCCGACCGACGTTCGTGGTGCTGCCCGGGCGGTGTTCGCCAATCCGAACATCCCGCAGCCGTGGGATGACAACCCCAAGAAGATGCCCGACACGTTGAATCTGAACCCGATCGCGGAACAGATCGCGGCCCTTCTGGGTGTGCGGGACAAGTGATGTCGAGGATGTGGTCTGACAACTTGTCGATTGCTGAGGCGAGGATGCACCCAGCAACGGCGTGTACCTTTGGCGGGCGATGACTGAGACTTCAGAGCCCGGCGGTAAGCGGCAGCACGGATCGCGGACGCTGTGGTTGCGGGTCGGTGCTGCCCTGGCAGTGGCCGGCCTCGTGGCCGCAGTGGTGTGCGCAGCGTTCTTCGCGATCGGGTGGAAAGACGCCTACGCCGAGCACAACGCCCAGCAGACTCGCGACAGTGCGCAGGACGGTGCAGAACAGGTGATCCTCAACGTCACCAACATCGACCCGAAGAATCTGACGGCATTCCGCGAGCAGGTGGACGCATCGCTCACCGGTAACGCCAAGACGCAGATCACCGCGGAGGACTTCGAGAACCTCACCAAGCAGGTGGACGCCAACGGCGACAAGACCGCGACGTTGTCGTCGGTGGTCAAGCGCAGCGGCGTCGTCGAATTCAACAAGGAAGACAAGACCGCAAAGGTGCTCGTGTACGTCGATGTCACAAGTACGGTCCAGGGGACGCCGCCGACCACGTCGAACATGGGGTTCTCCGTCGACGTCGTCGATATCGACGGGGGCTGGAAGGCGTCGGACATCCAGTCGATCGATGCGATCGGACTCCAGGACCCGGCAGGCAGCACCCAGGCACCGGCCGGCGATCCGGCTGCCACCCCGGCGCCGGTTGAACCCGCTCCCACCACAGGGGGCAACTGATGGCAGGCACACCCCGTAAGCCGATCCGTCCGGCCGGGCCCCGCGGCAAGATACGCGTCGCAGGCAGCAGCCCGTCGGCCCGCAAGGTCAACTCTGCCGAGAACGCCGACGAATCGGCGACCACGGACAACGTGACGCCCGAGACAGCAGCACCGGAGTCATCGGCACCTGAAGTGGTCGAGTCGGCTGAGTCCGGCACCACCGAGTCCGGCACCGTCGAGGCGGGGGAGTCCACGCCCGACGCCACCGCAGAAACCAGCGGCCAGGCGTCGACCGGCGAGGCCACAGCAAGGGCCGAGAATGCCTCTGCAGGCGAGACCGCGGCCACCGACAAAACGGTGGCACTCGGCAAGCCGGCCGCGAAGAGCAAGCCGAAGGTCAAGGGCGCCTCGCTCAAGAAGCCTGCATCCGAGCGTTCGTCCGACGACAAGCCGGCACAAGCCGCCGAACCGAAGACGGCGAAAGCCGCTTCGGGTTTCCTGACCTGGCGCAAGGTTGCGATCGTCGCGCTCCTGGCCGTCGTGTTCGCGGTGTTCGCCGTGGTCGCTGCGTTCAAACCGGGTGCTTCGACGCAGTCGAACATGGCGTTCATCAACTCGTCGGAGACCAGTGCCCTCAAGGCGCAGGCCGGCGACCGCATCTGCGCCGTGCTCTCGATCGACCCCACCAAGTTCGATGACTGGGCCGACAAGGCGAAGACCGGTCTGACCGGCGAAGCGCTCACCGAGTTCAACGAGTACCAGAGCACCAGCAGGGACCTGGCGGCCCAGAGCGGCCAGGGAGCCGAGTGCAAGGTTGACCTTGTCGCGGTCAGCAACATGGACGGCTCGAGTGCCACCGTGATCGCAACGGTGCTGATCAGTACCACCCAGCAGGGTGTGGCAGTCCTGAGCGGTCCGGGCCAGGCGCGTACCGAACTCGGCATGCAAAAGGTTGACGGACAGTGGCGCATCAACCGCATATCTGACTTTTAAGCGTCTTTCCGCGCGTTCCTCTTGACGCAGGGCCCCGTTGGTAGCAGTCTGTCCGCAGTAACCAAAAGGGGTTGTTTACGTGCGCCCATTTTCTGGTACAGTAGGACGTTGCGCTGGCTGCCTCCTGTCCATCTCTCGATCACACCTTCTCGCCACACCCGTGTGCCGTCCCAGGTGATCGCCGTTGACCAGGTCGTACAGCAGCGAAAACACCACTTAGGCACTACGAGTTATTCGTGTTGGAAGGACATATCTTGCAGTCTCCCGCCAGTCCACCTCAACCATTCCAGGTGCGCCTCGGCGCGCCTCTTTCGCAAAGATCAGCGAGCCCCTCGAAGTACCCGGACTGCTTGATGTGCAGCTCGAGTCGTTCGAGTGGCTGGTCGGTTCAGCGGAATGGCGTGAGCGCGCTGCTTCCCGCGGCGACGGAAACCCTACCGGCGGCCTGGAGGACATCCTCGCCGAACTGTCCCCGATCGAGGACTTCTCCGGCTCCATGTCGCTGTCTTTCTCCGACCCACGCTTCGATGAGGTCAAGGCCTCGGTCGAGGAGTGCAAAGACAAGGACATGACGTACGCGGCGCCACTGTTCGTCACCGCGGAGTTCATCAACAACAACACCGGCGAGATCAAGTCGCAGACCGTCTTCATGGGCGACTTCCCGATCATGACCGACAAGGGCAGCTTCATCATCAACGGCACCGAGCGTGTCGTGGTGAGCCAGCTGGTGCGTAGCCCCGGTGTGTACTTCGACGCGACCATCGACAAGGCCACCGAGAAGACCCTGCACAGTGTCAAGGTCATCCCGGGCCGCGGCGCATGGCTCGAGTTCGACATCGACAAGCGCGACACCGTCGGCGTCCGCATCGACCGCAAGCGTCGCCAGTCGGTCACCGTTCTGCTCAAGGCACTCGGCTGGACCAAGGAGCAGATCGAAGAGCGCTTCGGTTTCTCCGAGATCATGATGTCGACGCTGGAGAAGGACAACACCGCAGGCACCGACGAGGCCCTGCTCGAGGTGTACCGCAAGCTGCGTCCGGGCGAGCCCCCCACCAAGGAGTCCGCGCAGACCCTGCTGGAGAACCTGTTCTTCAAGGAGAAGCGCTACGACCTCGCCAAGGTCGGTCGTTACAAGGTCAACAAGAAGCTCGGTCTGGTCGAGAACCCGATGGCCGGCGCACCCGTGCTGACCGAAGAGGACATCGTCGCCACCGTCGAGTACCTGGTGCGTCTGCACGAGGCCGACCCGAACGTCACCAGCACGATGACCGTGCCCGGTGGCGTCGAGGTGCCGGTCGAGGTCGACGACATCGACCACTTCGGCAACCGTCGCCTGCGTACCGTCGGTGAGCTCATCCAGAACCAGATTCGCGTGGGCCTGTCCCGCATGGAGCGCGTGGTCCGTGAGCGGATGACAACTCAGGACGTCGAGGCGATCACGCCGCAGACCCTGATCAACATCCGTCCGGTCGTCGCGGCGATCAAGGAGTTCTTCGGAACGTCGCAGCTGTCGCAGTTCATGGACCAGAACAACCCGCTGTCTGGCCTGACCCACAAGCGCCGCCTGTCGGCGCTGGGCCCCGGTGGTCTGTCCCGTGAGCGTGCCGGCCTCGAGGTCCGTGACGTCCACCCGTCGCACTACGGCCGCATGTGCCCGATCGAGACCCCTGAGGGCCCGAACATCGGCCTGATCGGTTCGCTGTCGGTGTACGCGCGGGTCAACCCGTTCGGATTCATCGAGACGCCGTACCGCAAGGTCGTCGACGGATACGTCACCGACGAGGTGCAGTACCTCACCGCCGACGAAGAGGATCGTTACCTGATCGCCCAGGCGAACTCGGGCATCGACACCGACAACCGGCTCTCCGACGACCGCGTGCTGGTCCGTAAGAAGGGCTCGGAGGTCGAGTTCGTCCCGACCAGCCAGGTCGAGTACATGGACGTCAGCCCGCGCCAGATGGTGTCGGTGGCCACGGCCATGATCCCGTTCCTCGAGCACGACGACGCGAACCGCGCCCTGATGGGTGCGAACATGCAGCGTCAGGCGGTGCCGCTGGTTCGCAGCGAGTCGCCGCTGGTCGGTACCGGCATGGAACTGCGTGCCGCCATCGACGCCGGCGATGTCATCATCTCGGCGAAAGCCGGCGTGGTGGAAGAGGTTTCGGCCGACTACATCACCGTGATGGCCGACGACGGCACTCGCGACACCTTCCGGATGCGTAAGTTCGCCCGCTCCAACCAGGGCACCTGCGCCAACCAGCGTCCGATCGTGGACGAGGGTCAGCGTGTCGAGGTCGGCCAGGTCCTGGCCGACGGTCCTTGCACCGATCAGGGTGAGATGGCCCTCGGGAAGAACCTGCTCGTGGCGATCATGCCGTGGGAAGGTCACAACTACGAGGACGCGATCATCCTGAGCCAGCGTCTGGTCGAAGAGGACGTGCTCACCTCGATTCACATCGAAGAGCACGAAATCGACGCCCGCGACACCAAGCTCGGTGCCGAGGAGATCACCCGAGACATCCCGAACGTCTCCGATGAGGTGCTCGCCGATCTCGACGAGCGCGGCATCATCCGCATCGGTGCCGAGGTCCGCGACGGCGACATCCTGGTCGGCAAGGTCACGCCCAAGGGCGAGACCGAGCTCACCCCGGAAGAGCGTCTGCTGCGCGCCATCTTCGGTGAGAAGGCGCGCGAGGTGCGCGACACCTCGCTGAAGGTTCCGCACGGTGAGACCGGCAAGGTCATCGGCATCCGCGTCTTCTCGCGTGATGACGACGACGATCTGCCTCCCGGTGTCAACGAGCTGGTCCGGGTGTACGTGGCCCAGAAGCGCAAGATCCAGGACGGCGACAAGCTCGCCGGCCGCCACGGCAACAAGGGCGTCATCGGCAAGATCCTCCCGCAAGAGGACATGCCGTTCCTGCCAGACGGCACCCCGGTCGACATCATCCTGAACACCCACGGTGTGCCGCGTCGTATGAACATCGGCCAGATCCTGGAGACCCACCTCGGGTGGATCGCCAAGACCGGCTGGAACATCGACGTTGCCCAGGGTGTGCCGGAGTGGGCGTCGAAGCTGCCCGAGGACATGCTCTCGGTGGAGCCCGACACCAACACCGCGACCCCGGTGTTCGACGGTGCTCGCGAAGAGGAGCTGACAGGTCTGCTGGCCTCGACGCTGCCGAACCGCGATGGCGAGGTCATGGTGAACGCGGACGGCAAGGCGACCCTGTTCGACGGTCGTAGTGGTGAGCCGTTCCCGTACCCGGTCTCGGTCGGCTACATGTACATCATCAAGCTGCACCACTTGGTCGACGACAAGATCCACGCGCGTTCGACCGGTCCGTACTCGATGATCACGCAGCAGCCGCTGGGTGGTAAGGCGCAGTTCGGTGGTCAGCGTTTCGGCGAGATGGAGTGCTGGGCCATGCAGGCCTACGGCGCGGCATACACGCTGCAGGAGCTTCTCACCATCAAGTCGGACGACGTCGTCGGCCGCGTGAAGGTGTACGAGGCGATCGTCAAGGGCGAGAACATCCCGGAACCGGGCATCCCCGAATCGTTCAAGGTGCTGCTGAAGGAACTTCAGTCGCTGTGCCTGAACGTCGAGGTGCTCAGCTCCGACGGTGCTGCCATCGAGATGCGTGACGGTGACGACGAGGACCTCGAGCGGGCTGCGGCCAACCTGGGGATCAACCTCTCGCGCAACGAGTCCGCCACTGTCGACGACTTGGCGAACTGACCTGACCCGCAAGCGGTCAGGCGGCTCGCCAACTGATCGTCCAGATTTACTGACTGAGCAACTGAAAGGTAAATAGTGCTCGACGTCAACTTTTTCGATGAACTCAAGATCGGTCTGGCCACCGCCGACGACATCCACAACTGGTCCTTCGGCGAGGTGAAGAAGCCGGAGACCATCAACTACCGCACGCTCAAGCCAGAGAAGGACGGCCTGTTCTGCGAGAAGATCTTCGGTCCCACCCGGGACTGGGAGTGCTACTGCGGTAAGTACAAGCGCGTCCGCTTCAAGGGCATCATCTGTGAGCGCTGCGGCGTCGAGGTCACTCGCGCCAAGGTGCGTCGTGAGCGGATGGGTCACATCGAGCTGGCCGCGCCGGTCACGCACATCTGGTACTTCAAGGGTGTGCCGAGCCGGTTGGGTTACCTGCTCGACCTGGCGCCGAAGGATCTCGAGAAGATCATCTACTTCGCCGCCTACGTCATCACCGCGGTGGACGACGAACTGCGCCACAACGAGAAGTCCACTCTCGAGGCCGAGATGGAGGTCGAGAAGAAAGGCGTTGCCGATCAGCGCGACGCCGATCTCGAAGAGCGCGCCAAGAAGCTCGAAGAGGACCTGGCAGAGCTGGAGCGCGAAGGCGCCAAGGCCGATGCCCGCCGCAAGGTGAAGGATGCCGGCGAGCGCGAGATGCGCCGTATCCGCGACACCGCGCAGCGCGCTCTCGACGATCTCGAAGAGATCTGGGACAAGTTCGTCAAGCTCGCTCCCAAGCAGATGATCATCGACGAGAAGCTCTACCGCGAGCTCCAGGACCGCTACGGCGAGTACTTCACCGGAGCCATGGGTGCCGAGGCCATCAAGCGTCTGCTCGAGGACTTCGACATCGCGGCCGAGGCCGAGATCCTGCGCGACACGATCCGTAATGGCAAGGGGCAGAAGAAGCTCCGTGCACTCAAGCGGCTCAAGGTCGTCGCGGCGTTCCACCAGTCGGGCAACTCCCCGCTGGGCATGGTTCTCGACGCCGTGCCGGTGATCCCGCCGGAGCTCCGTCCGATGGTCCAGCTCGACGGTGGCCGTTTCGCGACGTCCGACCTGAACGACCTGTACCGCCGCGTGATCAACCGCAACAACCGCCTCAAGCGACTGATCGACCTCGGTGCCCCCGAGATCATCGTCAACAACGAGAAGCGGATGCTGCAGGAGTCCGTCGACGCACTGTTCGACAACGGTCGTCGTGGCCGTCCGGTCACCGGACCGGGTAACCGCCCGCTGAAGTCGTTGAGCGATCTACTCAAGGGCAAGCAGGGTCGTTTCCGTCAGAACCTGCTCGGCAAGCGCGTCGACTACTCGGGCCGTTCGGTCATCGTCGTCGGCCCGCAGCTCAAGCTGCATCAGTGTGGTCTGCCCAAGCTGATGGCACTCGAACTGTTCAAGCCGTTCGTGATGAAGCGTCTCGTCGACCTGAATCAGGCACAGAACATCAAGTCCGCCAAGCGGATGGTGGAGCGCCAGCGCCCCGCCGTGTGGGACGTGCTCGAAGAGGTCATCGCCGAACACCCGGTGCTGCTCAACCGTGCACCCACCCTGCACCGTCTGGGCATCCAGGCGTTCGAGCCGCAGCTCGTGGAGGGCAAGGCCATCCAGCTGCACCCGCTGGTGTGTGAGGCGTTCAACGCCGACTTCGACGGTGACCAGATGGCAGTGCACCTGCCGCTGAGCGCCGAGGCACAGGCCGAGGCCCGCATCCTGATGCTGTCCTCGAACAACATCCTGTCGCCCGCGTCGGGTCGTCCGCTGGCCATGCCGCGTCTGGACATGGTGACCGGTCTGTTCCACCTCACCACGCTCAAGGAAGAAGCGGTCGGCGCGTACACCGCATCGACCGACGGCGACATCGAGCGTGGCGTGTACTCCACACCGGCCGAGGCTCAGATGGCTGTCGATCGTGGACTGCTCAGTGTGCAGGCACCGATCAAGGTCCGGCTCACGCATCAGCGTCCGCCGGCCACCATCGAGCGTGAGCGTTTCCCCGAGGGCTGGAAGTTCGGCACCCCGTGGGAGATCCACACCACGCTGGGTCGGGTGCTGTTCAACGAGCTGCTGCCGAACGACTATCCGTTCGTCAACGAGCAGATGCCGAAGAAGCGTCAGGCCACGATCATCAACGACATGGCCGAGCGCTACCCGATGATCGTTGTCGCGCAGACTGTCGACAAGCTCAAGGACGCCGGTTTCTACTGGGCGACCCGCTCGGGTGTCACCATCGCCATGTCCGACGTGCTCGTCTCGCCGGACAAGAAGCAGATCCTCGACAAGTACGAGGAGCGGGCCGACGGCCTGGAGCGCAAGTTCCAGCGCGGTGCGCTCACCGGCGCAGAGCGTCGTGACGCTCTGGTGGAGATCTGGAAGCAGGCGACCGAAGAGGTCGGTGCGGCCATGGAGGCGCACTACCCCGACGACAACCCGATCCCGATGATCGTGAAGTCCGGTGCCGCGGGCAACATGACCCAGATTCGCTCGCTCGCGGGCATGAAGGGTCTTGTGACCAACCCGAAGGGTGAGTTCATCCCGCGTCCGATCAAGTCCTCGTTCCGCGAGGGCCTGACCGTGGCCGAGTACTTCATCAACACCCACGGTGCCCGTAAGGGTCTGGCCGACACCGCGCTTCGTACCGCCGACTCGGGTTACCTGACCCGTCGCCTGGTGGACGTGTCGCAGGACGTCATCGTGCGCGAAACCGACTGTGGCACCGAGCGTGGCATCAACACGATCATCGCCGAGAAGCAGTCCGATGGTTCGCTCATCCGTGACGCCCATGTCGAGACGTCGACGTTCGCTCGTACGTTGGCCACCGATGCTGTCGATGAGAACGGCAACGTGATCATCGAGCGCGGCCACGATCTCGGTGATCCCGCGATCGAAGCCCTGCTCGAGGCCGGCATCTCGCAGGTGAAGGTCCGTTCGGTCCTCACCTGCAGCACCGGCACCGGCGTCTGCGCCACCTGCTACGGACGGTCGATGGCCACCGGCAAGCTCGTCGACATCGGCGAGGCCGTCGGTATCGTCGCGGCCCAGTCGATCGGTGAGCCCGGTACCCAGCTGACCATGCGTACCTTCCACCAGGGTGGTGTCGGCGACGACATCACCGGTGGTCTGCCGCGTGTGCAGGAGCTGTTCGAGGCCCGTGTCCCCAAGGGCAAGGCCCCGATCGCCGAGGTCTCCGGACGTATCCGGCTCGAGGATGATGATCGCTTCTACAAGATGACGATCACGCCTGACGACGGTTCCGAAGAGGTTGTCTACGACAAGATCTCGAAGCGTCAGCGTCTGCGCGTCTTCAAGCACGACGACGGCAGCGAGCGTCTGCTCGCCGACGGCGACCATGTGGAGGTGGGACAGCAGCTCATGGAAGGTGCTGCCGATCCGCACGAGGTGCTGCGTGTGATGGGTCCGCGTCAGGTGCAGGTGCACCTCGTCAACGAGGTCCAGGAGGTCTACCGGAGCCAGGGTGTGTCGATCCACGACAAGCACATCGAGACGATCGTTCGTCAGATGCTGCGTCGTGTGACGATCATCGACTCCGGTGCCACCGAGTTCCTGCCCGGTTCGCTCACCGAGCGCGCCGAGTTCGAGGCGGCAAACCGTCGTGTCGTGGCCGAAGGTGGCGAGCCCGCTGCCGGACGTCCGGTGCTGATGGGTATCACCAAGGCATCGCTCGCGACCGAGTCGTGGTTGTCGGCGGCGTCGTTCCAGGAGACCACTCGTGTGCTCACCGATGCGGCCATCAACAGCCGTAGCGACAAGCTCATCGGTCTCAAGGAGAACGTGATCATCGGTAAGCTCATCCCGGCCGGAACCGGTATCAACCGGTACCGGAACATCCAGGTGCAGCCGACCGAAGAAGCACGTGCGGCCGCGTACGCGGTGCCGTCGTACGACGACACCTACTACAGCCCGGACGGCACCTTCGGTGCCCCGTCGGGTGCGGCTGTCCCGCTGGACGATTACGGCTTCAGCAGCGACTACCGGTAATCAGCGCAAACACAAGCGGGCGTCCTCTTCGGAGGGCGCCCGCTTTGTGTTGTCGGCCCACCCCGCGCCCGAATTCGCTCCACCTGCTTGCGTCTGCTCCAGGGGTACTCGGCGCGTTCGACGGTAGGTGGAGCGAATTCGGGTTGTCCACAGGGCGATTGGTATCCACAGGACGCCGATATGCCGGTCGGACGGCCCGGTTGTCGTCGGTGGCGAACTCGAATCTCGGTGCATGAGCGAATCGAAGATCGAAGACCCTAATCTCGTCCGACGCCGGGATGCACTGCAGATCGGCGAACTCGACCGGCATCTGGCCGCTCGGGTCAAAACGGGGGAGCTACGTCGGCTGTATCGCGGGTTCTATACGTTCACGTCTGACCTCGACCAACTCGATCGTCATGTCCGCGACACGGAGATCTATCGGCGCACAGTGCTTGCGGCCGCAGACAACGGTCAACCGAACAAAGCCATCAGTCACTGGTCGGCGGCGGTTCTGCACGGATTGCCGGTTCTCGATGGTGACTCTTCCCGTGTGCATTTCACCGCGAACCGAATCGGGGGAGGACGACGCAGAGGCCGGGCATGCGTTGTGCACGGCTCGACATGGGAGACCGACGAGGTCGCGATGATCGGCGAGCTCCTCGTGACCTCGCGTGCCAGGACGGCAGTAGACGTCGCGCGCTCCGGGTCATTCTTCCAAGCCGTCTGTGTGTTCGACGGAGCACTGCACGCCGGCGTGCCCCGTGGTGAACTCGAATCGGTGTTGCGACGAAGCGTCGGCCGTACCGGCATCTCTGTCGCTCGCGCGGCGCTCGCAGTGGCAGACGGGAAGTCCGAGAGTATCGGGGAGTCACTGTCGCGCGCTCTGATACTGAGTTTCGGCGACATCCCGCTGCCTCGTCTGCAGCACAGATTCCTGGCCGGTGACGGAACCTTTGTGGCGCGCACCGACTTCGACTGGGGCGGGCTGGTCGCGGGAGAGTTCGACGGCTACGCCAAGTACATCCGCTACCTTCGTCCGGACGAAACAACCGAGCAGGCCTACGAGCGCGAGAAATGGCGCGAGCAGAGGCTGCATCGCATCGGAGTCGTTGTGGTGCGCTGGAACTGGAGCGATCTCCAGAACCCGGAGCGTCTGCGTCGCATCCTGGTGGACGCGCTGACCGCACACGGGCTGATGCCGTCCGCCTGAATGTGAATTCGCGCCACCTACCCGCATGCGCGCCTGTTGCAAGCGGCGCACGCGCAGGCAGGCGGCGCGACTTTTTGAGGCGGGGAGTCGGTCAGGCGTAGCGGTACGGGAGGTATAGGACGGCACAGTGATTGCAACAGAATGAGACTTCCGGAATAGCGTAGTGGTGGGTGATGCGGTCTCCGAGCGCGACGGCGATACGAAGACGACGGCGTGGGGTATCGATCGAAGACGGGGGCTCGCAGCGGGCACCAAATGCCTCGGCGAAGATGCAGCCCAAACGCAGTTGGCGACAATACGACGCCCACTCAAACCACATGGTTTGCAAGTCGAGGCCGAACACGCGCGGAACTTTGCCGGCTCTCGACGCGTCCCACCCAGGGATAGGGAAAAAGAGAAAGATTTTTTTCGTCGCTATCTTCCGCTACAGTTACAGCATCTATGACATCTGTGACACATGTGGTACCTGTGACTCGACGAATTGAAAGGTGGCTCGTGTGAAGACCCTTGCGGCAAAATCCGTCGACGATCAGCAACTGGCTCAACTTGACCGTGTACGGGACTGCTTGCCCGCAAATTCGCAGTTAGCTGACACGCTCGACTACTTGGCTGAAGCTCTGCGATCAGGCCTTGGGGTGACTGTTGTCACCGACGAGACTCGCGTGACACCGAATCAAGCAGCAAAAGTGCTGGGGATGAGTCGGTCGCACCTTTACAAATTGCTTGACCAGGGGTTGATCAAGTCCGTTTCGGTGGGTCGTGACCGGCGCATTGCGTTGAGTGACCTTCGTGAGTTCACCGAGAGCATGGACAGGGATAATGCCGAGCTTGCAGAGCGGTTCGCGCATAAAGATCGTGATCGAACGGCGCTCATCGAGCGTCTGGCGAAGTGACCCGTTCCTGGGTTTGATCAGCGCGTCGTGCCAGTGCTCGCGACGGGGCGGGCGATAATGGTTGGATGTCAGGTAGACCCCGGCCAACTTTGCGCTGCGTTGCAGAAGACTTGACCGACGACTGGGGAGACGCCGAGCAGCAGCGGGGCGCCAAAGACTCGTTGACACATCCTCCCGCAATGTCGGACCTGAACCATCCCGCAATTCGCCACACAGTCGATGTCTTCGACGACATGACCGGTGATCATCAGCGAGAGGGGATTAGCGGGCTGACAAGCCCGATGTTCTACAAGCTGAAGACGAATCGGTGGCGTGGTGCTGTCTTGGTCGAAGATGACGGTCAAGTCTGGCTGGTGGCGGCAGGTCTGCGTCGTGGAGGCGAGCGCACGGACTTTTACAAAGAGTTCAGCGCAAATGTCCACCGGGTAGGCGTCGACAAGTATCTGCCAACTGAGGATGACAGGGAGCGCTTGCGGCTTGAGATCGCCGAGTATCGGCTTGCCAACTGGGAGCAAACCATCCACGACTTGGCGTTAGAAGCTCTCGCGTCTGTGGGCTTCGATGGCAGAGCGACCTGGTCAATCCCCGGGCTCTTCTCCGAGGAGGTGATCGCCGAGATTGATATAGAGGTCTTCGTCGAGTCGAACGATGCAGACGAACCGGAGGGATATGGTGAGGTAACCATTGCGTGCACGGTTCTCGATTGGGAACAGTTTGACCTGGTGAAACGTGGTGAGCTCTTGGCCATGTGTGCGATCGAACCCCAAGAGCAGAGTTGGTCCGCAGCTCACGGACCGCAGGCTTATGTGTATTCGATTTCGGGCAACGCACACGAGTTAGAGACCACGCTGGGCGCCGCGTTGTCATCGCAGAACACAACGCCAGGTGTCTCGGTGCCTGGCGTCGTGGCGCACTACTCGCATTCTCAGCGTCTGACCGAGCAATACGTCGAAGGCAAGGCGGCAAAAGCCCTCTGCGGCAAGATCTATGTGCCTCGCCAAAATCCCGACGGTCTCGAAAAGTGCCCTGACTGCGCGAAAGTGCACGTGAGAATGGCGTCGTCGGAGCGATGATCTTGCGGCGCAAGTTGCTGACGGTTGTGGTGAAGCCGTCCTGTGCCGCGGCAAGGTCCGTGGCGCGAGAACTCTCTCTCTCTCTGCCTCCCTCTCGGCGAGGCGGGACCTCGAGCAGTGTCGTGGCGTGAGTGTCCGTCGCGAGGTAGAGTCTGCGAGGTTCACAGAACTTCCGGTTTGGATGTAATGCTGGCGAGGGGGCACGGTTAGACGGGCTCACCAGTTTCGCGCTTGTGCGATGCACACGTTGCCCATCGGAGCCATGCAAGGTGGCAGCAGGTTCAAAGCGAGTATCGAAGAGAGCCGGGCACGGTGTGGACTCACTGAGACGCGTCGGATGTGACGAGTGCCGTCCACTGCCGGCCTCGGTGATGGTTTCGAATGTTGAACTAGGCCGCTGGTCCAGTGTCCGTTCGGACTTGGCGGCGCATTTCTTTACGCACCGCGGACGCCGCCTGGCGGTCAGCTAATCGACTTTGTCTGGACGGTTCACCCTCCGCGTCAGATGCACGAATCCAGCGGTGGAACTCGTGAACCGCGTCCGGGAGTGACTTGCCCGCGTCAACGTAATCGGTGACCCACTCGAGCGAAAGCTCAGCCTCGTTGAAGGGCCCAAAGGTCTGTTCATCGTAAAGTGCCGTCGGTACGACCACTCGGCTGCAGTGGTAGACCCATCGTTGCATGAGTAGGTTCACGCCAATCTGCGATAGCACTGCCACACGCTTATAGGACACGAGATCGCTGGCCTTCAGGATGCGTAGTTCCGAAAAGTCCCCAACCCAGTAACCATCGGGGAACAACTCCGGTAGCGGCATCTCGCTAATTGCATGCTCCCTCCACCGCGATCGAGCTTTGTTCCCAGCTCGGCGGACGACGACCGCTAGAAGGCTATCGCAGAGTTCCGCTCCCCTGTGGAGCGCGCAAGGGTGCTGAACCAGCATGGCGAACTCTTCGCCGCAGTCATAGATGTCACCAGTGAACGTAGGTCGAAACTTCTCGACCTCGGCGCCTTTTGCCGAGTAGATCGAGTTCGCCGCCGGTGGCGTTTCCAGGTCGTCAGTCATTCTCGGGTGGTGCCCCTTGGGCGAATGCCCGCGACACCTTCGTAGTCCACGAACACTTCGAACTCATCGTGGACTAAATTAGTTCGCCAGCTCGCGTCGTACTCGTCAAGGACCGTCTCGGGCGTTCCTACTCCTGTGTTGGTACCTGCTAATTCGAGAACCAAATCATAACGACCTTCGGCCAGTAGGTCGATCGCTGTCAAAGACACGCCCTGTCTTAGTGGAATCTCTAGCCAGGACGCTGGCTCCGAAACCATCTGTGTTTCAAGCATATCCACAACCGCGAGCAGTTTCGCTATCCTTAACCGATTGTGCCCTGTGATTCCGTCGCCTTTGCGCCACTTATTGACAGCGGGGACGCTTACCCCCAGAATTCGGGCCAGATCGCGCCACGCGAAGCCGTGGTCGGCGAGTTCCTCTAACGCCTCGCGTGGCGCATCTTTCGCTCTCTCGCGGGTCCGGTGCTCGAGATCTAGAACGAGCGCGTCCCTTCGATTGTCATGAACCGAATCGTGCAGGTCCGCAGACTCTCGCATAAGAACATCTGTCTCATCTACGAGCTTGCGTGTCGGGGGAGCGTCCTTCGTCGAAGACGTGCCGGGGATGTCGGCTAGACGGTAGTGAGTGCCGCCAGTCGCCGATGTCTTGTTACTTGGCACTGTTCAGGACCTCCGTCCGCAACTTTTCGGTAATCAAGGTTTCGAATACCTCTTTACTTGGAGCGTGTAGCGATTCGCAGAGCCTTAGGATCTCCTCGACGTTGAACTCGGGAATCATTCCCCCACTATCTTCCCACGCGCCGTCGGTATCTATGAGAAAGAACGGACTTCCTGGTGTTGGCTCGGCTGGCCTACGTGGAACATTGTTCGGTTGAATGACAGATCCGCGGGCAACGCCATAGCGAAGGGTCAAGGTTTGCCCAGTTGTACTGGTTGCGTACTGAACGGCGTTCTGCTGCTGTGTGGGAACCAAGTGCAGCTCCGTTAATTCGCGGGTCGGGCCTAGAAGGGAGGGAATCACCCAACGCGACCAGTCGATCGGTTCGTCGTCTGGGACGCGTACTTCGTCGATGTATCTGAGTCCGATTCGCTCAACCCCATCAACTGGGGCGACTTCGTGACGGGCCGAAAGAGCGGCTTCGGCCACGCCAACGAACCACTCCCAGCCTCGGTAATCAGTGGTCTCGATGACAAGTGCGTCGGGCCGCGGGGTCACGACTGTGTGGCGATCACGAGAGACCAACTTGCGGATGCTGACTGGTCGCTGCTCTCCTTTCTGGACGTCGATCTCAAGACCTGTGTCGGTTTGTTCTATTGGCGTGTACTCCTGCAAGGCGTTTTTGAGGAAGGCCATGGCGGGGTTCGAGAGTTCTGCGACTGGGTGGCGCACTTCGAGGATGACTATCGCGATCGGCGGATTCGGGTAGACGGGATTGCTGGGCATACAACCAATGTACCTCAACTGAAACTCAATCTGATACCAAATATGATACCGTCCTTGTACCCGCAAGATTTGTACGTTGACATCGAGATAGGTCGCTAGTTCGCAGCAGTCGTGTTCCTGGCAGTCGACGCCGACGTTGTCTCCCCTCGGGTCGCGGGAGCTGCGGCGGGGCCAGCGGGGGCGGGGAGCCGGTCAGGCGTAGCGGTACGGGAGGTACTGGACGGCCCAGTGATTGCCGTCGGGATCGTCGAAGGAGAGGAAGTGACCCCAGGCCTGGACGTCGACCTCACCGGGTTCGATACCGACCGACCGGAGGTGGGTCTGGGCCTCGTTGATGTCGGAGACACAGACCTGCAGGCCTTTGACAGAACCTGGTTCGGCTTCGGTGAGGCCTTTGCCGAAGGCGATGGAGCACGCTGAACCGGGAGGCGTCATCTGTACGAACCGGACGTCGTCCGACACGACGTGATCGTGGTCGACGTTGAATCCGATCTTCTCGTAGAAGTCGCGGGTGCGGTCGACGTCGGTGACGGGCAGGATGACGAGTTCGAGTGTCCAGTCCATGATGTGCTCCTCCGGTTGTGGCTGTCGGTTGCTGCTGGAACAAGGTTCTCAGCAATCGCGGACACATCCGGTCCTAATTGTGAACCTTCAGCGAATGATCTCCACCGTCACCGTGACCACGTCACCTTCGGCGGCTCCGACTGCTCGCCGGACCGCCTTCTTCACCGGCAGAACATAGGTGCCGCGCTTGGAGTCCGGAAAGATCGATGGCTGCCACTCGGTCTCATCGATCGAGACTGAGACCCGGATCGATCCGAACCCGGGACCCGGTTCCACGGTTGCCCGAATCTCGTCGGCGGGGTCAGCGGGCAGCGAGACGAAGTGCCACGCTCCCATCTCCGGGGCAGTCCAGATCTCGGCGTCGAACGTGATGATCACCTCGACAGTGTGGCCCAGAGCTCTGACGTCTCAGTAGTACACCGGTCCGGGAACGCCGCCACCTGCTGCGATGGCGTCCCCGGTGATCGCGACACTGCGCGGTGAGGCCAAGAATGCGACCACGTCGGCCACCTCGGATGCGTCGACGATCCGCCGGATCGAGTTGGTGGCCAACTCGTTCTCCAGGTCCGCGACGGCCACGCCGGACTCCGCCGACCGCTCCGCGAGTTGATCGGTGAGCCGCTGTGTCCGGGTACGGCCGGGGTGGACAACCGTGACATTGACGCCGTGCGGACCCAGCTCGTCGGCGAGGTTCTTGGTCAACGCTGCGACGCTCACATTGCGGATGGTCTGGGCGATGGAGTTCGCCTGTCTCGCACCGAGACCGCTGATGTTGATGATCCGGCCCCAGCCCTGCTCGATCAGGTGCGGCGCCACCGCTCGAGCGGTGCGCAGGTACCCGAGCACCTTGATCTCGATCTCTCGCCGGACGACGTCATCGGTGGTTGCCGCGAAGTCGGTCGGTTTGCCGGCGCTCCACGGTGTGGCCGCCGAGTTGACCAGGATGTCGATGCCGCCCAGCTCCGCGACCGTACGCGTCACGAGGTTCTGCACCGACGCGTCGTCACCGGTGTCGACGGATATCGCGATGGCTCGCCGGCCGGACTGCTGGGCGATGTCAGTGGCGGCGGTCTCCAGGGCCTCGACCCCGCGTGCGGCGATCACGACGTCGGCGCCCTCTGCGGCCAGGGCATGAGCGATCGCCAGGCCGATGCCCTTGCTGCCGCCCGTCACCAGTGCCCGTTTTCCGGTCAGACCCAGATCCATCTATGTACTCCTCGTTGTCGGTGAACTCATGCTTGTGTACTCCGGAACATACTTGCCCAACAGCAATGCGCCCCCGGCCGACAGTGCGGCCACGGCGAAAACCGCCGCCGACAACGGGAACACGGCCGCGGACAACGCGATCGACAACGGGCCGACGAGAAAGCCACTGTCGTGTGTGAGACGCCATGCGGCGAGGAACTCGGCCCGGCCGGTGCTCGGTGCGACGTCTGCGCCGATGGTCATGATGACCCCGTTGCCGAGGCCGTTCCCGACACCCATCACCACCGCGACCGCGGTGAACGTGAAAAGCGTTGTGGTGAACGGCAACAGCAGGTACGACACCGACAGCACCACAATCGACGGCACCGCCACCAACGTGCGCCCGAAACGGTCCATCAGATGGCCTGCGGGGTAGGCAAACAGCACGTCGGCAGCGGCTCCCACACCGAAGAGGAGGCTGGCCACAGCCGGCGACAACCCGATGTGG
The DNA here is from genome assembly GCF_000506245.1 of Williamsia sp. D3. Taxonomy (NCBI): domain Bacteria; kingdom Bacillati; phylum Actinomycetota; class Actinomycetes; order Mycobacteriales; family Nocardiaceae; genus Williamsia; species Williamsia sp. D3. The sequence goes on along the minus strand of NZ_AYTE01000003.1, from coordinate 42,183 downwards.
CTGGCCCACAACGGCAAGATCGCGTCACGAGCACTGCGTGCCACGCCGAGCAACAGTGACCCCGCGCCGAGGGTCGCCAACAGGCGACCGTGTTCTGCGAAGACCTGGGAGATGTTGTGTGACTTCACCATCGGTCCGGCGCCCGGCGGGTCGGGAAGCCGGGCCATCATCGACCCGGCGACCACAATCGCTGTCAGCTGCACCAGGAAGCCGCCGCGGGTACCGAACACGACGATGGCGCCGGCACCGAGGAGCGGTCCGACAAAGAAGCCGAGCCGCATCGCGCCGCCGAACAGCGACATCGCCCGGGCCCGCCAGGCGAACGGAACGGCCAGTGACAGGTAGTTCTGCCGCGCGAGGCCCCAGACCGCGTTGGCCAGGCCGACCGCAAAGATGCCCAGGCACAACGTCCATACCGCCGGTGCGAGAAGGCACGCCAGCGCACCCGACGCCGCGAGCAGACTGGCCACGATGATCGAGCGCCGCTCACCGATCTTGGCGACGATCTGCCCGGAACACGTGTCACCGACGACCTGGCCGAGTCCGATGATCGCCACGGTGAGGCCCGCCAGAGCTGCGGATGCGCCGAGCTCGAGGGCGGACAGCACCATCACCGGCGCGGCCGCCCCCTGCCCGATCCCGTAGGCCGTCGCCGGCAGGTAGACGGTGCCGGCGAGCGATCTCAGAGGTCGTTCGACGCGTCCGGCCGCTGTCGCCGGATCGTCGATCGATGTCATGCGCTGGCTGCCGCCGGCTCCTTCTCGACGGATCCGGACGGCAGTTCGATGCCGTAGTGGCCGCGGAGGGTGGATGCGGTGTAGTCGTCGCGGAAGCGGCCGCGGGCCTGCAGGAGCGGGACGACGTGGTCGACGAAGTCCTCAAGGCCGCCAGGCAGGTAGGGAGGCATGACGTTGAAGCCGTCTGCCGCACCCGCGTCCACCCAGGCGATGAGGTCGTCGGCGATCTGCTCCGGTGTCCCGGTGATGGTGCGATGGCCGCGGCCGCCACCGAGGCGGCCGATCAACTCGCGGATCGTGAGATCTTCAGAGGCGGCGAGTTGGCGTACCAGCGTCGATCGACTCTTGTGGCCCTGGATCTCCGATTCCGGAGGTAGGGGTGGAAGCCGGGAATCGAGCGGGAGCCCGGTGAGGTCGACATTGAAGAAGTTCGACAGCTGGCCCAGCGCATAGTCGGGGGAGATCAGATCGGTGAACTCACGTTCGAGGTCACGTGCTTCCTGCTCGGTGCTGCCGATGAACGGCACGATGCCCGGGAGGATCTGGAGGTCTTCGGCGCCACGACCGTAACGCGGGAGACGGCGTTTGAGGTCGCGATAGAAGTCCTGGCCCTCAGCGATGGTGCGCTGGGCGGTGAAGACCACCTCCGCGTAGCGGGCTGCGAGGTCTTTGCCGTCCTCAGATGATCCGGCTTGCACCAGAACCGGCCGACCTTGCGGTGATCGCGGCGAGTTGAGCGGGCCACGGACCCTGAACGCCTCGCCGACGTGGTTGATGGGGTGCACCCGCTCGGGGTCGGCGAAGATCGCGTTGTCGACGTCGAGCACCACGGCGTCGGCCTCCCAGCTGTCCCACAGCCGGTTGACGACGTCGACGAATTCCTGGGCGCGGCGATATCGGCCGGCGTGGTCGGGGATGGAGTCATAACCGTAGTTGAGCGCCTCTTGTTCCTGACCGGACGTGACGATGTTCCATCCGGCACGGCCCCCACTGATGTGTTCGAGTGAGGCGAAGGCACGTGCCAACGTGTAGGGGTGGTTGTAACCCGTTGAAGCAGTGGCGATGAGGCCGACCTTGCTGGTCCCGCCTGCGATGGCGGACAGCAGTGTGATCGGCTCGAAGATGGCCTGGGTGTTGCGGCGGATGTTGGGTCCCACGGCCAGGCCGTCGGCGAAGAACACCGAGTCGAGTTTTCCGCGTTCGGCGATCTGGCCCAGCCGCACGAAGTGGGCGACGTCGAGCACTTCGTGTTCGGAGGTGCGTGGGTGGCGCCAGGCGGCCTCGTGATGGCCGACGCCCATCAAGAAGGCGTTCAGGTGCAGGGTGCGTGTCATGTGATCAGTCCTAGTGTGATGTCGGATGATTCAGTTGGCGGCAGGTGTTCGCCAGCGAGAGAATCGGCGTTCGAGCAGAACGAGTACGTAGTTGAAGACGAGACCGACGAGCGCGATGGTGAGGATTCCGGCATACATCTGCGGGATCTGGAAGTTGAGCTGGCTCGCCATGATGAGGTAGCCGAGTCCCGAACGCGCACCGACCATTTCGGCCGCGATGAGAACAAGGATCGACGATGCGGCGGAGAGTCGGATGCCGGTGAAGATCGTCGGCAGGGCTGCGGGCAGGATCACCTTCTGGAACAGCCGGTACGCGGGAAGACCCAGTGAGCGAGCAGATTTGATCAACAACGGGTCAACTGTCCGCACACCCGAGATCGTGTTGAGCAGGATGGGGAAGATGCAGGCATAGGTCACGAGCGCGACCTTGGAGGTCTCGCCGATGCCGAGGATGAGCACGAAGACGGGGAGCAAGGCCAGTGCAGCCGTGTTGCGGAACAATTCGAGAACCGGGCTGAGGTACTGCGCAAGAGGCCGGTACCAGCCGATCAGGATGCCCAGCGGCACGGCGAACACCACCGCGATGGCGAAACCGCGCAGAGCTCGACCCAGACTCGCGGAGATGTGCTCCCAGAGTTGACCACTCTCGGCCAGGTCCACCAGAGCCTTCGCGACCACCGAGAACTCGGGGAGGAATGTTCGGTCGACCAGACCGATCCGCGGCGCGACCTCCCAGAATGCGACCAGGAGCACCAGGGCGATCGAACTCCGGAAGACCCAGGAGCCGGACTTTCGCAGTCTCCCTCCGACCCGCCGGGTTGGTGAGGCGACAGGGGCCGGAACCGGGGATGCGATGTCCTTCACCGGTGCCGGGCTCGAGACCTTTTCCAACGTGACACTAGACATGGCTACCCACTCCGATCGTTTCGGCGGCGGCACCGGCCACCTCGGGACGCAACGACAGCCAGATCCGGTGCCGGTAGTCGCGGAACTGCTCAGATGAACGGATGTCGTCGACGGCATCCCGGTCGATGTCGATCGGCAGGATCTCCTTGATCCGACCGGGGCGTTCGGTGAGGATGGCAACCCGATTGCCGAGATAGATGGCCTCGTCGATGCCGTGGGTGATGAACAGGATGGTCTTGCCCGTGGCCTTCCAGATCCGCAGGAGCTCGCCCTGCAACCCCTCGCGGGTCTGGGCATCGAGTGCGGCAAACGGTTCGTCCATCAGCAGCACCTCGGGGTCGTACGAGAGGCTGCGCGCAATCGCCACACGCTGTTTCATGCCACCCGACAATTCGTGGGGGTAGTGGTCGCCGAAGTTGCCGAGACCGACGAGTCCGAGGTACTCATCGGCGATTGCCTTGCGCCGACGACGCGAGATGCCCTTGGCCTCGAGGCCGAACTCCACGTTCGCGCGGGCCGTGCGCCAGGGCAGCAGCGCGTACTGCTGAAACACCACGCCCCGATCCAGTCCTGGTCCGGTGATGGGCTTTCCGTCCAGCAGGATCTCACCCGCAGTGGGCTTGGTGAGGCCACCGACCAGGTCGAGCAGGGTGGACTTCCCGCTGCCGCTGGGGCCGACGAGGACAAGGAACTCGCCTTCGGCCGCAGAGATGCTGATGTCGTCGATGGCCACGAACTCGGGCTTGCCCGGCGCGGTGAACGACTTGCGCACCCCGCGCAGTTCCAGTTTGGGAGTTGTCATTTCGCTGCCACCACCGGTGCGCCGTCAGGCCCCGAGTCCGGCTGGTACGTGCCGTCGGCGTAAGGGTTGTCGTCGTTGGTGAAGATGTCCTGCGGTGTCAGCTTGCCCTTGTCGAGCTCGTTGTTGCGCACGAGCCAATCGATCCACAGCTGGAACTCCTCGGGCTTGATAACCCCGCCCGGCGTGGGGATGGACGAGCTCTTCCAGTACTCGGCCAGAGCGGGATCCTCGCCGCGACCACGCTTGGTGATGATGTCCTTGAAACGTGCGACAACCTCTGCCTGTGGAGTCACCTGCGTCCAGCGGATCGCCCGGGCGGTGCCCTGGACGAAGTCCTTCACGGCCTCCGGGTTCTTCTTGATGAACTCGTCACGGAACACGTGGCTGCCATAGCTGAAGTCTCCGAAGATCCTGTCGGTGAACAGTTCCCGGAGCCCGCCGTTCTCCAGCGCGCGCTGCTGGAAGATGCCGTTGAAGGCGCCGACATCGATCTGACCTTGGCGCAACGACGACTCGTTGTTGATCGGCGGCACCACCAGCAGCTGGACCGACGCGATTTCGTCCTTGGAAAGCCCCTCACGGGCAAGCCATTCGCGAATGACGAACTCCGAGTGCGCCCCCAACGTGTTGATCCCGATCTTCTTGCCGATCAGGTCCCGCGCGGTGCGGATCGGGGAGTCCTCCAGGACATAGAACCCGTTGAACGTCTTCTCGTCGGCGCCGTAGGAATCGACGACGGCGGTGATCGGTGAACCCGCTGACGCCAGCTTGACGATGGCTCCGTTGAATGCGTGCCCGAAGTCGGTGTCGCCGGTGGCGGCGGCCTGGATCGACTGCGGGCCGCTGGTGGTCTCACCGACCGCCTTGATGCTGACCTTGGTGAAGTATCCGAGATCGGCTGCCAGTTCCGGGAATTGAACGGTGGCGGGGAAGCTGAGGTACCGCAGCTCGGTCTTGCCGTCGGCGGTGACGGTGGCCTCGTCGGCGGAGCCGCAGGCGGCAGTCGTCACCCCCACGAGAAGTGCCAGCGCTGCCGCGATGCGGACCCGCCATGGGTGTTTGTGACTCACTGCTTTTCCTTTCGTGTTTCTCGGATTCACAAACGGTTGTGTTCGTGATCCGAAATTGTTCATCGATTCGTTCCGTCGGCATCGAATACTTCATTCGCACTGCGAAACACTCTGCCGCGCATGGAACTTGGGCCCGATATGCATACTTCGGTGCCAGCCCCGTGGTCTTCAACAACCTATTTCACATCATGGAAATAGAGGCCCGATTAAATCGTGGCGGGTAAAAGGCGGTCGAAGTTCGCCCTCGCCGAACCCTCGGCGACGGCGTCGCGGAGCATTTCCGCGGCCTGGCGCATCGCCGGCTGAATGCGGACGATCAGGTCCTCATTGAGTCGTGCGCTGCGTGCCTGGACTCCGATGGATGCGCGCACCTGTCCTCGGGCATCGAACACGGGCACGGCCACCGCCGTCACGCCACCGGCCGACGACACCGTGAAGCCGCGCTGCCGCGTGGACGCCACGTCCGGAATCGTCCCGAGGCGCCGATCGCGTCGATGGCCGAACGCGACGATGGCCTGGCCCATTGCGCTTCCTTCGACCTTGGTTCGCCGGCCGGGCAGTTGGTGGGTACAGAACATCGACGGTGGTCGGGCCGAGTACACGGTGACCGCGTCGGTGTTGTCGATGACACCGAGGCTGGCCGTGATCCGGATTCCTGACGACAAAAGATGCAGATGGGGGGCGGCAGCGTCGATGTTGATCCGCTGAGCCGCGGTTTGTGCAAGTGCGGTGATCCCGTCGCCGATGCGGTAGGCGCTGTGACCATCGCGTGCCAACAGTCCGCCCCGGACAAGCGCTTGGACGATGCGATGGGTAGTGCTGACCGGCAGATCGACCCGGCCCGCCAGTTCGCTGACCGTCACCGGCCGGTCCTCGCCTTCGAGTGCGTAGAGCACTGCGATTGCCCGTTCCACCGACTGTGAACCGGTACGACCCGGCTGGCGCGTCGAGGCCATGTCCTACCCCTTCCGGTTCGCTCTGGTGCTTGTCGCCATGGTGGTTGCCAAACCGGGAGAGGTGAAGATTTCGGCGCGGCGTGAACCTATCCCCGCTGGTGGCCTGGGTATTTCGACCCGACGGGCCGCCAGGTTTCACATTGTGGAAGCAGTGGTTGCCACGCATGTGCGGTCTCGGTAGCCAATGGAAATCGTCAACCACTAAATGCAAAGGATGGGATCTGCGATGACCACATTGATCGAGAGCCGCCAATCGATATCAAACCGTTTGTCCGTCGAGCCGATTGCCGGCTACCTCGGCGCCGAGGTCTCCGGCGTCGACTTGGTCGACGAGTTGGACGCGGTGACGCAGCGCGAATTACGTGACGTCCTGTTCGAGTACAAGGTGCTGTTCTTTCGGGACCAGGTAATCGACCATGCACAGCAGATCCGCTTCACGAGCTATTTCGGGCCGGTCACGGACGCTCATCCACTCGGGTACACCGACAAGTCGCCGGCCGGCTATCCGCAAGTGCTTGAAGTCGATTCGCGAACCTATGCCAGCCGTGGAGGATCGCGCCGATACAGCTACGCCAACTTTTGGCATCAGGACGTCACGGCACTGGTGAACCCGCCCGCCGTGACCGTGCTGCGTGCGGAACTCGTTCCCGAGGTGGGTGGCGACACCACCTGGGCAGACCTGGGTGCCGCCTACGACAACCTGCCCGCCTCGCTCCAGCGGTTCCTGGAAGGTCTGTACGCGGAGAATCGATTCGGAGGACGTGAAAAGCGTTGGGAGAAGGGGTCAGAAGCTGAATCACTGACCCAACAGACGCCGATCATCAGTGAGCACCCAGTGATTCGTGTGCACCCGGTGACCGGCCAGAAACTGATCTACGTCAACCCGGGTTTCACCAGCAGGATCCTGGGAGTCAGTCCCTCCCAGAGCGATCGCATCCTCGATCTGTTGTTCGAGGAGATCACCGACCCAGCCATCACGGTTCGGGTTCGCTGGACACCCGACAGCATCGGGGTGTGGGACAACCGCGCCACCATCCATCAGGCGCCCACCGATCTCGACCATCTCGACGTGGTGCGGGTGCTGCACCGCACAACGGTGGAAGGCGATGTGCCCGAAGGGGTTGGTGGCCGGAGGTCCCGATCTGTCTCCGGCGAGCCGTTTTTCGCCAAGAAGAGTGCCTGAACCCCCAACCTGAGGACCACAGCCATGACAAATACCCAATCCGTCACCCGCACCACCCTCGAGTTCCGGCCGGTCGCCGGACACATCGGAGCCGAGGTCAGCGGCGTGGATCTGCGCCTGCCCCTCGACGACGACCAGTCGACTGCAGTGATCGACGCGTTGCATCGGCACAAGGTGCTGTTCTTCCGGGATCAGCAGATCGGCCACGCCGAGCAGATCGCCTTCGCGCGGAACTTCGGCCCCGTCACCGCCTCGCACCCCTACGACGACGACGCCCCGACCGAGTTCCCCGAGATCTTGGCAATCGACAACCGAGACTACGAGCGCAAGTTCGGCGTGAAGGCTGCCGGATACACCAACGAATGGCACACGGACGTCACGGCTTTGGTGAACCCTCCAGCTGTGAGCATCCTGCGGTCGGCCATCGCGCCGGCCCGGGGCGGGGACACCAGCTGGACCAACCTCGCGGCCGCGTACGACGGGCTGCCCGACTCGATCAAAGAACTCGTCGACGGCCTTCGGGCCGAGCACCGCTTCGGTGGCCGCCACCCGATCTTCAAGGCCGAGAGCTCCTACGGCAGGAAGGTCAGCACGGCGCCGTTGATCAGCGAACACCCGGTGGTCCGTGTGCACCCGGTCACCGGCGAGCGGATCCTGTTCGTGCAACCGGGATTCACCAGCCGGATCGTCGGCTACAGCCGTCGACAGAGCGACGCCCTGCTCGACCTGTTGTTCGAGGAGGTGTCTCGGCCGGCCTACACGGTGCGATTCCGCTGGTCGGCGGGAAGCATTGCGGTGTGGGACAACCGGGCGACCGCGCACCTGGCTCCGGGGGACATCGACCACCTGGACGTCACCCGTGTGCTCTATCGCACCACCATCGAGGGCGACATCCCCGTCGGTGTCGACGGCACGCCGTCGACGTCAATCTCGGGCGAACAGTTCATCGGCTCCTAGCCCGGCGGATGGCAGCGGGAAACGTACGGTTCCGCCGGGGTCGTCCGTCGCATATCGTCGGGCACGATGACCACACCACCGACCCGGCGCTTCCGCGCGATCCTGCACGTCGACCTGGACCAGTTCCAGGTCTCGGTGGAGCGTCGCCGGAACCCGGACCTGATCGGCACACCGGTCATCGTCGGCGGGACCGGTGACCCGACCGAACCGCGCAAGGTCGTCACGTGCGCGTCGTACGAGGCCCGTGATCAGGGGGTACGCGCCGGTATGCCGTTGCGGTCGGCATTTCGCAAGATGCCCGAGGCGATCTATCTGCCCCTGGACCACACGTCGTACGACGAGGCATCGGCCGAGGTGATGCAGACGCTTCGAGACTTCGGGTATCCCGTCGAGGTGATCGGGTGGGATGAGGCGTTCCTGGGCGTTCCGGCGTCGGAGACCGGTCTTGACATCACCGAGCTGGCCCAGTCCGTGCGGCAGCGGATTCTCGATGAGCGCGGGCTGTCGTCGGCGGTCGGCATCAGCGACAACAAACAGCGCGCCAAGATGGCGACCGGATTCGCGAAACGTTCATCCGAGCACGTCTTCACCCTGGACAACCAGAACTGGATGCCCATCATGGGGGAGCGCGGTGTCGGCGACCTCTGGAGCGTCGGTCCCAAGACGACAGCAAAACTGGAGAAGCTGGGGATCGATACCGTTGCCCAGCTTGCGGCAGAGGATGTCGGGCGGCTGGTGGCCGAGTTCGGACCCCACCTCGGCAATTGGCTGTACCTGCTCTCGCGTGGTGGCGGCGACATCGAGGTGAGCGCCGAACCGTACATCCCGCGGTCGCACAGCAAGGTCGAGACGTTCCCGACCGACCTCACCGCCCGCGCCGACATCGATGAGGCGATTCGGAAGCTGACCCGGGAACTGTTGGCGCAGGTCATCTCTGAGGGGCGGGTGGCTTTCCGGGTGGCCGTGACCGTACGAACCATGACGTTCTACACCCGGACGAAGTCGAAGAAGCTGCCCGCCCCGACCACCGACCCCACCGTGATCGAGGCGGCGATGCTCGAGGTGCTGCACAAGTTCGAACTCGACCGCCCGATCCGGTTGTTGGGGGTGCGTCTTGATCTGGTTATGCCCACGGAAGACATTCCGCCCGACCCATAGGTGGCCACACCGCTTCGGTGCTAACTTCCGGGCAGGGATCGGCGAGCGGGAAGGCATCACATGCGGTGGTTCAGGCAGGCGTTGGTGACAGCGGTCCTGGTCGGTCTGGCAACCGTCGGGCCGGCGCCGAGCGCGCAGGCGGCTCCGCTGCCGGTGCAGTACAACTTCCTGTCCGGCATACCCGCCGAACTCGCCAACCCGAATGGCTCGCTGCCCGGGTCCAACGATTACGCATGCAAGCCGTCTGCTCAGCATCCTGATCCGGTGGTACTGGTCCACGGCACGGGGGGCAGTCAGCAGACCAACTGGATCTCGCTGGTGCCGGTGCTCAAGAACGAGGGTTACTGCGTCTTCGCGCTCACCTATGGCGAGTTGTCGCAGCAGTGGCCGTTGTCGCGGATCGGTGGACTGGGCGCCAAGGACGTCAGCGCCTGGGAGCTCAAGGTGTTCGTCGACAACGTGCTGGCGAAGACGGGCGCTGAACAGGTCGACATCGTGGGCCATTCGCAGGGCACACAGATCCCGACCTACTGGGCGAAGTACTACGGGGGCGCAGCGAAAATTGACAAGTACGTGTCGCTCGCGCCGTACTGGCAGGGTTCGGACGGCGACGGCGAGGGCCGATCGGAACTGGTGAAGATGTTTGCCGATCGATTGGGATTGCCGCCCGCTGCGGTACCCGACACCGAATGCCCGGACTGCACCGCTGCGCCCGGGGATGGGGACTTCGCGGCGGCCATCGATGCCCCGGACGGCCCATACGTCGCGGGCATCGACTATACGAACATCGTCACCCGCTACGACCAGCTCGTGACCCCGTACACCAGCGGGATCCTGGCCGGGCCGCCCGGCATCGAGGTCACCAACATCGTTGTGCAGGACACGTGCTCGCAGGACCGCTCAGATCATCTGTCGATCGTGTCCAATCAGCGCACTTCGGCGTTTGTGCTCAACGCCCTCGATCCCGCGCATCCCCGAACCGTTCCCTGCCTGGCCGTACCGCCTTACACCGGTGCGTGAGCCAGTTTCAGGAAGGCGTCGAGCAAGGTCGCGCAGTTCTCTTTCGATTCAGCCGCGCGAGCGGCGATCTCGGCCGTGATCTTGTCCAGGTCGATACCGCGTTCGACGACCAGTTGACCCTGACCGTTGGCGGCCCAGCTCGCCCGCCAGGTGGCCCACACCGCGGGTGAGATCTCCGGATGGAACTGAACGCCCAGATTCCTGCCAAAGGTGAAGGCCTGCAACGCTGCTCCGTTTCGGGCGATCTCGCGAGCACCGGGCGGGAGGGTGAATCGGTCGTAGTGCATCTGCATCCATGGTCCGCGTGCGACCAGTTCGGGCGCGACGGTGTCGACGGTGACGTAGCCGTGCTCGGGATGGTCAGACCGCTTGACCTTTCCGCCGAGAACTCGGCTGAGCAGCTGGCCACCGAAGCACACCCCGAGAATCGGTACGTTTGCGGCGAGGGCCGCCCGCAGATAGGCGATCTCGGCAGCCAGCCAGGGAACGGAATCGTTGTATGCCGCTTCCGAAGAACCCATCACCACAACCAAATCGAACGCTGCGACCTCCGGTAGATCTCCGGATGGGTGCACGATCTCGACGTCGTACCCCCGGTCGATGACGTGGTCGCGCAGCGTCCCCGTGTCGGCGACGCCGCGGTCCCGGTCGTGATCATGCACCACGAAGAGAGCGCGGTTCCGAGACGCCCCGGGATCTGGCTCGACGAGGTCTGGCCCGGCCATCACAATAGGTCGCAGAGCTGGGTCGCGACGATACAGACCGTCGATGGCGCGACAGCGACGTCTTGTGCTGAAAATTGCACTGCTTACTCCTGATACACGTCGAACTCGTGTCCGACGGTGGCGGCTTTTGTTCAGTATGGCCAGAACACGGGGCCGCCGCTCATCCGAGGCCCGGCTCCGGCGGCGCTCTGGGCCGGCGATGCGCGCATCGGCGCAGGTGGGGATTCCTGCGAACATCGAAATCCCCGAGGCGCATCATTGACCCAATGGCCGATACGCATGAGGTGATCAATCAAGTTCCGCTCCTGAGTGGATACAACCCGGCGACCAACCCGGCGCTGTCGGAGTCGCTGGCCCGCGAAGGCGGTGGCTGGGGCGCGACGAGATCTTCGAACTGGGTGCCATCGCCGCCGGTGAGGAAGCTCAACGGTGGGGTGAACTCGCCGACCGGAACCAGCCGATATTGCGCACGCACGATCGGTACGGTCACCGTGTCGACGAGGTCGAATACGACCCGGCGTACCACCGGTTGATGGATGTCGCTGTGACGCACGGTCTGCACGGGGCACCCTGGGCCGACGGTCGAGCCGGCGCGCATGTGGTGAGGGCCGCCAAACTCGGGGTCTGGACGGTCGAGGCGGGTCACGTCTGCCCGATCTCGATGACCTACGCCGTGGTGCCGGCGCTGCGGCACAACCCTGATCTGGCCGCCACCTACGAGCCGTTGCTGACGTCCCGAACCTACGACCCCCACCTGTCGGTCCCGGCGGGCAAGTCGGGTCTGATCGCCGGGATGTCGATGACCGAGAAGCAGGGCGGCTCCGATGTCCGCGCGAACCAGACGGCAGCTCAACCGAATTCGGACGGCTCCTACACGCTCACCGGACACAAGTGGTTCACGTCCGCCCCGATGTCCGACCTGTTCCTTGTGCTCGCCCAAGCTCCTGGTGGACTCTCGTGCTTCTTCCTGCCCCGGGTACTGCCCGACGGCACCCGCAACCGGATGCGCTTGCAACGTCTGAAGAACAAGCTCGGCAACCACGCCAACGCGTCGTCGGAAGTCGAATACGACGGTGCAACGGCATGGTTGGTGGGCGAGGAGGGACGTGGTGTCCGCACCATCATCGAGATGGTCAACCTCACCCGTCTCGACTGCGCGCTGGCCAGTGCGGGCAACATGCGTGTCGGGCTCACCCAGGCCATGCACCACAGCCAGCACCGAAAGGTGTTCGGCGACTACCTGATCGACCAACCGTTGATGCAGAACGTGCTCGCGGATCTCGCGATCGAGGCGGAAGCCGCCACCATGGTGTCCATGCGGATGGCGGGGGCCACCGACGCAGCCGAACGCGGCGACGACACCGAGGCCCTGCTGCGACGTATCGGTCTGCCCGCAACCAAATACTGGTTGTGCAAGCGGGCCACCGCACACGTCGCCGAAGCGATGGAATGCCTGGGCGGCAACGGTTACGTCGAGGACTCCGGGATGCCGCGGCTCTACCGCGAAGCACCTCTCTACGGCATCTGGGAGGGCAGCGGGAACGTCAGCGCCCTCGACACCCTGCGTGCGATGGCCACGGCACCCAAGTCGGTGGATGCGCTGTTCGACGAATTGGACTCGGCGACCGGCATGGACACCCGGTACGACAACTACCTCGACTCATTGAAGAGCCAGCTGGGAGAGGCAGGCCAACCGACCGCACGCAGGATCGCCGAGTCGATCTGCATCGCCCTACAGGGATCGCTGATGCTGCGGCACGGACATCCGGCCGTGGCGGAGGCCTTCGCGGCCACCCGTCTCGCAGGCGACTGGGCCGGCGCATACGGCACGTTGCCCACCGGTCTCGATCTCGCGCCCGTGCTCGAACGGGCACTGGTCAAATAGGCGCCGGCAGACTCATTCCCGCGGGATGGCCAGCCGGGTCATGTGCGCCGTCGAGTCCGGCGTCAGACCCAGCTGGTCCCACGCGGTCTCGGTCTCCACGACCGCGTACGCGGACGTGGGAAAGCGCGGAATGTGTGCCGCCGGGTCCAGTGTCATCGCCGTGTCCGGCATCCCGGGCTCATGCCCGATCACCAATATCGTGGAGGCGTCCGCGGGCGCGTGAAGCCTGATCGCGTCGCACACGTCGTCAGCGTCTCCGCCGTAGATGTCTTCGACAAATGTGGCCGGTGCGCCGATACCGGTGTGGTGCAATGTCTCGCGCGTACGGACCGCAGTCGAGCACAGTACGGCGTCGACCGTGAGTCCGTCGTCGGCCATCCACCGGCCTGCCAGAGCTGCCTCGCGCCGACCGCGCTCGGCGAGCGGACGTTCCTGGTCGGGTGTACCGCTGGGATAGGCCGACTTGCCGTGCCGCATCAGGATCAGTGTTCGTGCCACGAGATCGACGGTAGCGTCACCGCGTTCGCCTGTCAGGAGACTTTGCGATGCCGGCCGGTCGACTCATTCGCTCCGCACCCGGCCAGCGTGTTACGCAGGAGCCGCACCGTGTGGTTCCAGGCGGATGCTTCCTGCTCGAGGTGCTGGGCGATCTCTTCGTTTCCCCGGTCCCACTCCAGCTCCGCCAGTTCACGCAGCTCGACGACCTCGTCGAGCCCGAAGGCAACAAGCTCTTTGATGGAGTCGATGTTCGAGCAGGCCCAGTCGATCTGATCACGCTGCAGCGTCATCAGACGCTCCAGGTCATCACGCAGGGCCGCCTGCGCCGATAGGGATAGACCACTCACCTGTCCCAGGGTGCCCCACCTGCCGTGCGAGTACTAGTTGACGCGCCGACAGCGGCGCCGATCATCTAGGACCACTTCCACTCGCGGATCTCCGGCATGTCCTCGAAGTGGGTGGTGACGTACTCGGTGTGGCGCTGCAGCTGCGATCGGCAGAACTCGGCGAGCTCCTGGCTGCGTTCCGGTACCCGACGGGTTCTGCGCAGGGCTTCCAGAACCAGGTGGTACCGGCTCATCTTGTTCTGCACCACCATGTCGAAAGCAGTTGTGGTGGTGCCCTGTTCGATGAAGCCGCGAACGTGGAACCGGTCGGCGCGAGTGCGGCCGTGCAACTGCTGGTGGATGGCCCTCGGATAGCCGTGGAAAGCGAACACCACATCGGTCTCCGCGGTGAACAGATCGAGGAACTTCGATTCGGGCAGCCCGTGGGGGTGTTCGTCCTGGGGCAACAGCACCATCAGGTCGACAACATTGACCACGCGGACGCGCAACCAGGGAACCCACTCGCGCAGCAGATGTGCAGCGGCCAGGATCTCTTCGGTCGGCACGTCGCCCGCGGCGGCCAGCACGATGTCGGGTTGTTCGGGGTCGGCGTCGTTGGTCTCGCCCTCGGTACCGGCCCACTCCCAGATCGATGCCCCGGCCTCGGCATGTTTGTGTGCCTGTTCGAGGGTCAGGTATTGAGGGTGCTTCTGCTTGTCGACCACCAGGACGTTGACGTGGTCGCGGCTGCGGAAGCAGTGGTCGGCCACCGAGAGCAGGGTGTTGGAATCCGGTGGCAGCCAGACGCGAACCACGCCGGGGGCCAGCGGGATGACGGCGTCGATCAGGCCGGGTCCCTGATGGCTGAAACCGTTGTGGTCGTTACGCCAGCAGGTGCTGGTGAGCAACACGTTGAGCGACGCCACCGGTTCGCGCCATGGCAATTCGGCGGCGTGCTGCAACCACTTGGTGTGCTGCACCAGCATGGAGACGCTCACCATCGCGAACGCCTCGTAGGTGGCGAAAAGACCGTGGCGGCCGGTCAGTAGATAGCCCTCGAGCCAGCCCTGGCACAGGTGCTCACTGAGCACTTCCATGACGCGACCCTCGGGCGACAGGTTGTCGTCGTTCTCGTTGGTCGGCAACTGCCAGCAGCGGTCGGTCTGCCCGAACACCGCCTGGAGCCGGTTCGAGGAGGTCTCATCCGGGCTGAACAGCCGGAACGATCCGCCGTGGTTCTCGTCCGAGTTGTCGCGGTAGATGTCGCGCATCAGCTCACCGAGCACCTTGGTGGTCTCGTAGGCGAGCGCGCCGGGCGCCTCGATGTCGAGGGCGTACGACTCCAGCGGCGGGATCTTGAGGGGAACCAGTGCTCGGCCGCCGTTGGCATACGGCGTCGCACCCATCCGCAGTTCACCCTTGGGTGCCAGGTCGGCGAGGTCGTCGATGAGTGCACCCGACTTGTCGAACAGGTCGTCCGGCTTGTACGAGCGCAGCCACTCCTCGAGGAGTGCGAGGTGCTCGGGGTTCTCGCGGACCCCCGACAACGGGACCTGATGACTCCAGTGGGTGCCCTCGATCAGCTTGCCGTCCACCTCGTGGGGTCCCGTCCAACCCTTAGGGGTGCGCATCACGATGGCCGGCCACTTGTCGCCGGACGGGTTGCCTTCCCGGGCCCGGGTCTGGATCTCGACGATCTTGTCGTGCGCGTTCGCAATCGCCTGAGCCATGGCCGGGAACACCTCGTGAGGGTCGTCGCCGCCGACGAAGACGGGCTCCCAGCCCTGACCCGACAGGAACGCCGCGATGTCGTCGTCGCTGCTCCGGCCGAAGACCGTGGGGCCGGCGATCTTGGCGCCGTTGAGGTGCAGGATCGGCAGCACCGCACCATCGCGAGCCGGATTGAGGAACGCCGGGATCTTCCATGAGCCGGCCAGGGGACCGGTCTCGGCCTCACCGTCGCCGACCACACACGCGACCACCAGATCGGGGCTGTCGAAGGCGGCGCCCGCGGCATGGATGAGTGCGTACCCGAGTTCGCCGCCCTCGTGGATCGACCCCGGTGTCTGCACGCTCACGTGACTCGGGATGCCACCCGGCGTGGAGAACTGCCTGCACAGCGCTCGGAGCCCATCCGCATCCGGGGACACGTGCGGATAGATCTCGCTGTAGGTGCCCTCGAGGTAGGTCGCTGCCACCAGCGCCGGACCGCCGTGCCCGGGCCCGGTGATGTAGAGCCATTTCGAGTCGGTCTCGCGAATACGCCGGTTGAGGAGGGTGTAGATCATCGAGAGCCCAGGACTCGTACCCCAGTGCCCGAGCAGGCGAGGTTTGATGTGCTCGACGCCGAGCGGCTCGCGCAGCAAGACGTTGTCCTGCAGATAGATCTGCGCAACCGTCAGGTAGTTGGTCGCGGACCACCACCGCAGATCGAGTTCGAGTTCGGAATCGGTGTATCCGGCCAACGTCATATGCGCACCTTCTGGGTGTTTGCGGACAGGGCAACTTGATTATCGGGTGGGCTCGGGTGGCCCGCCACGGCTCGAGTACCCAAATGTCGAAGATTCGCGCCGCCGTCGCCAAGGTTTTGTTGTCCAACGAGATCGACTCGCTCACACTCCCACCGCGAGAGCACGCTCGCCCCCAGGTCCGGCAAGTATTGTCGGCACAGTGCACTTGTTCCTCCCGGCGCTGCTGGCGACTCTGTCGGCGCTCCTCGTCGCAACAGGGACACTCGTGCGTCAGCGCTCCTCGACGGCGTCGGGTGGGATCACCAAACGGTGGTGGCTCGGAGTACTGATCGCGGCCGCCGGGTTCGCGTTGCAGGCGGTGGCGCTCGGCCTCGGGTCGTTGCTTCTGGTGCAGCCGTTGATCGTGCTGTCGGTGCTGTTCGCACTGCCGATGGAGGCCTATCTCGACCACCGCCGCCTGAACTTCCACGAGTGGAAGTGGGGCATCATCCTCACCGTCTGCATCGCCGCGTTCGTGGTGATCGCCAGACCTGAGGCCGGGGGACACAACGTGTCGGCCGGAACCCTCGCGGGAACCATCGTCGTGGTGGTCGCGGTGCTCATTGGTCTGGTGGTCGCTGCCCGGCTCGTGTCACCGCATCACCGCGCGCTGCTGTTCGGATCGGCGTCGGGGCTGCTCACCGGAGTGCAGGCGTTTCTCCTCAAAGCGGTGGTGACCCAGCTAGGGGAAAGCGTTGTGGAGGTCCTGACCCACCCGGAGATCTACCTGATCCTGCTTGTCGCCACCGCCTCGGTGATCACCCAGCAGCTCGCGTTCGCCGCCCATGATCTGCAGACGTCGTTCCCGGCGATGACGGTGATGGAGCCCGCCGTGGCCATGGCGCTCGGCGTGGTGCTGCTCGGTGAAAGCGTCGACGTGAACATCTTCGACGGCATCATCGCCGGGCTGTCGCTGGTCATCATGCTCCGCGCGGTGTTTGTGCTTGCCAGACATGCGGCCGAGCGTGAGACCGAGTTCGAAGTGGCGTTCCCCAAAGCGCCTGCCCCTGCTCCCGGAGGTCGGCAATGGGCCCGACCGAC
Organism: Williamsia sp. D3; assembly: GCF_000506245.1. NCBI lineage: Bacteria > Bacillati > Actinomycetota > Actinomycetes > Mycobacteriales > Nocardiaceae > Williamsia > Williamsia sp. D3. The sequence goes on along the minus strand of NZ_AYTE01000003.1, from coordinate 25,075 downwards.
CACTAGTCGCCTGTGCAGAACATCATGTCGGCGGTACTGGCGGTCGCTGCCGCCTGCCTCATCGCCACCGGGACGGTCTTCCGGCAACGTGCATCGGCCGCCAGTGGCGCCATCACACCGGGATGGTGGCTCGGTGCGGGTCTGGCGGTGTGCGGATTCTCCCTGCAGGCAGCAGCCCTGGGTCTCGGCTCCATCCTGCTGGTCCAGCCGCTGCTCGTCCTGGCCGTGCTGTTCGCTTTGCCGCTGGAGGCGTGGTTCGACCATCGCAGGCCGACACGCACCGAATGGGCGTGGGGCGGCGCACTGACCTGCTGTGTGGCCGTGTTCCTCTGTCTGGCCTCACCGAGATCGTCCGACAGCCGCCCCGACCCCATGTTCTTCGTGCTCACGGTGGTGGCCGTGCTCGCATGCCTCGCCGGTCTGGTGATCGCGGCCGAGAGTTGCAACAACCACATGCGGTCGCTCTTCTATGGGCTCACCGCGGGGGCGTTGTTCGGGATCTCGGCACTGCTCATCAAAGCCGTCATCGGACAGGCCACCGACGATCTGCCCCGGGTCGGATTTCATCTCGAGATCTACCTGCTGCTCATCGTCATCGCCGCCGGTATCTACGCCCAGCAGCGAGGCTTCGGCTCGGGCGATCTCCAGACGTCGTTCCCGGCGATGACGGTGATGGAACCGGCGGTGGCCATGGCGCTGGGCATGGCGCTTCTCTCCGAGCGGATCTCGGTCAGCGTGTGGGAGGCCGGCGTGGTGGGGCTGGCGCTTGTGGTCATGGTGGTCGCGGTGGTTGAACTGGCCCGGCACTCCGCCATCCGGGGCACCTGAGGACTGGAACCGGCCCGCCCGCGATGGCAGGGTGGGGTGATGACTGAATCGACCGCGGAGACAGACAGTTCGATCACCGAGTACGACGTCATCGTCATCGGAGGCGGCCCGGCAGGGGAGGTCGCCGCTCAGTACGCGACCGCCGGTTCTGACCGAACCGCCGCCATCGTCGAACACGAACTGCTCGGCGGGGAGTGCTCCTACTGGGCCTGCATGCCGAGCAAGGCACTGCTTCGCCCGATCGAAGTACATGCCGCGGCATTCAACCTCGACGGAATCAAGGTCGGCGAGAAACTCAACCCCGAGGAACTGCTGCGTCGCCGCGACACCTGGGTGAGCCAGTACGAGGACGGGGGACAGGAGAAGTGGGCGACCGGCCTCGACATCGCCGTCCTCCGGGGCCACGGGGTCATCTCCGGTGAGCGCACCGTGACCGTCGACAACGGGGGCCAATGTCAGACCGTGCGTGCGCGCCTGGCGGTGATCGTGGCCACCGGCAGCACCGCCGTGATCCCCGACCTCTTCGCCGACGCACAGCCGTGGACGTCCCGGGATGCCACCGGGGTCAGGGAGATCCCGGGCTCCTTGATCGTGGTCGGCGGCGGTGTGGTGGCCTGCGAAGCCGCCACATGGATGGCGGCGCTGGGCAGCAAGGTCACCTTGCTCTCGCGCGGATCGTTGCTGGGTAAGACCGAACCCTTCGCCGGTGAGATGGTGGCCGAGGCGCTGACCGCCGCCGGCATCGATGTGCGTCAGCACGTCGACATCACCGAGGTGCGCCGACCGGTCTCCGCGGACACCGGCATCGGCCGCATCCACGGTGACCCGGCGACGGTGGTCGCCGGTGGTGACGAGATCACCGCCGATGAAGTCCTGGTGGCGACCGGGCGCCGCCCTGCCCGCAGCGGCATCGGGCTGGACGACGTCGATGCCGAGGCGTCGTGGCTCTTCTTCGTGGGCGACGCGTCCAAGGGCCCGGCGCTCACCCACTGGGGCAAGTATCAGGCCCGCAACGTGGGTCGGCTGATCGCCGCCCGTGCCGAGGGGCGCCCCGACCCGGTCCTGCCCGACGGAGTTCCGGTGCCGCAGGTGATCTTCACCGACCCGCAGGTCGCGAGCGTGGGTCTCACCGAGCGCGAAGCGACCGACAACGGGATCGACGTGACGGTCGCCGAGATCGCCTTCGAGTCGGTGGCCGGATTCGGGCTGCTCCGCGACGACGCCCACGGCAAGGCGAGGCTGGTGATCGACAGAGCCGCCGGTGTCATCGTCGGCGCCACCTTTGTCGGTCCCGAAGTCGACGAACTCGTTCATGCGGCGACGATCGCCATCGTGGGCCGGGTTCCGGTCGACACGTTGTGGCATGCAGTGCCGTCGTACCCGACGGTCAGCGAAGTGTGGCTACGCCTGCTGGAGTCCTTGCCCGAGTCGTAGGCCGGGCACCTGCGCGCGGAATGTGAGGCAGGCGCAGGCTTTTCGTCTGGATACCGGCACTGCAACGCCTGCAGACAGACACAAAGCCTGCAAGTTTCCTGAGCCGGCTCAGGCGCGCACCACAAACCAACCGTTCGCTGATTCCAGCGAGATGTCCGTGGGCGGGGGAGATGCTGTCTGGGTGCCGCCGAGACTGAACGGTCCGCCGTCGAACAGCGCGATCTCGGCGCAGGTGAATTCGCCGGCGATCATCTCGGCATCGAAAGCGGTGATCGTGACCTCGCAGCCGGTGTGCATGCTGTCGGCGAAGTAGGCCCCGTCGACCTGCAAGCCCATGAACGCGTCCTTGACCCGATGCGGGACGGTGGCCGGCAGGTTGCCGGTGTTCTCGCCGTCCACAGTGAGCAGGAGGCCGGCAGCCGTGTCTCCGAACCGGATGTCGATCTCCTTGTCGGTGGCGAACTCGCCGCCACCCGAATCGGTCTGCACCACAACGCATTTCTCGGTTCCGTCGGACAGTTCGACGGCATACGCGGCTTCGCCGGTCTGGTAGTCGGTGGCCGGGGCGGGCTCGCCGACCGGCCCGGCCGGCGCCTTCCGCCCACATTCGCCACCAGCGGCCGGCTCCGCGCTCGTCTCCGAGGTGGACGTGATTGCCGGCGAACTGGCCGGTACGGCTTCTCCCGAGTCGTCGGAGCAGGCGGAGAGAAGCCCCAGGAACAGGGCGCTCGTCGCAAGTGCGGTGGTGGTCATTCGAGTGGTGCGGGACGCGAGCACGTGGTTCTCCTTGGCGCGGCGAGCAGGACGCACAAGAAGTTACCGCGACTTCATCGGCCGCGAAAGATCATGAATTCACTCGAATGGCATCAGGGCCGACTCCCACTCGCGAACTACAGCATCGTTCCGGGATTGAGAATGCCCAGGGGATCGAGCGCGTTCTTGATCCGCTGCGTCAGCTCGATGACGTCGGGGCCCAGCTGATCGGGCAGCCAGCCCTTCTTCAAGCGTCCGACACCGTGTTCGCCGGTGATCGTGCCGCCCAGTCTGATCGCCAGGTCCATGATTTCCCCGAACGCGAGATTGGCTCGTTCGGTCTCATCGGGATCGTTGGGGTCGTGCACGATCAGCGGGTGCGTGTTGCCGTCGCCGGCGTGCGCGATGACGGAGATCAGCACCCGCCGGTGGGCGGCGATGGCCTCGATGCCATCGATGAGATCCGGCAACTTGTGCAGCGGAACCCCGACATCCTCGAGTAGCAGGGGACCGATCTTCTCGACGGCGGGGATGGCGTACCGCCGCGCAGCGGTGAACGCCTCGCCCTCGTCGGAATCGGTGGTGGCGAACACCTCGGTGGCGCCGCAGGTGGTGAATGCCTGCTCGATGACCTCGACCTCGGCGGCTCCGGCAGCGCCTGGCGCATCGGACTGGGCGACGAGCAGGGCACCGGCGGTGCGGTCGAGGCCCATCTTCAGCTGGTCTTCGACGGCGTTGATCGCGACCTTGTCCATGAACTCGAGCATCGCGGGCCGGATGGTCGACGTGATCGCGAGGACAGCCTCGGAGGCGGCATGCACCGACGAGAAGGTGCCCACCACGGTCGACGCCGGCGGCTGTGGCGGCAACAACCGCAAGGTCACCTCGGTGATGATGCCCAGGGTGCCCTCGCTACCGACGAACAGTTTGGTCAGCGACAGCCCGGCGCTGTCCTTGAGCCGCGGTCCGCCGAGGCGCACTGCGCGCCCATCGGCGAGCACCACTTCGAGGCCGAGGACGTAGTCGCTCGTGACGCCGTACTTCACACAACACAGGCCGCCCGCGTTGGTTGCAGCGTTCCCGCCGATAGAGCAGATCTCGAACGACGACGGATCCGGCGGATACCAGAGTCCGTGTTCCTTGACCGCGGCCTTGACCTCGGCGTTGAGCAGTCCGGGCTGGCAGATCGCCGTACGGGTGACCGGATCGACGGTGATGTCGCGCATCTTCTCGGTGGTCAGGACGATGCCACCGTCGATGGCCGTGGCTCCGCCGGACAGGCCGGTGCCGGCTCCGCGGGGGATCACCGGTACGGAGTTGGCGGCGCACCACCTCACGGTCGCGACGACGTCCTCGGTGCTCGTCGCGCGGACCACCGCCATCGCGGTACCCGCGTCGGGGTCGAACGCCCGGTCCTGTCGGTAGCCCGCGACGATGTCCGGATCGGTGATCACCGTCCCCGCGGGCAGGGCCGTCACCAGGTCGTCCAACACCGTCTTCGTCGACATGTTTCGCAGCGTAATCGTCGCTGTCGGGAGGTGCCGCGAAGTCGCCGATCAGTGCCGGCGCCCGGGGTGCGTCAGCGCAGCGCGGGAGAGATGAGTGGGGAGATCTGCTGTGCCCATTCGGTCGCCTGCACCTTGGCGCTCACCTTCGACGACGCATCGTGGCGCCCGTGCTCGCCTACCTGGGTGGCGCCGAGTTCGGTGAGCTTTTCGGCCATGATCTCGCCGCCGCGGTTGTAGGTGTCGTCGTAGACGCTGTCGCCGAGGCCGAACATGGCAAAGCGGAGACCGTCGAGGGCGGGCTTCTCGTCGTCGAGGGCCTCGGCGAACGGCTCGGCTCCGGTGGGCAGTTCGCCCTCGCCGTAGGTCGAGCAGACCACCACGTAGAAGTCCTCGGCGGAAAGGTCTTCGACGGCGAACTCGGACATGTCGTACATCGACACGTCATGGTTCTCGGCCAGCACGTCGGAGATGGAATCGGAAACCACTTCGGCGGTTCCGGTCTCGCTGCCGTACAGGATCACAACAGACATCTTCTTCTCTCTCCATCCGGTCTCGTCGGCAACTGAGGGTACCCTATGTTGCGGTAGGTGCCGGGTGCCCGATCAGCGATTTTAGCGATCGACGGGTCAACTGCACAGTCCGTGCCGCCTGGGGATCGAGCCGTCTGGTGGCCTACGTGTCGGTACGGCGCGGGGACCGCGTCTGCGCAGGGATAATCACCTGACATCGCCGACTCGGCTCGATACGCTCCGGGAGACGATGTTCAAGCAAAGGAGCAGTCGATGGCCGAAGATTCAGAGACCAAACGTAAGTTCCGAGAAGCGTTGGAGCGCAAAAAGAATCGCGATCTGCCCACCGGTGATCACAAGGATTCGGCATCCAAGGCGTCCGGCCAGCACGGGCCTGAAGGCGGCCCGCATCAGTTCCGTCGCAAAACCGGGTAGTTCCGAACAGGTCATCTGCTGCCGGGGCTCGCATTACTAGGAAGTCCTAGTATATAGTGACGGGGACAACACGGCAGTAGATGACTTGTGAGGACCCCATGACCAGGCAAATCGACCATTTCGTGGACGGCGCACCGCTCGCCGGTACCAGCGGGCGCACCGCAGATGTGATGGATCCCAGCACCGGCAAGGTGCAGGCGACCGTTCCGCTGGCCAGTACAGCCGAGGTCGACGCTGCTGTCGCCGGCGCCGTCGAGGCGCAGAAGATCTGGGCAGCATGGAACCCGCAGCGTCGCGCTCGCGTGATGATGAAGTTCGTCGCACTCGTAAACGAGCACATGGACGAACTCGCCGAGTTGCTCTCCAAGGAGCACGGCAAGACCGTTCCCGATGCCAAGGGCGACATCCAGCGCGGCGTCGAGGTCATCGAGTTCTCGATCGGCATCCCGCACTTGCTGAAGGGTGAGTTCACCGAAGGCGCCGGAACCGGCATCGACGTGCACTCGGTGCGTCAGCCGCTCGGTGTGGTCGCAGGTATCACCCCGTTCAACTTCCCGGCCATGATCCCGCTGTGGAAGGCCGGCCCCGCGCTGGCGACCGGAAACGCGTTCATCCTCAAGCCGTCCGAGCGCGACCCGTCGGTGCCCGTGCGCCTGGCCGAGCTGTTCCTCGAGGCCGGACTCCCCGCAGGTGTGTTCCAGGTCATCCACGGTGACAAGGAAGCCGTGGACGCGCTGCTCAACAACGACGACGTCCAGGCCTACGGTTTCGTCGGCAGCTCCGACATCGCGCAGTACATCTACTCCAGCGCGGCCGCCAACGGTAAGCGTGCACAGTGTTTCGGTGGCGCCAAGAACCACATGATCATCCTCCCGGACGCCGACCTCGACCAGGTCGCCGACGCCTGATCGGTGCCGGTTACGGCAGCGCCGGCGAGCGCTGCATGGCGATCTCGGTGGCCGTGCCCGTGGGCGAGGCGACCGCCAACCGCCTGCGCGAGAAACTGGTCGACAAGGTCAACGCGCTGCGCGTCGGTCACAGCCTCGACATCAAGGCCGACTATGGCCCCCTCGTCAGCAAGGCTGCGCTCGAGCGCGTTAAGGACTACATCCAGCAGGGTGTGGACGCCGGTGCCGAACTCGTCATCGACGGTCGCGAGCGCGCCACCGACGACCTGACCTACGACGGTCAGAGCCTGGAAGAGGGCTACTTCATCGGGCCGACCCTCTTCGACCACGTCAAGAAAGATCAGACGATCTACACCGACGAGATCTTCGGACCGGTCGTCTGCATCGTCCGTGCCGCGGATTACGAAGAGGCCCTGGCCCTTCCGTCTGAGCACGAGTACGGCAACGGCGTCGCGATCTTCACCCAGGACGGGGACGCGGCCCGCGACTTCACTGCCCGCGTCCAGTGCGGCATGGTGGGCGTGAACGTGCCCATCCCTGTACCGGTGGCCTACCACACCTTCGGTGGCTGGAAGCGCTCCGGATTCGGCGATCTGAATCAGCACGGGCCGGCGGCGATCCAGTTCTACACCAAGGTCAAGACCATCACGACTCGGTGGCCGTCCGGCATCAAGGATGGCGCCGAGTTCGTCATCCCGACCATGGACTGAGAGACCGGCCGGTGTCTTTCGACATGGATGACGATGACAAGGTCATCGTCGACACTGCCTCGGCGTTCGCGCGCAAGAGGCTCGAGCCACACGCCCTCGACTGGGATGAGCGCAAGCACTTCCCGGTCGAGGAGCTTCGCGAGGCCGCCGAACTCGGTATGGCCGGCATCTACACAAGCGAAGACGTGGGCGGGAGCGGTCTGCGGCGGATCGACGGCGTACGGATCTTCGAGGAGTTGGCGAAGGCCGATCCCACCACAGCGGCCTTTCTGTCGATCCACAACATGTGTACGTGGATGGTCGACTCGTACGGCACGGACGATCAGCGCACCACATGGGCGGTCAAGATGGCCTCGATGGAGGCCGTCGCCAGCTATTGTCTGACCGAGCCCGCGGCCGGAAGTGACGCTGCGGCACTGCGTACCAAGGCAGTTCGCGACGGCGACGACTACCTGCTGAACGGGGTCAAGCAGTTCATCTCCGGCGGCGGCGTCTCTGACGTGTACATCGTGATGGCCCGTACCGGTGCGGAGGGTCCCAAGGGGATCTCGACGTTCATCGTTCCTGCGAATACGCCTGGACTCTCGTTCGGCGCCAACGAGCAGAAGATGGGCTGGAACGCGCAGCCCACCGCTCAGGTCATCATGGAGGACGCGCGGGTACCGGCGGCCAATCTCCTCGGTGGCGTGGAGGGTACGGGGTTCGGCATCGCGATGAACGGACTCAACGGTGGTCGGATCAACATCGCCGCATGTTCGCTCGGTGGTGCCCAGGCGGCCTACAACAAGGCCATCACCTACGTGTCCGATCGAGAAGCGTTCGGCGGCAAGCTGATCGACGAACCGACGATTCGGTTCACGCTTGCCGACATGGCCACGTCGTTGGAGACCTCCCGCCTCATCCTGTGGCGGGCCGCCGATGCGCTCGACGCCGGTCATCCCGACAAGGTCGAGCTGTGCGCAATGGCCAAGCGGTATGTGACCGACACGTGCTTCGACGTCGCCGATCAGGCGCTGCAGTTGCACGGTGGATACGGATACCTGCGTGAGTACGGTCTGGAGAAAATCGTCCGAGACCTCCGGGTGAACCGAATACTGGAGGGCACCAACGAGATCATGCGGGTTGTGATCGGCCGCGCAGAGGCGGACAAGTCGACAAAGGGGCAATACCTATGAGCACCATCGCGTTCCTCGGTCTGGGCCACATGGGCGGACCCATGGCAAAGAACTTGGTCAAGGCCGGGCACACCGTGCACGGATACGATCCGTCGCCCGAGGCTGCAGTGGCTGCCAAGGAAAACGGTGTGGAGGTGTTCGCGGGGGGCATCGAGGCGGTTGCCGATGCCGACGTGGTGATCACCATGCTCCCGCACGGCAAGGCCGTCATCGAGTGCTACGAGCAGATCCTGCCCGGCGCCAAGACCGGTGCGCTGCTGATCGACAGCTCCACCATCTCGGTCGACGACGCCCGCAAGATCCACCAGCACGCCGACGACCACGGGTTCGCGCAGATCGACGCCCCGGTCTCCGGTGGTGTGAAGGGTGCCGACGCCGGGACGCTCGCCTTCATGGTCGGAGGCGCCGAAGAGGCGTTCGTCGCCGCACAGACCATTTTGGAGCCGATGGCCGGAAAGGTCATCCACTGCGGTGACCCCGGCAGCGGCCAGGCTGCAAAGGTCTGCAACAACATGGTGCTCGCCGTGCAGCAGATCGCGATCGGTGAGGCTTTTGTGCTCGCCGAGAAGCTCGGGTTGCAGGCGCAGGCGTTGTACGACGTGATCACCGGCGCCACCGGTAACTGCTGGGCCGTGCACACCAACTGCCCGGTTCCGGGTCCGGTGCCGACCTCGCCGGCCAACAACGACTTCAAGCCGGGATTCGCCACCGCACTGATGAACAAAGACCTGGGGTTGGCGATGGCGGCGGTGGAGTCCACCGGCGCGACAGCCCCGCTCGGAGAGCATGCGGCCACCCTGTACGCGGACTTCGCGCAGGACAACGCGGGTAAGGACTTCAGCGCGATCATCGAGACGCTGCGCTGAGACTCTGCGCTGAGACGTAGGGCGTTGCGTTGAAACACGGCCTTCGGGTGCGGAAAAGTCGACCGACCGAACGCTAGTACGGCCGTTTTGCCCGCTGAATCGGTTGATGCGTGAATGATGGGAGGGACGCCCGCCGACGATCCCGAGGAGCACCCCCATGGCACCAACCCACACGCAGAAGTTCTACATCGACGGACAGTGGGTGGACCCGGTGTCCACCTCGACGCTCGACGTCATCAACCCGGCGACCGAAGAGGTCGTCGCGACGATCGCCCTCGGCGACGAGAAGGATGTCGAACACGCTGTCGCGGCGGCGCGCAAGGCGTTCGAGACGTTCTCCGAGACCACCCGCGAAGAGCGTATCTCGTTGTTGGAGAAGATCATCGAGGTGTACTCGCGGCGCCTCGGCGACCTCGCCGAAGCGGTCAGCATCGAGATGGGTGCTCCAGTGAGTCTCGCGCAGGGAGCGCAGGCGCCGGCAGGCCTGGGGCATCTCATGTTCGGCCTGGAAGCACTGAAGAACTTCGAGTTCGAGGAGAAGGTCAACTCCACCACGGTGGTCCGCGAACCGGTCGGCGTCTGCGCACTGATCACCCCCTGGAACTGGCCGCTGAACCAGATCGGCGCCAAGGTGGCCCCGGCTCTGGCCGCCGGCTGCACCGTGGTGCTCAAGCCGTCTGAGATCGCCCCGCTCAGCGGACTGGTGTTCGCCGAGATCCTCGATGAGGCGGGCGTGCCCCCGGGCGTGTTCAACCTGGTCAACGGCGACGGCCCGACCGTGGGTGTGGCGTTGTCCTCGCATCCGGAGGTCGACATGGTCTCGTTCACCGGGTCCACTCGCGCGGGCATCGAGGTGGCCAGGAATGCGGCTCCCACGGTCAAGCGCGTGGCGCAGGAACTCGGTGGCAAGTCCGCCAACATCATCCTCGACGACGATGCGCTCGCCGACTCCGTGGCGCGTGATGTCGCGGCGATGGTGGTCAACTCGGGCCAGTCGTGCAACGCGGGATCACGCATCCTCGTTCCGGCCGGGCGGATGGACGAGGCAGCTGGCATCGCCAAGGAGACGGCGGCCAAGATCGTTGTCGGATCGCCCGCGGACGAGAACACGCAGATCGGACCGGTGGTCTCGCAAGCTCAGTTCGACAAGATCCAGCGGCTGATCGAAACCGGTGTCGACGAGGGCGCCGACGTGGTCGTCGGTGGTCCGGGCCGCCCGGACGGCGTCGACGTCGGCTACTTCGTGAAACCGACGGTGTTTGCGAATGTCACCAACGACATGACCATCGCCCGCGAAGAGATCTTCGGTCCCGTGATGGTCCTCATCGGGTACCAGGACGAAGACGACGCAGTCCGTATCGCCAATGACTCGAGCTACGGGCTCGGCGGCATGGTCTCGTCCGCGGACACCGATCGCGCGCGCAAGGTCGCCCGCAAGATGCGTACCGGAACCGTGCACATCAACGGTGCCCCGCTGGCCATGGATTCACCGTTCGGTGGTTACAAGCAGTCGGGCAACGGCCGCGAGTTCGGCAAGTTCGGTATGGAGGAGTTCCTGGAGGTCAAGTCGATCTTCGGGGACAACGCGTAGCCCGGGACAGCGTTTCGCCTCGTCCGGCCATTTGAGTTCGCTAGAGTAGAACGTGTTCTAGTTTTCTTGCGAATGGAGTGGCCATGGGTCAGGTGCTCGACCGGATCGAAGAACATGCCGAGGAGATCCGCGCTGCGGGTGTCGAAGGCGACGAGTTGATGCGCCTGCCGGATTCCTCCGCGCAGCGGTTGCGGGAGTCGGGAGTGATCCGGCTCCTGCAACCGGTCGAGCACGGCGGGCTCGCTGTCCACCCCCGGGAGTTCGCCGAGACGGTCATGGGCGTCGCGGCCATGGACGGGGCCGCGGGCTGGGTGTCCGGAATCGTCGGAGTGCACCCGTGGGAGTTGGCGTTCGCCGACCCCAAGGTGCAGGAAGAGATCTGGGGCGACGACCCCGACACCTGGGTGGCCTCGCCCTATGCGCCGATGGGTGTGGCCAAGCCGGTCGACGGCGGGTATGTACTCAAAGGCCGTTGGTCGTTCTCGTCCGGCACCGACCACTGCGATTGGATCGTCCTCGGTGCGATCGTGGGCGATGCAGACGGCAGGCCGGTGATGCCGCCGACCATCCTGCACGTCTTCCTGCCCCGCGCCGACTACACCATCATCGACGACTCGTGGGATGTGGTGGGCCTGCGTGGCACCGGCTCTAAAGACGTGGTGGTCGACGGCGCCTTCATCCCCACCTACCGGACCCTCGACTCGGCAGACGTGATGGACGGTAGTGCGCCGCGGGCGGCCGGTCGCACCGAGTCGACCTATCTGATGCCCTTCAGTTGTATGTTCCCTCTTGGCATCACGTCGGCGGTGATCGGTATCGCAGAGGGTGCGCTGGCGTGTCATATTGCGGCGCAACGGGATCGGGTGGCCATCACCGGCCAGAAGATCAAAGAGGATCCGTACGTCCTCTATGCCATCGGCGAGTCGGCCGCCGAGATCGCGGCGTCCCGGGCCGCTCTGCTCGAGACGGTGGATCGCTTCTACGACAAAACCGAGGCGGGCAAAGAGATCTCGTTCGACGAGCGGGCCATCGGGCGGCGCACCCAAACCGCTGCTGCCTGGCGGGCGGTGCGGGCGGTCGACGAGATCTTCGCGCGGTCGGGCGGCGGCGCTCTGCACCGAAAGTTCCCCATGCAGAGGTTCTTTCGTGATGCGCACGCCGGACTCGCCCATGCCATCCACGTGCCGGGTTCGATCTTCCATGCATCTGCGCTCACTCAGCTCGGCGGTGAGCCCCAAGGCATGATGCGCTCGATGATCTAGCGTCCGGCGCCGGAGATCCAACGGCTCTCTGGCGCGGGACGCTGGTCGAACGGTTCTTGTGACGTCGATGTTGGTATGTCGCGCGCCGATGAACGCAGCAATAGACCCTTCTTGACTGCGATCTCCTGCTTCTAAAGCGCTCATGTGCCACCCTGCACGCGTCTTCTCTGGCTTTCGGCAAGTGTCGCAGACCCTTGATACTCTGTGCAGCGGCCTTTTGCGCGGCGATGCATGCCTTAAAATACTGTGTACCAGCACAATTGGGCAGCGCAGGCACTTGCGAACACTTGTTCGAATGGATACTCTGGAGTCAGCTGGTCGACCGGGGGGAAGTTTCCGACTACGTGACTCATGCGTATCTCCGATCAACTGATTCGATATGTGTTGTCTCCGAGGGGGTTCGGTATGCGACTTGTTGACATGGTGGACGGTGTGATCAGTGCGGTGATACCGGACGATCCGCCGGCCCTGATCGCCGTGGTCAGAGATCTGATCACGTTGCGCAATGCTGCGGAGTCGCAGTTGGTGATAGCGGCGGTGACCATCGACCGCCTGGGTCTGGCAAAGCACGCGGGATCCACGACGTCGAAGTTGTTGCAGGCCAACGGCGCGCCGCGCCGCGCCGTCGGTCGCGTCGCGGTGGCTACGGATCGGTACCGAGTTGCCGGGTTTGGATCGCACTGCTGGCTACTTCCGCGACGGATTTCTCTCGACTGAGCATGTGGATGCGGTGGTCAAAGGTGTCGGGCACATCCGTGACCGGTCACAGACCGCGGTCGATGCCGAACAAACCGCAGAGTATGAACGAAAGCTGTTGAGTCACGCGATCTCCGGCGCCCGGCCCGGAGAGATCGAGAAAGTTGCGAGGACGCTGGGCAGCAAGGTTGCGAACAACACCGGTGGGCCACCGCCCGCTGAAGATGCGTCACTGAACACCCTTGACTACGTCGTCAGCGAGGGCCGTCTGATCGGGCGGTTCAATCTTGATGGGCAGATCGGGGAGAAAATGTTCTCAGCCTTGGACTTCTGGTCCAAGGCACGTCCTGAGCCCGATGGCTCCGACGATGCCCGGACACCATCTCAACGCCGCGCTGACGCCCTGCACCAATCGTTGGATTGCGGAGGGGGCGGACAAACGCTCGTGTCGGCGCCCAGAACGGAAGTGGCGATCACTGTCCCGGCTGATCATCCCGATCAGGCGTCACTGCGGTGGATGGGGCCGGTCACCGAAGCGACCGCAGCCCTGCTCGCCTGTGACTCCACCATCACCTCGATCACCCTCGATGGACAGCAAGTACCTGTCGATCTGAGCCCACCCAAACGGCTGTTCACCGGCTTGGTGCGCAAAGCCATCATCATTCGCGACACCTGCTGTGTGAAATGTGGTGCGCCGGCATCCTGGTCGACCGCCACCACATCGAACCCTGGGCCGAGGGTGGCGCGACAACCCTGGAGAACGGGTGCCTGCTGTGCCGCACCTGCCACCGCGCAGTCCACCACACCGATTGGGACATCATCATCGGATCGGACGGGCATCCCTGGCTGATCCCACCCGCCGACATCGACCCGATGCAAAACCGCTACCGGCCTACAACCGTCGAACACTCACTCGCGCAGCCTGACCCAGGCCGCTACCCCCAGCGCACCCGAGCCGTTCTCAGGACCGCGCACGCACAGTTGACATCTTCATAGTGTGAGGCCCGTCCGGCGAACTGCGCGTGCGGACGGTGTGGCAGTAGTGGTGCTCAGATGTCGCCCGAGTGCTTTCGGACGGCATTGATCGATTTGACCAATGCCGCCGATTGCGCCTCGGTCATCCCCACGTCGCCGAAGACCTCTCGGTTGAGGGCGAGGGTCGCCTCTTCGACTGTCGTGCGGCCTGATTCGGTGATCTCGACCAGAGTGGTGCGGCCGTCGGTGGGGTGCGGCACCCGCCTGACGAGTCCGGATTCCTCGAGGCGACGGATCGCATGGGTCACCGAGGTGACGTGTACCTGAAGCCGGTCGCTCGCCTTGGTGATGGGCAGTGCACCGCGACGGCTGAAGGCCAGCAGCCGGAGGAGCTCGAACCGCGAGAAGCTCAATTCCCAGGGCTTGAGTACCGATTCCACCCTCGCCAGCAAGATCTGGTGCACCCGCATCACCGAGGTCACCGCCTGCATACCGCCGGCCACATCACCCCAGCCGGCGTTCTCCCAGTTCTTCCGGGCCTCGGCGATCGGGTCGGGTCTGACGTCGCTGGACATGCCCCCATTCAACAGCAGTCGAGCGGGCGTTTTCGCGTCTCCGTATCCGTGGCGCCGTTACCGCCCGTGCATGGCACAGTGATCATTGACACATTCGAGACAGGGGCCTAGCGTCGGAAACACCTGAGAGCTAGGAGGCTCGATGTCAGCACCAGCACGAGAAGCCATCGCGAACAGATTGCTGGCGGGTTCGGTCAAACGCTCGTATTCGCCGGTCGTCGACCTGGATTGGGATGCCCCACTCGACCCGGCCAAGTACTTCCTCCCACCGCGGGTGTGCAGTCTCTACGGCACCGAACTGTGGAACGGGCTCACCGAGGAGCAGCGGATCGAGGTCTCGCGGCAGGAGATGGCCAACATCCTCTCGGTCGGGATCTGGTTCGAGAATCTTCTGAATCGGGCTCTGCTGCAACGGCTCCTGTCCGAAGATCCGGCGTCGGCGCAGACCCACTACGCGCTGACCGAGATGGGTGATGAATGCCGGCACATGGTGATGTTCGGGCGCGCCATCGAACGAAGCGGCGCCCGGCCCTACGGATTGCTGTGGTGGGAGCGGTTGATCATGACGATGCTGCCCTTCGCGATGCGGGGGTCGCTGTTGTGGGTCGCGGCGTTGGTGGGAGAGGAGATCTTCGACGCCTTGCAGCGCGAGATGCTCGACGATCCCGAGTTGCAGCCACTGGTGTCGCGCCTGATGCGCATCCATGTCACCGAGGAATCCCGCCACATCGGATTCGCCCGTGACGCGGTGGTCCGTCGTCGCGCCGTGCGAAGCCGCTGGGAGACATTCGTGGCGGCCAACCTGCATGGTCTCGCCGCACTGCGTTTCAAATATCTGTTCACCAACTCGGCGATGTACGCGCGAGCCGGCCTCGACCGGCAAGAGGCGACGGCCGCGGCCCGAAGCAATCCGAACTTCCAGCAGATGCAGATCGTCGGGTTCTCGAGCCTGGCCGCGTTCCTCGAGGAGAACGGGCTCATGACGAGGTTCTCGCGCAGGCTGTGGCGCCGGGCCGGATTTCTCGAATGAGTGCGCTGACGGTGGGGTTCGACGGCGCCGGACCCATACTCGTCGCCGTCTGTGATCTGCTGCGGGCGTCGCCGTTGGAGATCGAGGTGGCCGCGGACTCCGGCGGTGATCACCCTGCCGACGTGGTGGTGACGTCGACGCCGGCCCCGGCAGGCACCTTCCTGGGGGTGGCAGATCCTTGGCGGCCCAACGTGTTCTACACGGGCGACGCAACCGCACCCGCACGGCTGGTGGCCGGCTATATCGTCTCGGCAATCGAGGAGATGATCGTTGCGGGGGCCGTCGAGATGCGAGTTCGGGTACCCATCGCCCGATCGTGGGCCGGATACGCCGCGGCCAACCACGGCGGCGGACGCAAGCTGATCCGAAAGCTGAAGCGCTTCGACCCCGCGGACTACGACTACCGGTCGGCGCACGACGACGAGGACATCTACGACGGCGCTGCCGTCATCGAGTACGACCTCGAGTCCGTCGCCTGTCGGATCCGGGTGGGCGGCTATTTCGACCCCCTCGACGGCCATTACCACTGGGCCGGAATCGCATTCGGCGAATCAGTCCGAGAGCTCAAGGACGCCCGCGCCCGCGACGTCCTCGTCTCCGTCGACACACGCGACGGGGTCCCGGCCCGCCTCACCGAGATCACGCCATGGGGCTCTGTGCGCATCGTCGGTGTCGGGCAACCTCCCTACGCACTCGACGACGTCGAGGTCCTGGGCTCTTCGCCGGAGCAACACCGCGTGGGCTCGTAGACTCGGACGCACGGGCGTCAAGCCGGGGTGTGAGGTCGAGGAGGAACCATGGGCAGAGAGATCGACCCAGCCAGACGCAACGCCGTGAGGCAGACGGTCGCCGCCCATCCCGGACTGGTGGTGTTCGCACTCAGTCCGGCAATCGTGGTGTTCGGCGTCCTGTGGCTGCTGACGAACTTCTGGCTCGCACTCATCGTGGGGCTTGTCGTGGGAGGCGGCGCGGCCTGGACGCTGCTGCGCAAGTAGGGCCGGCGTCATGGCTGAGCCCAGTACCCGCGTCGACAGCTGGATCTGGTCGGTCCGGCTGACCAAGACACGATCGGCGGCAGCATCCGCATGCCGGGCGGGGCATGTCCGGGTGAACGGAACCACCGCCAAACCCGCGCAACACGTCGCCGTCGGGGACGAGGTCCGGGTTCGGGCAGCGGGACGTGAGCGCATCGTCGAGGTCACCAGGGTGGTGTCCAAACGTGTCGGACCGTCGGTGGCCGCCGAGTGCCTGATCGACCGCAGCCCCCCGCCACCGCCCAAGGAACTGTTGTCGGCACTGCCCTTACGTGACCGCGGAGCCGGTAGACCGACCAAGCGGGAACGTCGAGAGACCGACCGACTGCGCGGACGTTGACGTCGCATGGGTACAAGCGGCATGCAGACACACGCCGACATCGGCAGCGGCATCTCTACACTGCAAGCTGTGGACTCCAGGGGTGGCAAGCCGACCGGAACCGGTCTGAGACGAGGACGAGCTCCGCTGCGCTACGTGGTGGTCCTGCTCGCGGCCGCGATGCTCGTGCTGACCGGTTGCTCCGACGGCGGTTCGAACGACGACAGCCCCACCACGGAGACCGAGAGCGCACCCGGCAAGGCCGGCGAGGGGCCGTTCTTCGGTGAATGCGGGGGGGTCACCACCGAGGACGTCGCACGGGTGACCAAGGTCGCCGGCCTCACCAACACGGTGAACAACCCGTCGGTGTGCGAGTGGGTCACCTCGCAAGACCAACTCGGACCCCAATTCTCCTTCAACTGGTACCGCGGCAGCCCCATCGGGCGCGAACGCGCCACCATCCAGTTGTCCCGTGATTCGGTCGAGGACATCACCATCGACGGTCACAGTGGCTTCATGGGATCGAGTAGCGGCATCTGCGAGATCGGCATCGCTTTCGGGGCCGACTTCTTCGAATGGTCGATCTCCTACGGTCTGCCCGCCGACGGTCAGAGCAACCCGTCCGACGACGACATCTGCGCCGCCGCGAAGACGCTGTCCGCCCAGTCGATCGAGAACGCCTCATGACCCGGCGCAGGGTTGTCCCCTTGATCTTGGCTCTGCTCGCAGTGGTCGCGTTGTCGGCCGGGTGCACCCGCGCGGTCGACGGTGACGCCACCTCGATCGGTGGCGGCGACGGTACGTCCGACGGCAACGTCGACACCGATCGGTTCGACGGCCTGATGTACGAGTGCGAGATGCTGACGCCGGAGGCCATCGGCAAGGCGGTCGGCGGGTCCATTGCCGAACCCGGATTCTTCGGCGCGATCTGCCGTTGGGTGGTGGCCGGTCCGGTGATCACCGACGTCACCTTCAACTGGTTCGAGTGGGGCGACATCGAAGTCGAGAAATCGACCGCAAAAGAGTTCGGTTACACCACAGAGAACATCAAGGTCGCCAGCGTCACGGCATTCACGCAGCGCAATCCGGCCCGTCCGGCTGCGTGTGGCGTCACCGCCCGTTCACCCGACCGCGGCGTCTACACCTGGTGGGTCGAGCCCCGCAGTTCCACACCGAGCGGCGACCCCTGCGCCGCGCCGACCAAGCTCATGGAACTACTTCTCGGCGGCGGGCAGTAGCGCCTGAACGCGACTCAGGGTCGTTTGGTGACGGTGACCGTCGCAGCCACCTGATCCTCGACGATCAGCCACATGCGCAGCTGATCGCCGACACGCTCTCGCCGGATGGTGACCGTGGCCGCCGGGGTGATCGCCCGGAGGTATTCGATGACGGCCCGGTGCGGGGCGTCCACCAGGTCGGGGTGGTCGAGGAGCTCGTCTTCGACCGCCGCCCAGTAGGCGGCGTTGTTCAGGTGCTTGAACGGGTCGAAGTCGGTGGCGCGCAAGACATGTACGCGGTCGCTGTCCGATGCCTCGGGCACCGGCGCGGTGTTCATCGATTTCCACCGCAGGCGGTGCTCGTCGGTGGTCTGGCTGAGCATCTCGAAGGCCTCGTCGGTCAGCCGTGTCGGCATGCCCTGGTCGTTGACGTTGATCCAGAACGCCTCGGTCTCGATCAGGCCGTCCTCGCGGGGCTCGGGGTTGAAACGGTTGGTCTCGTGGACCGATGTCACCCGCACGCGCATGTTCGTCCACCGGGTCGACAGGGCGCCGCACCACCGCTGCAGCGTCACGTTGCCCGGCCACGACACCGGGCGGATCACGTCGATGACGGTGCGCCGCACGATCCAGTAGGGGTCGCTGGTGTGAAAGGCCGTGGCCTCGATGTTGTCGTTCGCGATGTCCTGCAGGTAGCGGCTCAAGCCGTCGAGGCGTAGACGCATCTCCTGGTCGACATCACCGGTTCGCACCCGGTAGTTCGACTCGAAGTAGCTCGCGCCTTCCTTGAGTTCCGGTAGATCTGCCGGATTCATCGCGACGTCGGTCGGATCGATGGTCGATTTGTCTGGGCTCACCGGGTTCCCTTCGGTTGGGACGATGTCCGCTGCGGGATGAGCCTCGGGCAGGACTCGATCCCAAATGGGCAGCATAGGTTGCTTCATCTGGAGCGGGGTTGGCACTACCGCCAATGGGACTGACGTCCTAAAGTGTCTCAGTCGGCGGTCTGAATTGTTGCCGCCTGTGAGCAGAGAACTACGCTTGCCTTCGGTGGGTATTGGCGGCTGAGGTAAATTCAAGTAAAAATTGGAACACGTTCCATTTTCGGGGAACGCCGAGAGTACTGAGGTTGAAGGCGTATGGCGCACGTGATCACGCAGCCTTGCTGCAACGATGCCAGTTGCATCAGTGTCTGCCCGGTGAACTGTATTCATCCGACACCGGATGAACCCGAGTTCGCCAGCGCGGAAATGTTGTACATCGATCCCGACACCTGCATCGACTGCGGTGCTTGCATCGATGAGTGCCCGGTGGAGGCGATCTTCCCCGACGACTCGCTCGACGAGGGCCAAGAGCGTTACCTGCAGATCAATGCCGACTACTACACCGACCACGACGTATCGGGTGGTCTGGTCGCACCCCGCAAGAAGCCCCCATTGCCGGCAGGCAAGGAACTCCACGTGGCGATCGTGGGTGCTGGGCCCGCCGCGTTCTACGCCGCCGAAGAACTCGTGAAGCACTCCGCCATCAAGGTGGACATGTTCGATCGTCTGCCGACGCCGTACGGGCTCGTGCGTGCGGGTGTGGCACCAGACCATCCGTCCACCAAGGGTGTGGAGAAGACGTTCGCGGCCACTGCTGCCAAGCGCACGTTTGAGTACTACCTCAACGTGGAGGTGGGCAAGCACCTCGATCACGATGAGCTGCTGGACCACTACGGAGCGGTCATCTACGCGCACGGCGCCTCCACGGACAAGCACCTCGGTATCGACGGTGAAGACCTGCCCGGCTCCATCGCCGCCACCGACTTCGTGGCCTGGTACAACGGTCACCCCGATCACGCGGACCGCGACTTCGACCTGTCGGCCGAGCGCGCGGTGATCGTCGGCAACGGCAACGTGGCGCTCGACGTCGCCCGGATCCTCCTCGACGACCCCGACCGGCTGGCCAAGACCGACATCGCGGATCACGCGCTGGACAAGTTGCGCTCCAGCAACGTTCGAGAGGTCGTGCTGCTGGGCAGGCGCGGTATCGCACAGGGCGCGTACACGAACTCCGAGTTCCTCGCGATGGGGGACATGCCCGGGGTGGACGTCATCATCGACCCCGACGAGCTTGTGCTGGATGCCGCGAGCCAGGAAGCCCGCGACGCCGGCACCCTCGACTCGACCATCGCAACAAAGGTGCGCATTGCCGAGGAGTTCGCACAGCGCACCCTGACCGACGGCAACAAGAGCGTGGTGTTCCGATACCTCGTCTCACCGGTGGCCATCGAAGGGTCGGACGGCGTCGAAACCGTCCGTTGCGTTCGCAATGAGTTCGTGAATTCGCCCGACGAAAGTGCCGATCACGCCGGCCAATCGCCCAGGCCTGCATCGGGACGTGTCGCGATCACGCCGACCGGTGAAGAGTTCGACCTGAAGGCCGGCATGGTGTTGCGTGCCATCGGCTACACCGGGCTGCCGCTGGACGGCTTGCCGTTCGACGGAGCCCAGGGCGTTGTCCCGAACGAGTCGGGCCGCGTGCTCGATTCGAGCGGCGGCAGTCCCGTGGAAGGTGTGTACGTGGCCGGCTGGATTAAGCGAGGTGCCACCGGTGGCATCGGCATGAACCGGATCTGCGGTCAGGAGACGGCGCTGGCCGTGATCGCCGACTTCACCGAGGGCAGACTTTCCGAACCGGCCAAGTCGCGCGAGCAGATCCCGGATCTCATCGCCGAACGTGGCGCGGGCCGAGTGGACGGGTCGGGGTGGAAGAAGATCGACCTTGCCGAACGGACCGCGGGCAAGGAAGCCGGAAGGCGCCGGATCAAGTTCGTCACCATCGAGGCGATGGAATCGGCGGCAAGGGCCTAGTGGTCGCGGTCATGCGGCGCGGTCCGAGGACCGACGCCATCGGTGTGCCCCCTTTTTCGCCGGTGAGCGAGGCAGGTACCGGGCAGCTAACGTTACGGCCAAGAATGGCCCGGTATGAAAGGTCCCAATGCGTATAGCACTGCTGTCTTACCGGAGTAAGCCACACTGCGGAGGACAGGGCGTCTACGTACGCCACCTTTCGCGAGAACTCGCGTTGCTGGGCCATCAGGTCGAGGTCTTCTCCGGGCAGCCCTACCCCGATCTCGACGACGAGGCAGTCGCTGCCGGCGTCACCCTGACCAAGGTGCCGAGCCTCGACCTCTACAACGACGTGAATCCGTTCCGGACGCCATGGCCGTGGGAGATCAAGAGCTGGATCGATGCGCTCGAGGTGCTCACGATGTGGACGGCGGGGTTCCCCGAGCCGCTGACGTTCAGTCTTCGTGCGGCTCGTCTCCTGCGTCGCCGCACCGACGATTTTGACGTGGTGCACGACAACCAGTGCTTGGGGTACGGCCTGCTGCAGATCGAACGCAGTGGTCTGCCCGTGGTCGCGACCATCCACCACCCGATCACCCGTGATCGCGAACTCGCCGTTAAAGCCGCCAAGGGGTGGCGCAAGCTGACGGCCCGCCGCTGGCACTCATTCCTGCGGATGCAGGGCCGCGTCGCACGGCGAATTCCTCGGCTGCTCACGGTATCTCGCAGCAGCGAGGTCGACATCCGCAAGGCTTTCGCCATTCCGGAGGGCCGGCTCACCACCATCCCGCTGGGCGTGAACACCGAACAGTTCCGGCCGTCGCCGGAGCGGGTCGCCGGGCGCATCGTCTGTGTTGCCAGTGCTGATGCGCCGCTCAAGGGGGTCTCGTACCTTCTCGAGGCGGTCGCGAAGGTGCGGGCGGAACGGCAGGTCGAACTGGTCCTGGTGTCCAAGTTGGTCGAGGGCGGTCCGTCGGACACCCGGATCGACCAGCTGTCCATCCGCGACAGCGTGCAGGTGGTGTCCGGCCTGGACGATGACGAGCTCGCCGACCTCCTGGCATCGGCCGAAGTGGCTTGTGTGCCTTCGCTTTACGAGGGCTTCTCGTTGCCGGCGGTGGAGGCGATGAGCTGCGGTACGCCGCTGGTCGCCACCCGCGCCGGGGCGATCCCCGAAGTGGTGGGCGAGCAGGAAGAAGCGGCGCTGCTGGTACCGCCGATGGATTCAGGTGCCCTGGCCGAGGCGCTGGGCAGACTGCTCGACGACTCCGAGCTGCGCACCCGCCTCGGCGAAGGTGGCCGGGCACGGGTGGAAGAGCGTTACAGCTGGGCGGCGGTCGCCGCGAAAACGGCTGAGAACTATCAAAAAGCGATCGATCAGTTTGCTCGAGGAGGCAGCGTTGCTAACCGTTGATTTTGATCGACTGGGCGTAGGACCGAACACCAAGGCCATCGATATCGGTGCGGGGCAGGGGCGGCACTCGTTCGAGATGTTCCGGCGCGGCGCCGATGTGATCGCATTCGATCAGTCCGAGAGCGACATGTCCGAAGTTGCCGAGATGTTCGACGCGATGATCGCCGAGGGGCAGGTACCGGCTTCGGCCAAGGCCCGCGCCGAGGTCGGTGACGCGCTGCGGCTTCCCTTCGGTGACGGGGAGTTCGACGTGGTGCTCATGTCGGAGATTCTCGAACACATCCCCGACGACACCGACGCATCTCCGAGATGGCCCGGATCCTGGCGCCCGGCGGTCTGGCCGCCGTGACCGTTCCGCGGTACTGGCCCGAGAAGGTGTGCTGGACGTTCTCGGACGAATACCACGCCAACGAGGGTGGGCACGTGCGCATCTACAAGGCGTCGGAACTGGCCGGAAAGCTCAGTGCCGCGGGGCTGGAGGTGACCGGCACCGGTCACGCCCACGCGCTGCACGCGCCCTACTGGTGGCTCAAATGTGCTGTGGGAGTGGAGAAGAACGACCATCCGCTGGTCAAGGCCTACCACAAGCTCTTGGTGTGGGACATGATGTCGGCGCCCAAGCTCACCCGCGTCGGCGAGCAGGTGCTCAACCCGGTCTTCGGCAAGAGCGTGATCATCTACCTGCGCAAACCGGCTGATCTTCCGACCTCCGCGTCCGGCTCCGGCTCCGATGACGGGTCGAGCTCCGCCTCCGGCTCCGTCTCCGATGACGGGTCGAGCTCCGCCTCCGGCTCCGTCTCCGATGACGGGTCGAGCTCCGCCTCCGGCTCCGTCTCCGTCTCCGTCTCTGACTGAGCATGACGCCGATCCCTGAACTCGCGGACCTGATCAGCGCCGAAGAATGCCTGGCCACCGGGCGGGCGATCGCGGCGATGCAGGAAAGCACCGGCGCGATGCCCTGGTTCCCGGGCGGTCAGACCGACCCCTGGGATCACATCGAGTCGGCGATGGCGCTCAGCGCCACCGGCTTGATCGCCGAGGCAGAGGCGGCGTACGAATGGTCGCGGCGTACCCAGCGCGCGGACGGGTCGTGGGCGATCCGCACCGTGCTGGGCACGGTGACCGACCACAACACCGACAGCAACTTTTGCGCCTACGTGGCGGTCGGGGTGTGGCATCACTACCTGATCACCGGTGATGACCGGTTCCTGCAGAAGATGTGGCCGATGGTGTGCTCGGCCATCGACCTGGTGATCAAGTTCCAGGCGCCCGATGGCCAGATCTATTGGGGCGCAACATATCCACTGCCCGATCAGTCGTCCGGTACGTACCCGGGGATCTATCACGAAGCTCTCATCACGGGGAACTCGAGCATCCACCAGGCACTCGGATGCGCGGTATCGATCGCCGAGGAGCTGGGTCAGCCGGCCGAGGCGTGGGAGGCCGCGCAGACCAGACTCGGACACGCGCTGCAGAGCCACCCCGAACTGTTCGCCCCGAAGTCCGAGTACTCGATGGACTGGTACTACCCGGTGCTCGGCGGTGCCGTCCGCGGCCGTGCCGGGCAGGAACTGATCGCCCAGCGGTGGGACGACTTCGTTGTCACCGACCTGGGCATCCGTTGTGTCGATCATCGCCCGTGGGTGACCGGCGCCGAGACCTGTGAGCTGGTCTTGGCTCTTGATGCACTCGGCGACGTCGCGGACGCGACCGCTTTGCTCTCGGACATGCAGCATCTGCGAGACCCGGACGGCTCGTACTGGACCGGTCTGGTGTTCGCCGACGGCAAGCGGTGGCCGGTGGAGAAAAGCTGCTGGACCTCGGCGGCGGTGGTGCTGGCGGTGGACGCGCTGAGCCGTACGACGCCTGCCAACGGCATCTTCCGCGACGCCGATCCGCTTGCGGACGGCCCAGGTCTGCACAAGTTGGCCAAATATAGAACGTGTTACTGTCTGTCTGCCTAGACTGGTGTCCAGGCACCGGTCCATGACCGGTTTGGAGCTGCAGCAGGAGGCACGATGGACTTCGGGATCGTCCAGTTCACCAGCGACCGGGGCTTGGCTCCGGCCACGTTGGCACCTTTGGTGGAAAACGCCGGTTTCGACGCGTACTTCGTACCGGAGCACAGTCACATCCCCACCAAGCGGGATGCCGCACACCCACAGACCGGCGACTCGTCGCTGCCCGACGACCGCTACATGCGCACCCTCGACCCGTGGGTGTCGCTCAGTGGGGCGGCAGCGGTGACCAGCCGGATCCGGCTCGGTACCGCGGTGGCGCTGCCCGTCCAGTCCGACCCGATCACCCTGGCCAAGATCATCGCGACACTGGACCATCTGTCGGGTGGCCGGGTCACCCTCGGTGTCGGGTTCGGATGGAACCTCGACGAACTCTCCGACCACCACGTGCCGCCGAAGCGCCGTCGCACGATGCTGCGTGAGTACATCGAAGCCATGACCGCGTTGTGGTCGCAGGACGAAGCCGAGTTCGCCGGGGAGTTCGTGAACTTCGGTCCCAGCTGGGCATGGCCGAAAACCGTCCAGCAGCCGTCGCCGCCCGTCCTTGTCGGAGCCGCGGGCAACGAGAAGAACTTCAAGTGGATCGCCAAGAGCGCGGGTGGCTGGATCACCACGCCGGGCGAGCAGGACATCGAGGCATCGGTGGTGTTGCTCAAGCAGATCTGGGCCGACGCCGGTCGCGAGGGGGATCCGCAGATCGTGGTGCTCGACTTCAAGCCAGTGGCCGAGAAGCTGGACAAGTGGCGCGAACTGGGCGTCACGACTGTTCTGTACGGAGTGCCCGACGACAGCGAAGAACGTGCCGGCGCCTACCTGACCAAACTGGCCGGGAAACTGGGACTGAGCCCGGCGACGGTATGACCGCCGATCGGGCCGTAACGGCCGTCGACCGGGCCGTAACGGCCGTCGACCGGGCCGTAACGGCCGTCGACCGGGCCGAAATGTCCGTCGATCGGGCCGAAATGTCCGTCGATCGGGCCGAAA